>CBDUQN010000159.1:0-1889 GCA_965369375.1 uncultured bacterium | reverse complement strand
CATGTTAACCCATTCGGTGGGATTTTTCATGCCCTTAAATCGCTCAATTTAGGTAATATAAACAGCCCCCCGTGCCGCATCCCGTTCCGCCTCCCCACTTCAGCTTCGAGGTCCTGCCGGATACCGTCAGGAAGAATGCAATCTGCTGATGGACATCCTGCGTTCCGAGGAAGGCATCGGAAAAGAGAATGGTGTATTTGGCCTCGAGGCTCAACCGGAAATCGTAGGTTTGAAAGAGATACAATCCTCCCGAGCCGTGAAAGGCGAAGGCGACGTCGCTTTCGGTATATACCACGTCCGCCGTTTCCTGGGATACGATAAAATGAAGTCCGATACCGCCACCGATATAAGGAGTGGTATCTCTCTCCCTGCTGAATATATACCGGATCCCGATATCCCAGGGGAAAACAATCAAATTCTGTTCATTGACGATCGTTTTATCATACCCCGAATTGGTCGATACGGTATCCTTGCCACCCCCCTTCCCCCACGTGATACCGAATGAATTCTCTACAACATAGTTGCTCGCCTCATAGCGAAAGACCCATGCGACCGTTTTGAGGTTGCTTATCTCCGAATAGGAATCCCCGAAAGGAACCCCGATACCGAACCCTACCCCCTGCGTCGTGTATGATGCCTTGCGGCGCGGTTCCAACGTTTCTTCATCCGTTATCGCATAGCGGGTGACTTCGGATTCGATCTTCTCGCGTGCCGCGATCGCTTCGGCCAGCTTGCGAAGAGCCGAATTGAGATCTTCGACATACTCGACAGAGAATCTATCGGAAAACTCGACTTCCTTTTTCAGCACATCCACGAGATTGACCTCGATCGTAACCCGCTCGCCGAGCGCGGTGAGTGTCCCGATGATCACCTTTTCGACACCCAGCTTGTAGCCGTAATCGGACGCGCATCCGACGCCGTAGCAGAGAAAATCAGTCACGCCTTCAGATGCGAGCTTCGCCTCCATGTCGGCTTCGGACAGCACCGAGAATTTCCCCGTCGCCTCGAGCTCGGTCCTGAATATGTGTGTTGCGGCCTCGACCGTTTCATAATCCACGCCTATCGATTCGAACTCGAATACGGCGGCTGTCTCCTGTGCACGGAGCGGCGACGCTGCGAGAAGCAGGCAAACGCTGATCAGCAATATCTTGTGATACATTATTCCCTCCCGCTAGAGAATCGCTTTTTCCCATACATTCATGAGCAGTACTGCGTAACTGTTTATTTGTCAATCATAATTTTATTGAATTGACTCGCCATATCTCTTGTTCTAATCTCCGATTAATCATGGAAAATTTGTTGCGATCCTGCATGTTCCGTTGCTTCCTTGCGGCTTCACTCGTTGCCGTGAGCGGATGCGCAACGATCTTCAAGGGAAAGATCGCCGAAGTAGACATAGATTCGAAACCGCCGACGAGGGTTTACATAAACGGTGAATACGCAGGAAGAACGCCGCTTGACGTCCAGCTCGCATCGAATCAGACATACACCATCGAATTCAAGCAGGACGGTTATGAAACCAAGGTGTACCACCTCGGCCACCATATCGGACTCGGATGGATTTTTCTCGATTGCTTTTTATTCTACGGCCTCATCGTGGATTTCATAAGCGGGGCCTGGTATCTCCTCGACGAGTACAACGTGACAGTTGAGCTCGACAAGAAAAAGACGCGCTTTCCAAAGAAATCATTCAAAAAGCAGCCGCACAATTGAACGCAAAATCCAACTACCGGGAAAAAATAATCCAACTACCGGGAAAAAATCGAATATGTCGCGATGGTCAGGAGAGACCGGGCGTGGTGTTACTGAATCCCCCGGATTCCCCTAATATTAACCTCAATCCGTCAAAAAGCGAAGGTGTTAACCGCCTCCTGACCGTTTTACATCAG
>CBDUQN010000158.1:0-2330 GCA_965369375.1 uncultured bacterium | reverse complement strand
TTCCCGTTTTGTGCTAACCTATTGAAGATAAGAAATTTCGTGTACATCATATCCGACCTGTGTATACTCGTCTCTAGGTAATTCTTTTCAAAGTATTAGGTTCACTCGCCGAGGGAGGTTTTGCCATGCGTATGCAGCGTAAATCCGTCGTTCTTGCGTGTCTCATTGTGCTCCTGATCGGGATCGCGATCCTCAACGCGCAGTGGGTGGAAAACGGGGTTCCCATATGCACCGAAGATCAGGATCAGGATTTTCCCCAGATCGTAACCGACGGTAAAGGCGGGGCAATTATAGGCTGGCAGGATGAGCGGTCCGGTAATTGGGATATCTATGCACGAAGGATAAACGACAAGGGATATACGCAGTGGACGCTTGATGGCGCTGCCGTCTGCACCTTGGGCGGAGATCAGGAAGATCTGCGGATGATCACTGATGATGCCGGTGGTGCGATCATAACCTGGGATGATTATCGGGCAATCGGCGGTGGTATTTATGTACAGAGGATGGACTCGAGTGGTAGCGGGCAGTGGGCGGAAAATGGTGTTGTGGTGTGCACGTTGGCTACTTTGCTATATGATCCCCGCATCACAACAGACGGTTCCAGCGGGGCGATCATCGCGTGGGAAGATTCCCGGAATGGTCATTATGACATCTACGCGCAGAAGATCGATGCTGACGGCAATCTCATATGGGCTGACAGCGGCATTGGCATATGTAATGCGATCGGGAACCAGAGGAATCACGAGATCATATCCGACGGCGCCGGGGGGGCGATAGTTGCATGGCCTGATCAGCGAGTCGGATCATACGATGTTTACGCTCAGAGGATCGACGGGAGCGGCACGGTTCAATGGACAGCCGATGGGATAGCGGTCTGCGCCACAACATCGTTCGATGGTGATCTCTACATGATTTCTGATGGTTCCGGAGGGGCAATTATAGCGTGGGCCGATGATCGCGATGGCGATAGGGATATCTACATGCAGCGGATCAGCATGAATGGCGTCGCTCAGTGGACGTCCGATGGGATGGCTGTTACCGCTACCGATATCGAGGAGCTCTATCCTCGACTCGTACTCACCAGTAATAACGATATCATCATGACATGGGATGAGCAAGGTCCGGTATTCGAGGATTACACATTTCTTGTACGGAGGGTAGGCCTCGATGGACAGTTTCTGTGGCCGGGCGGCCTCGAAATAGTCGCCACTCCGTGGGTGAAAGGATATCCTGATATTATCTCGGATGGTCTCGGTGGGGCTATTGTCGCTTATTATGATATCGTAAACATGCAGTGGGGGAACATCTCCGCACAGCGCGTCAATGAAAACGGCATTGTCATGTGGCCGCTTATGGGTGTACCGGTTTTCAGAGGAAATTATGATCTTGACTATCTGGTGGCGATTTCTGACGGGCAGGGTGGCGCAATAGTAGCGTGGAATGATAATCGAAACGGAAGTGATCTGGATGTTTTTGCCCTCAAGCTGAATCGCGCCGGTTTTATCGGTGATTACTATCCCGCCCCATCGTTCTCGTCGATCGAAGATATTCCGAAGGACCAGGGCGGCAGGCTCAGCCTCCGGTGGCATAGGAGTGAGGTCGATTCCTTCCCGAACGCGGATATCACCTATTACTCGCTGTGGCGTTTGCTACCGGATGCGGGGGCAAGCCCGCTCGCCGTCGAGGAGCTCAGATCACTCGAGGAGCTCGGGATCAGCGAGGATTTCAAGGGCACGGCGAAGCGGTACCTGCCGCTCTCTCAGGGATACGCGTGGGAGTGGCTGGATAATATTCCCGCCCGGCAGGCCGAGCTCTACGCCTACACCGTGGAGAGCCTCTACGACTCGATCGGAACGGATCCCGGATGGCAGCACTTCGTCGTCACCGCGCAAACCGCTGATCTGCTTGTGTATTTCGATTCCCCGGTGGACAGCGGCTATTCGGTGGACAACCTCTCGCCGGCGCAGCCGACGGGATTCGCCGGTATCCAGAGTCTCGCGCCGCAGGGTTTGAGGCTCTCATGGCTGCCGAACTCTGAGAGTGATCTCTACCACTACTCGATTCACCGCGGCGACAACGAGCTCTTCGTGCCCGACGGTTCCAATCTGGTGGGAACGACCACCGACACGGTGCTGATAGACACGGCGTGGATCGCGACTGATCACTACTTCTACAAGATGTCGGCCGTTGATGTGCACGGGAATGCGGGGCCCGAGGCGCTGCTGAGACCCGAGGATATAACAGTGGGGACGCTGCTTCAGAGTTGTTCGGCGGCGCTCGTCGGTGATCGGATAGAGGTGTCGTGGACATTGTCGGAGGCGGGAGAGGGC
>CBDUQN010000157.1:0-2669 GCA_965369375.1 uncultured bacterium | reverse complement strand
GGCGAGATGGCGCGCAGGCGGGCGATCCAGTCGGTAAGGTTCGGCTCGGTGAAATTGCCGCCCGGTCCCTTTGTAAAGAGCGACTGGATTGTCACGTCATCGAGTGCAACGAGTCCTTCAGTAATCTTCCCAATAGATATCCCGGCGGCCGGCTTATTGTATGAATCGAACAGATCGGAATCCCCCGTATCGAGTTTCATGATGCGCAGATCGAGCTTCGCGAGCGCTTTGTGAACCCCCGGGCAGTGAACCGTCGATGAGTTCGAGAGTATCGCCGTTTGTGAGTCCGGCGCGAGTTCGTCTCTGATGCGTATCACCTCGTCGACGATCTCACCGAAGGCGGGATGCATCGTCGGTTCGCCGTTTCCCGAGAAGGTGATGTACCGCGGTAATTCGGGCAGGCTCGCGAGCGCATTTTCAAGCGCTGTGGCAACCGCTGACGGCTCGGAGAACACAGCATTTTCTATTTTGGAGAAGTCGGTCCATCCGTACTGGCAGTAGAGACAGTCGAAGCAGCAGACCTTGACGTTGGCGGGCAGTATATTGACGCCGAGCGAGGCGCCGATCCGCCTCGATTGGATCGGGCCGTAAATGATCGTCGACTGTAAATTCAAGAGCATAGCAACACTTCTGATCGAACAACGCATATATTCCCGAAGGCGCCCGGTGTTCTTAATAATTATTCGAAAATTGCCTCATTGCAAGTCATCTTACGAATGACTGAATGACCGACACTTGCTTTATCCTCCATGAAGAAACCCCGCCCTCCTGCGAGGACGGGGCTCGGTGCTAGTATGGAGACCCCCTCTGACACTGCATCATTCTATATGTTCGATCACTCTGCCCTGCCCATAACAACTAATGCTTGGGTTTTGCTTTGCCGTAACCACGCCCGCTCGTGTGTTCCTCGATCCATGTCAGGACCGGTTCCCAAACGAGACTCGGAGCGTTGTCCGCCTGGAAGAGATCGACATGGCCGAAATCGAGAAATCGCGCCTCCGGCGGTGCGAGATCGACGACAAGCTCTGTGACATCGGTGCTTCCGAGGAGCGTAGTCGTGTAGACGCCGTATTCCCCGAATCCTCCACCCGCTCCGACGTACATTACAGGAACTGTAATCTCACCGAGATGGTCGTCGAACGGAACGTCGACTTCATCACAGACCGAGAGCCCCATATCCACCTGTCTCTGGTGAGGAGCGTACGGTGACCAGGCACCTATGAAATCAAGCCACAACTGCGCGGGCGTATATTGCAGGTCAACCGGGATGCCGTATTCGTTGAACACGCCGGCGCAAAGATGGTAATAGGGCGTGGGCGTAGCGAGGTTCCAGGTTGCTGCGCCCATAAACAGTGCTGTCTGATAATTTGTCAGACCGGGAATCACCGGTGACGGATCGTTCGGCGCCGTCATTGCCAATATGTAGAGCGTCTGCGCCAGGACTCCTGTCTCATCCTGATACATCCCGGCGTCGATCATCGCTTGACGATCGGCGGCATCAGCGCAATTCGAAAGCCGTACCTCTTCGTCATCCGTCTTCATATAGGCATCCACCGGTATGAAGCCCTTCACATGACGGCAGAACTCGGGCTTCTGTGTCTCGTTATTCAGATAGACGTATCCCGCATTAGCGCCACTGCTCCAGGCGAGCAGATGCATCTTCCCGAATCCACCGCCTGTCAGTGCTCGTGTCGCGCGAGCGATCGCGAGCGCTAACTCGAGATGTGAGGCTTCCTTCTCGAGCCCCCAGCCGGCAAAGAACGAGAAGTCCGTCGTACCGAGGGGCACAAAGGTCCATCCGAAATCGATTCCCCACACATCGACATCGTTCTGAGCGAGGTATACCGGCATCGCATGTTCGTCCGGTGTAGTGGGCGAGAGCACGCTCGTGAGAAACGCCGCCATGAAGTTGGCGCCGTCTCCATGAGCCATGAAGAGATTCTTTTTCGTCTTAATGGGCCGGCAGGGACGCTTCTCGCGCACGACACGGTGGAGGCCGATGACATCATACGGTCCCGGGCCGACGGTGATCTGAAAGCTGTAATGCACAACATCACCGACGATCGGCTGCCGGTCGATCTCGATGACGCAGCCGCCTGATCCCATGGCGAGCACATCGAGCGGTTCCCCATCCTCCAACTCGGCTGGCCATCCAATCTTGGCAACGATTTCCTTTGCCACCAGCTCCGGATCGACCGTCATCGAGGGCGTTCCTGGATCTGCGGGACTCTGCGGATTCAGCCCCCTGTCTTCGCTGCACCCACCGAGGGTGAGAAAGACCAGGAGCAGGATCGAAACGAGCACATAACGACGCATATGCTGCCTCCTTCCTGGGTTTGGGTGTATATAGACACGAAACCACCACTGCGCTGTTTGCCCGTTGAAGTTCTCCTATAGTGAGGTGGTTTGTCCCCTAACGCGTCAGATTATACTACAAATTCAATTTTCAATCAACAGAATTAGCCATCAATCAAGCCGATTCGGCATAACGAGTTGCTATTCAAGAAGAAGGGAAGCGCGATGAAAATCCACGCTTCCCTTTTTATCGTAAAGCAGAATACTCTGCCAGGCCTGCCAGGGATGAACTCAGTTGTTACAACAGCTTACTAGAACGGAAGGTCGTCGTCGTCGTCCGACGTTTCCTTCGCTTCGTCCGGGCTTTCCTTCGC
>CBDUQN010000156.1:0-2672 GCA_965369375.1 uncultured bacterium | reverse complement strand
GCCGGCACCGCCGGAAATTAAACCGCACGGATCGTGTAGCATTCTACTTTCCCACCCCGTAATTATAGCCGCACATGCACGTATCTTTTATCCAGGGGGACGGAAAAATGAAACTCGTAGGAGTGATTGCTATTTCGGCGGTTATCATAGTATCGTCCGCCGCCGTGGCGGCTGCCGACAGCAGCGGCAGAATCTATGGAAAACTCACAACGGTCGATGGTGATGTATTCGAGGGACCGATCCGCTGGGACCTGAACGAAGGTTCGTGGGTCGACATACTCAACGGCACGAAGGAGCTGACGGGGTGCTCCATCGGCAGCCACCGAAAGAAGTATGGAGAGAGAAAGAAAACGATCAAAATCTTCGGCCTCAGGATAGAAAAGACGGAAGATTACTCCCAAAACGGATCGGCGTTATCGGGGGTCAGGTTCGGGCACATCAAGACACTCGAGATCATCGACGACGACGCAATCATCGTAACGCTGAAATCAGGAGAAGAAGTCGAGCTCGAAGGCAACTCGACCGATATCGGAGGATCCATCAGGGAAATCGTCATTGAAGACATGAACGAAGGCGAAATCGAATTCGATTGGGATGATATCGAACGGATAGATTTCATGCAGGGTGACGCCGACGTCAAGTCGAACTACGGCGAGCGGCTCTATGGAACACTCGTAACCCGGCGCGGCGACGAATTCACCGGATGGGTCTGCTGGGACGTCGACGAAATGTTTGAGAAAGACATTCTCGACGGTAAGGAAAACCGCCGCAACAGAAAGATCGAATTCGGGAAGATCGCGGCCATCGAGCGCTACAGCTCGAGCGGCGCCCTGGTGGTCCTTAAAAACGGCGATGAGCTCGTCATGAAGGGCACCAACGATGTCGATGACGACAACCGGGGCATCATAATCACCGATGTCGGACTCGGCCAGGTAGTGGTCGATTGGGATGACTTCGACCGGCTCGATTTCAAAACACCATCGGGCCAGGTTACATACAATGAATTCGATGGCGGCCATCAACTGAAAGGCACCGTTTATACTGAAGACGGCGAGCAGTACACCGGCAAGATCTGCTGGGACGCCGATGAACAGTACACCTGGGAAATTCTCGACGGTGAGTACTATGGTATCGAACTCGACATAGATTTCGCCTATATCAAAGAGATCAAGCGGCGCGGACGGCGCTCCTCGATTGTGACGCTCTGGGATGGGAGAAGCTTCCGGTTAAAGGGCACGAATGACGTCGACGACAACAACAAGGGAATCTATGTCGTTCAGGATGACGGTGAAGAGATAGCCCTCGATTGGGACGAGTTCGACCGTGTCGAATTCGCAAGAAGATAACTTCAAACTGATGTCGTGGCCGCTCCCGACTCGGTCCGCTCCATGGCCGCATTCGCATCGGATTCGATGACACTCACCTCAACAACTCGTCCGTTCTCCCCTATTATACCGCAAAGCAGTATCGTCCCCTCGATCTCAGCCTGTTTCGAAAGCTCGGGATAGATAGGAGGCACGGATTCGAGCAGAACCGGCGGCTCGGCGAACGGATACAACGCCTGAACCTCTTCCGATTGCAGGTCATAGAGATCGAGATCGTTGTCGAAGCCGAAGGGGACGTTATGGGGGAGGTTGAAATTCTCCGGCACAGCCGATCCTGCGTATGGCGACTGGTTTCTCCTGTAGCTTTTGAATAATAAATAGGGATGTTTCGTGAGGTCCCGTTTGTGCTATAAAAATATAAATCAAAATCTCGAGAATTCAACTGATTGCATATGAGGTGGAGATGAATCCGGAATATCACGTCGGACAGAAATGGAAATACATAACTCGATCCCGAGAAGCGGAATCCAGGCTTATTATTACCAAGATCGGGCCCCGCGAAGAGCAAGGAGTAATAATCCACATTTGGGTCGAAAACCTCAAATTAGAGGGAGCCGATGAATTAGGGATTGCAAGTGATATCATATCTCACATACCGATTTATGATTATGCACTTGATTCGAGCGTGGCGGGTCTCGAAGCAACAGCAAAGGAAATACCGCAAGGCGCGGAAAGCTCATATTTGCAATGGAAAAAGGCCTATGAGTCGAATGAGGGAGGCGTATTCAGTAAAACCTTGAGCGATTGTGTGGGTTTTATTGAAAAGGGGATTCTTGTTTCACTGGGTCGAAATGTCAGCACCGATGACACGTAAACAGGATGGAAAAGATAAGAAAATATGGAACCCCCCCCTACGTTGCAGCGGTTGTCCACGGCGGGCCGGGTGCGGCCGGTGAGATGGCTCCGGTTGCTCTCGAACTGGCGGCAAACCGGGGAGTATTGGAGCCTCTGCAAACAGCGACTTCGCTCGATGGCCAGGTCAGCGAGTTGAGCGCTCTATTGAGAGAATATTCCGCTATTCCGGTTGTCTTGATCGGCTTTTCCTGGGGCGCATGGCTCAGCCTGATAGTCGCCGCTGCACATTCTGCATTAATAAAGAAGCTGATTCTCGTCGGGAGCGGCCCCATTGAAGACATGTATGCCGATGAAATTCAGAAAAACAGATTAAAACGTCTCGGCAAGAAAGAAAGATCGAAGTACCGATCCGTCATCAATAAATTGAACGATCCAGACACTAGACCCAAATCAAGCGAGTTTGACTCA
The DNA here is from genome assembly GCA_965369375.1 of uncultured bacterium. Lineage (GTDB taxonomy): Bacteria > Krumholzibacteriota > Krumholzibacteriia > Krumholzibacteriales > Krumholzibacteriaceae > CBDUQN01. The sequence continues at coordinate 24 of CBDUQN010000156.1, read as the reverse complement.
TTTTCAAACGAGATGTCGTCTACA
>CBDUQN010000155.1:0-2715 GCA_965369375.1 uncultured bacterium | reverse complement strand
CTGCGCCGGTTGCTGCTTTCGACCTGAAAAATGACAGGTACGTGATTCCTTTCGGGCTCGGCATCGGCAAGGTTCTCAAATCGGAAAAGATAGTGTTCAATATATTTTTGGAGCCGCAATATACCTTGTTCCACAGAGGGGTAGGACAGCCCGCATTGCAGTTCCTCGTGGGGCTGAACATGCAATTTATGTAACTTGATCTGCGGCTGAGGGGTTCTAGAATTTATCTTTCGCAGCTTACCCCGGAAGAAGTTTTGCGATCTCAGCAAGCAGCGTATCGGGATCCACCGGTTTTTCAAGAAATCCATCCACCGGATTCCACTTGGGATCGCCGGCAGTTGATTTGAATTCTATACCGAACTCTTCCTCGATTCCGGTAAGCATCAGGATCGGGATCTTTTTTAATTGCGGATCTTGCTTCAATTCCCTGGCCATTTCAAAGCCGTCATCCAGAGATGTCATCATGACATCGAGTATCATCAGATCCGGTTTTTCGGTCTTGATCTTCTCCATTCCCTCCGCTTTATCGGCGGCAGTAATAACCTCATAATCTTGCGCTTCCAGGATAGCCTGCAACGAGTCCCTGATATCCTGATCGTCGTCGGTAACCAAAATCTTCGCTTTCGCCATCATGTACCTCGCACCGGTTAAGCCAATAATTTCCATAAAGTTGGCACGAGCAGTATGGCCGAGCACGAGCCGAGATATCGTACCAAATACAAATCGAAAGCACAACTGTTTACGTTATGCATTACAGCGTTGTTGCGGCGTCTCTCATGCCGGATTCAGCGTTGTTGCGGAGTCTCGCATGCCGGATTCATCTATGGCGCTGTATTGATTCGAAGATTGCTTAATTGCTTCTCGGCAGGGTAACGGTGAATGTAGTGCCTCGGCCCTCCTCGCTCTGTGCGGAGATTTCACCGCCGTGTCTCTCTACGATCTGCTTTACTATCGAGAGGCCGAGGCCGGTCCCGTCCTTTTCGCTCTTTCTCGCGTTCGTGGCCCTGAAAAATTCATCGAACACATTCCCGAGCTCGTCGCCCGGTATCCCGATACCCGTGTCGGTGATGGCTATCCGGACATGATCGTCGTGGCTTTCGGCTTCGAGGTGGATAGTTTTTTCCTCGGGCGTGTATTTAACCGCATTGAAGAGCAGGTTGGTGATCATTTCATTTATGGAAAATTCGTTGCCGGTGATTTGGCCTATTGCTTGATCGACGTTGGAAGTTACGGTGATCGATTTGTCCTTTGCCTTCGGAGCAATGGTGTCGAGGGCTTTGGAAATGGTATCCGCAATGGAAAACTCTTTCGTTTCCAGCCGTCCGCTGAGTCTCATCTGTGTCAGGTTCAATAGTTCTTTTACAAAATCTGCGAGTTGCATGGTTCGTCTGGTTGCGCGGTCGATGAAATTGGATTGCTTCTCGTTGAGCGGGCCGCTCGATTCGGATGATGAAATATAGAGGCAGCTCTGGATTGCGGCCAGATGACCCTTGATGTCGTGCGTGACCCGCGAAACATACTCGTCCTTTATGCGGTCTTTCTCCTTTAGCTGGATATTTGCCTCACTCAGCTCCTTTTCCTTTTTCTTCAACTCGATGAGAAAGAGATTTTTCTGCATGAAATTGATCTGGCGGGCGATCGCTTCGATGAAGGCGAACATCTCCGCGGGCGATTTGCTCTCGAGCATATCGAGGTACAGGGCATCGACACTATCTCCCAGGTCGTTAATCCGCGCGGAAAATACGAGGTGGGGTTTTTTCGTGTCGACAACGGTCAACATCATATCCGTGTCCGACGACACGCCGCTGCTTGCCATAACCGGCGTATCGTTCGAGCGGATGGCATCGAGCACGCGCTTGGAAAGATGCAAATCGGTGGCCTGCAGAACGGCGGCAGAATTCTCCTTGTCCCCGAAGTGGCAGGCGAGGATGTCGGGTGAATCGGGCAGCGTTTGCGGTTTGCAGGGCAATCGTACAATGGCTACGAGGGTATTCAGCTTTTCGGCGAGGCGCAGACACGCCTGCGAATACAGTTCCGATGGACTGTCTAGTTTCATCAATTCGGCCGCGAATTCATTGAGCTGCTTCACGAAAGCGGGTGACAGAGCGACCTCTTGATCGGTCTTGTAAGATACAATATCTTCAGCCGAGCCTTTATCGACAATCGAGATCGTTTTTCGGATCGACGTTCCCGTGGCGACCTGCTGATCGGCTTTTTCCGAGAGTGACAGCGAAAAAGATGATACGAGGATCTTCTGGCCGGGTTCTATCGCGTGCGCCTTGACCGGCTCTCCGTCGACGAGCACGCCGTTGCGGCTGTCGAGGTCCTCGATAATCCAGCGCCCGAACGGGTCCCGGTAGATCCTGGCATGATGCCGTGATACCAGGTCATGATCGAGTATGATGTCGCAGTTTGCGCCCCGCCCGAGGACTGTGCCTTTCGCTTTGAGAGATTCCGTTCTCGTTTCTCCGAGCCCTGATATAATGAGTTTTGTCTCAGTCATAATCGTTCAATCCCACTTTGAATGTAATGAACGTCACGATAGGATTTCAAAAATTCTAGCAAATTGCAATGATCGGCACAATTAAACAAATCCGGGTGGTGGGTGGCGGGTGGTGGGTGGTGGTGCCGCAGAGGGCGGCCCCGCGTCCGTATGAGTCGAGGGCCTGGTGTTTCAGACGGGCCGTCGCGCACACAGCGAGACACAATGATCGT
>CBDUQN010000154.1:0-2791 GCA_965369375.1 uncultured bacterium | reverse complement strand
CACACGATGGAGCGGCGTATTGACTTTTCAGGAGATATCTGCTAATAATCGATAACGTTTTGAGATAATTGAAAGGAATAACACCGAATATGCACGAAGTATCGCTCATGACGAATCTTCTCGACGTAGTCGATAAAGTCGCCCGCAACGAAGATCACTGCAGTGTTTCGGTAATTCATCTCCGAGTCGGTGAGTTTTCCGGCGTGAATATCGATTCACTGGCGTTTGCGTTCGAAGTCCTGCGTAAGGGAACCGTCGCGGAATCAGCCGATCTGCAATGCGAAGCGGTTCCACTCGTCATCCGATGCCTGACATGCGGAAAAGATTCTCATCCCGATGGGTTCGTGTTTCGCTGCTCGAAGTGCGATTCGAGCGAAATCGATATTATTTCGGGGCGTGAGATGGTAATAGATTATATATTAGTCGATGAAGACGAGGAATCGGGGGATTCCGCCGGCTCCGGAGGCTTCTGAAAGATATGGATTCCAGGTCATTCGAAATCAGGGAATGATGATGCACGAGATAAAAGTCGGTGAAGATCTGAGAGACCGTAACCGGGAGATAGCCGGCGAGAACCGGCAATTGCTCAAAGAAAAGGAAGTTATTACGCTCAATATAATGAGCGCTCCCGGCGCGGGGAAGACATCTCTCCTTGTCAAGACGATTCCACTCCTTAAAAATGACCTTCGCATCGGCGTTATCGAGGGCGATCTCCAGACGAGCAGGGATGCGGAGCGGGTCGGAGCTCTCGGTATAGATGTGTTTCAGATTCAGACCGGCGGTGTCTGTCATCTCGATGCAGCCATGGTTCATTCAGCGCTCCACCATTTTGACCTCGGACTCATCGAGTTGCTCTTTATCGAGAATGTGGGAAATCTTGTCTGCCCGGCGGAGTTCGATCTCGGTGAAGGAGCACGCGTCATGCTGCTGAGCATCACGGAGGGAGACGACAAACCGAAGAAGTACCCTTTGATGTTCCGGGAATCGAGACTTCTGATACTCAACAAGATCGATCTCCTTCCCAGCGTCGATTTCGATATTCAGGCAGCCAAGAACGACGCTCTCGATATAAATCCAGATCTCGAAATACTGGAACTCTCATGCAAATCGGAAGAAGGTCTCACCGGATGGATCGATTGGATCCATCGATTTTGCAACGAAAGCGGGTAAATAATATGTGTCTCGGCATACCGATGAAGATTGTTGAAAAGAACGGTAAAGTAGCAGTTGCGGAGGCAGGTGGAATTCGCAAGAGTATTCGGCTCGATCTTCTTGCTGAAGCGGACATCGGTGATTTTGTACTCATTCATACCGGATATGCGATAGAGAAACTCGATCCCGATGAGGCGCTCGAAACTCTCGAGCTTATTAAAAAAGTGTACCGTGCCGGAATGACCCATGAGGTCGATGAGCCTGAGAACTGATCGATCTCTTGACTGCCCCGACAATTCAAATGCAAAACAGAAAAACCGACGAACATTTATTCGACCTGTTCCACGATCCCGCTATAGCCGGGCAACTCGCCCGGCGGCTGGCATCGATGCGGATCTCCAGGCCGCTGACCTTGATGCACGTATGCGGCACCCATGAGCATTCGATCGCTCGAGCCGGCATCCGTTCTTTTCTACCAGACGGCGTCAGGCTCATCGCGGGGCCAGGCTGCCCTGTATGTGTTTGCCCGGCGAGAGATATCGATCTTGCGGTCGAGGCTGCGAAGCGCGACGACACCATTGTCGTGACGTTCGGGGACATGTTCCGCGTTCCATCCACCGAGGCTTCGCTCGAGTTGATGAGAGCGGAGGGCCATGACGTGAGGGTAGTCTACTCTCCGATCGATGCTGTTCGCATAGCCGAGGAAAACCCCGATTTCAGGGTTGTATTCATGGCGGTCGGATTCGAAACGACGGCAGGTCCTATCGCCGCCTCGCTGCATCAGGGTCCACCTGACAATTTCTCTATCATCACGTCGCTGCGCCTGATTCCACCGGCGCTCAGATTTCTTCTGGATCAGCATATCGGCTCGGTGGACGGTTTCATACTCCCCGGACATGTAAGCACGGTGCTCGGGAGGGAGGGATACCTCTTCATGGAGACCGAATACAACGTCCCCGGCGTTATCGCTGGATTCGAACCGGTCGATATGCTTCGCGCGATCGTGGAGCTTGCCGATCAGGTGATTGCCGGTCCGCCCCACAAAATAGTGAATCTCTATAAAAGGACCGTTAGCGAAGGCGGCAACGCGCGGGCGAGAGAGATTATCTCCGAAATGTTCGAAGAAACCGATTCCATCTGGCGGGGGATAGGCACGATACCGTTTTCCGGTTTGTCCTTGAAAGAAGAGTACGGCCGTCTCGATGCTGTTCGGGCTCTCGAGCTCAGTCTCAGCTTCGATCCGGTCGACGTCCGCCCGGGGTGCATGTGCCATCGGGTGATCCTCGGTGAAACGGAGCCGGAGGATTGCCCGCTTTTCGGTGAGGCCTGCAATCCGAGGAGGCCGTACGGACCGTGCATGGTGTCGAGCGAGGGTACATGCAGGGCGCGCTACCAGTACCGGCAGGTTTGAAATCAAACCGTCCCGTGATAATCCCAGATAGCTGTAACTTGTTTTGCCAGTTAATGTTTTGTTTTGGGCTGCGTCGTAAAATAGGTTGACGCATCGACGCGATTGCTTTACTCTTTGCCGTCGATCACATTTTTTAATAAATGCCCTGATTGCATGTATTATACGTGTTATACAAGGGGTTGCATTGGGAGTTTCTTTTACAGGATCGAAAGTAATGGGGGCGCCATG
>CBDUQN010000153.1:0-2908 GCA_965369375.1 uncultured bacterium | reverse complement strand
CTAGTTGGCCTCCGATGAACCCGCTTTCCGAAGCCTCTTCTCCGCCTCACTGATGTTGTCCATAACACTTCCATTATCCGGATCGATCTCGAGAATCTTCTTCCACTCTTCGATAGCCTTGGCGTAGTTTTCCTTCATGAAGTACTTCATGCCTTCGATATACAAACGCTTGATCTCTTCCTTCTCTTCCTCGGTCATCGGCACCAACCTGCGTTCGGCTCGACGGAGAAGCATTCGCGCTTCCTCATGGTTCGGTTCGACGCGCAATACTTCGCGAAGCTTTTCAGCCGCTTCGGAATATCGGCCGCTGCCGAAGGCTTCCAGGGCGCTTTCGAAGAGCTCGATGCGGCGCAAGCGTTCGCTTGCCGCCTGGTAATCCCTGCCCTGAGCTTCGATCTGTCTATTGATTCTCTCGATCGCACCGGCGGCTTCCCTCGAATCAGGCTTGAGCATCCTGATAATGTTCCACTCGCCGAGAGCGGCGGTCCACTGTGCCCGCTTCTCGAGTTCACCGGCTCTTACCTTGTGCAGTCCTACCTGCTCGTTGAGTTTTTCCTCGGTCCTCACAAGATATTCCCGCGCGTTCTCGTTTCCAGGATCGAGCTCGAGAACATTCATCCATTCGGTTCTCGCGAGGATATACTCGTTTGCGCTGTAATATTCCAAGCCGAGCTCGAAGTGCTCACGGATGAGCGCCGCCTGTTCGACGTCTTTCGACCTCGCCGCCTGATCATCGAGGATCTCGTTTCTTATCACCGTGAGTGATTCCACTGCAGCCTCGTTCGATGGATCGTAATCGAGCGCGATTTTCAAATTATCGAGCGCTCCCTCGAGATCACCCTCCACCCGCGCTGCCTGGGCGGCCTGCATATGCGCCGTGACGCGGGATGCAAAGATCCGCTGCACCCGCTTCGCCTCTTGGCGGAGCCTATGCTCCTCACGGATCCTGAGCCGCTCCTCGAGAGAGTGTCCAATCCTCGCCCCGAGGGCGAGTGAATGGGAGCTTCCCGCCTCCTGGCGGCTGAAATAGCCGTAATCGAACAGCAGACCGCGCCAACCGAGTCCGATCCCCGCCGTTATCTGCTCCGAATCGTATCCTACACGCAACGAGAAATATCTCTTGAACATGTACTCGGCCCCGAACCTGAAATCAGTGTCGGCCCGCTGAGGCATATCCAACTGCATTGCGAGAACCAGTCCGGAGCCATTGGCGAAGCGGTGAGTGTAGCCTGCACCGAGCATGAGCGTCCGGTCGAGCTGCTCACTAACGGAAACGAGCTTGGTTTTCGCCCCGATGATATCCTGCAGGTTGCAGCCGAACACGAGACCATCGACGCGCTGTATGCGATAGAGCAAGCCGATATCGAGCCCCGTTCCCGTGTCGGAAAACTCGCCGACCCGCTGGTTCAGGATCTTCACCGATGACCCGAGCGTTAACGTTCCAATGTATTTCCAGGGAAGGGTAAACGCGTAGCCGAGCAGCATCTGCCATTCGCGGTATGAAAACTCATCGAGTTCCACACTGTACTCGTCGAATCCCCGAATGCCCCCTGTGCCCGTTATCATGAATCCGAGGCCGACGGCCCCGACCGACAATGTCGGGTAGGTAAATCCGATGAAATCGTAACTGGCATCGGCGAATCCCGAGTACAGCTGGATATGATTGAACATTATCCCTGTGTGCCGGTTGAGCCTGAGAGCGGCCGGATTGTAGTAGATCGCGGACGGATCATCCCCGATGGCGCTAAAGGCGCCCCCCATCGAAATGGCGCGCGAACCGGCCCCGAGACTGAACACGGACCGCGTCCCTGCGTCCTGCGCGCTGAGCCGCCACACCGGTGACAGCAGAAGCGCCAAAAGAAGGATTATCGCTCCAATCCTCTTCATAACCACCTTACTTCGCCACTGCGATCTTGAAAACCGCCGATTGAGATCCGGCCTCTATCTTGCAGAGATAGACTCCGTTTCTTACCAGTTCCCCCTTGTCGTTGTACCCGTTCCACTCCACCTCGTGCCAGGTACCGCCCTCGGTCCCCGTGCCGCCCGGCTCACCCGCCCCGATGTTCTTCGACCAGACGAGCTCTCCGGTAAGGGCATAAACACGCATGGATACGCTCGAATCACGCGTGAGGAAGTACGAGATCTTCGTCGATTCGGTTCCCGCCCTGAAGGGATTCGGATAGTTGTGCGCGTACTCCTCGAAATTGGCGCTCATGATCTGCATCGATGTGCTCATGAAATGACCCTCTATATCTTCGCCCGATTCGAGAGTGACGCTCACCGGCGTGCCGCCCGGATCATTTCCTATCGTGAACACGACATCCCTGTCACTCGCTGCATCGATGTGGAGCCCTCCCGCCGGCGCTCCCTGCGCTATATCGATCGAGAGCAACAACGTATCGGTGTTGCCTGCATCGATATAGAAGGCATGATCTATGATCATGGGGACCGGATTGTCCCCCCCGACCGTTTCCGAATAAACCTCTCCATTGTACCGGGCGGTCATCGACGACACGGCGGCGGCCGGATTGTCGAGCAGCTGCCCGTGCTTATTCTTCACGCTCACGTAGAGCATATCGAGCCCGATGCGCTGATCGAGATTATTCGTGAACTCCATCCTCAGCATCGGAACATCCTCCGCGCCCTGAGGCACCACCTTCGGCGGCATTCCTTCGGCCTCGGAGATGTTCGACATAAAGATCTGCCCGACCTCCGTTATCACTTCGACGCCGTCGGAAACATTCTCGAGCGTCGCCGCTTCGTTCGTATTCTCATCCGTTGCGAAGGGCGCGACGAATCTGATGACGATGCTCCCGGGATCGGTGGACGAGCCCGGCGCGACGAGATTCCACACAACGGGAGTCCCCGGAATGAACGGTTTCGTCGTATCACCGGCTGAGGTCAGGCT
>CBDUQN010000152.1:0-3077 GCA_965369375.1 uncultured bacterium | reverse complement strand
GGGGTTTGACGCTGTAGGGGGATCGAACAGCCAACGTGCCAACGGGGTTTGACGCTGTAACTTCTTTGCATACCTTGACAAACACCCTCCATGCACCTATGTTATAGACACGGGAATTCAGTACTAATAATAGAAAGGATTATTGCAATGAACCCCAATGAAGATTACACCATGCTCGAGGTTCTCGGAGTAGCGATCAAATCCGAGGTTGAAGCGATAAAGCTCTACACACGCATGAAAAACCTGACAAAGAATCCCGATCTCGTGGCAAAGATCGACTTCCTGATCGATCAGGAGAAAAAACACGAGAAACTCTTGACGGAAGCCTACAAGAAGAAATTTCCCGAGACGGATCTCAGGCTCCCCAAGAAATCACTCGTGCCGATGATCAGCGAGATCCTCGAGAAAGACGCTACGCTCAAGGAACTCTTCGAGGCGGGGATGGAGGCCGAGCAAAAAGCCGAGGTATTCTACAAGGACCTTGCGGGAAAAACGCGAGATTCGAACAGCAAATCGATGCTCGAGTACCTCGCCAGCATGGAGCACAGTCATTTTTCGATACTCGAAGCCGAATACGGGCAGCTCGAGATGGGAGAGGATTACACCTCGGACGATTATCTCAGAGGCGAGCGCCTCATGAATCTCGGACCGTAAGTGCCGGTTGGATGCGCTCCAGAAACCGCTGCAGAGCTTCATTGACGGCAGTGTAAACGATTCCTTGACCAGCCTTCATTGATATCTTCGTATTCGACTCCGTGGTCATTTCGTATGAAAATCGATCATCCGCTAGGCAGACCTTCACCGATACCCGTGTCGATTCTTACTTCGTATGAAAATCGATCATCTCTTCGATCGCACGCCGGCATACCGGGCAGAAATCGATGAGACTCTTCGAGAACATCCGGCAATCTAACGTGGCCCGGTAGAGACCCTTTGCAGAGTATCCGGCGCCCTCGAAGCACCCTACCACCCCCGCGTACGTCGAATCGTCGGGCGTCGGGATCGGCGTCTCTTCTTCGATCAGATCTCCCCACTTCACGTTCGTGGTATCGAGCAATGCCGTGATATTCGGCTCCCACGGCTCGACGCCCTTTGGGTAGAGGTCGTTGTAGGCCACTTCGGAGGAATAGTACTCGTCAGCGAGACCGGCAAACGAGTGCCCGAACTCGTGCACAAATACATACTCGTCGTACTCGTTATCAGAACAGCAGATAGAATACAAATTCAAGATCCCCCCACCCCCATATTTCTCGGTATTCGCGATAATGATGATCTGATCGTACGGCACGTTGCCCGCGATATCACGCATAACCTTGTTCGACGCGGTGAGCATATACCGGTCGATATCGAAAAAGTTGAACGTGAGGCCAAGGATCGAACTCCGGTAAATCCCTTTGCGGGGATCGTCGACGCCTGTATCTTCAGACACGCTCTCGATGAGCCGGACATTGAAATCCTGCTTTCTGCTCTTGAATGGCTCGGTATCGAAGAAACCCTCGAGGAACCGCTTGGCATCTTCGCGGAACTTGTGCATCTGGTCCTGCCGGTAGCCGTCGCCGAGTATGACGATATCGACCTTGGAACCTGGCGGCCCGTTATCCTTCAGCGTTCGCGCCTTGAGGGGCCTGAACCGCCGCTCGGTATTGATATGATAATCGGCCGGGTCGACGACGAGATCGAAGATCTGCCTGAAGATATTCTTCTTGTCACGCTTGTCTATTCTCACCTGAACCGGTTTCTTCGGATACGGCATGATGAGCGATTCGTGAAATGTTCTCGAGAAACCATCGATCGCCTCGGCGGTTGTCGCCCATTCTCCGAAGACGGTGCAGTACCCCCGCGAGAAGATCAAATTGTTGGTTTCGATGTCGTATATCCTGAGGAGATACGCACCGAGGTTCGACATGTCGATCGGGGACCTCGGATTCCCGCCCCAACGTGGCTCTTTGAGCACCTCATCGAGGCTGAAAACCTCCGTTTCGGCCGTTCCCGTATGGTAGAGGTCGATTCGAAGCTGTTCGGTCGTGAAGTAGCGGTCGAATTCGGTCTGTCCGGTCGCATGCACCGGAAAAAATATGAAACCCGCCGATAGAATTAGAAAAACGTAACGCACAACTCATTCCTCCATGTAAATATGTTATAACCGTCCTACAAACGGCAGAATCACCTCGACCTCCCTACACCGATTCGGCTGCAGCTTCTTTTTATAGCGCACTTCGAACAAAAGGGTGAAATGGGTGCACATACCCCCTTCCCGTAGGTCACGAGGAGATCGTTGATCTCGATCCAATGTTCCTCGGGCAGCACCGCTCTCAGGGCGTACTCGGTCTGCTCTGGATCTTTCGTCTTTACCACTCCCAGCCTGTTTACCATTCGGTGCACGTGCGTATCGACACAGATACCCGGCTTTCCGAATCCCAGCGTCAACACGAGATTGGCGGTTTTCCTCCCCACGCCGGGAAGGGTCAGCAGCTCTTCAATCGTATCGGGCACCCGCCCCTCGAAATCCGTGATGAGTTTGCGGGACAGCGCTTTGATCGCCTTCCCCTTTGTCTTGTAAAATCCGGCGGGAAAGATCAGTTTCGAAATGCGGCTCACCGGCAGGGCTGCTATCTGTTCGGGTGAATCCGCCTCGGAGAAGAGCCTCCTGCTCGCCTCCCCCGTCACCTCGTCCTTCGTGCGGGCGCTTATGACGGTGGAAACGAGAACCTTGAAGGGCGATCTCGTCTTCCGGGCGATAGCCGTAACCGAAGGATCATCTTCCCCCACGATCGCTCTACGCACGCGGGGAACGATCCTCCGCAGCACACGCCGCGCATCGGCTCTGCCCAGCGGAAACCATTCGGATTTCGGGCTGACAGCTATCATTGCAAAAGAGGCCATACCTCTCAAAATGTCTACCGCTTATAACAATAGAACTAATACATACTTCAGGAGATCGAACCTACCAGCATCCGCCATTCACGCAAACAGTTTTATCCTCTTACGGGAAATCCAACCTACCACAGTGGCTCTCGCTCCTTCAACTCAATTCTATGAGGCCGATCATGACCATTCGGCTCAAAGCAACCGGTCCT
>CBDUQN010000151.1:0-3218 GCA_965369375.1 uncultured bacterium | reverse complement strand
GGAGCTCTCCATTGACGAGCCTGAATACGCCGCCGAACTGGTACCCGCCGAAGGGCGTAAACTCGACCCGCTGCGCTTGCACCGAGCCCGCTCCGAAAATAAAGATAGATACCGCGAGAAATAAACCAGCGATCAAACGTTTACCTGACATTTAGGTTCTCAGAGCCCCTCTCCTGATCAATATTGCGAAGAAAACAGCGGCCACGGCGACGAGGATCGCCACGAGCTGCAGCGCCCGCCAGAATATGTGATCGATCGATTTATCGAGACGTTTAGATGATTCATCGAGCGCGCGCATCATGACGGAATCGAGCTGTCGCACCGTTTCATTCTTCATCCTGTCCAGTTCCTCGAATACGGCGATCCTCTCGTTTCGGAGCTCCTCGACAAGGGCGATTCTCTCGTCTCGAAGCTCTTCGATGCTTTCGATGCGCTGCCTGTCTATGTCTTCCAGCGTTAAAGCCCGTGCAAGATCGAGCGTCGCCGGTGCCTCCTCGAGGACTGCGACGGCCCGGTCCACCGATTCGGTGATTCTGGAAAAATTCTCCACACTTTTTTCGAGGGACCCACCCCTCGCCGCTTCGCCCAGCAAATAGTCCACCTGCCACCGCAGCTGCTTCGGCAGATGATCGAAATGAACAAACAGCTCTTCCCTGATATCATGAAGGGTAACGGCGACATTTCCGACGGCGTAAGCGATCTCGATATTCATATCTTCGATCATCGCCACGAATTCGCTTCTGACCGATTCCCTCACTGAGAACTGCTTCTCTATCGGGTGGTCAGAAGCCCACTCGTAGAGCTTCTCCTTCAGCATCTGAACATCACCCGAAATCTTTATCTGCCGTGCAAGCTCCTCCATATCGGCCTCTAGCCGCTCGGACGTTTCATCGGCGAGGCTCTGCCATTCGCCGAAAAGATCCTTTCCCGCCCCCTCGGTAAAGTAGAGATGCATTTGAATACAGAACGTCCATGTGTCGGTAAGCGCAATGAGTGGATCAAAGAAAAAGATCGCTTTTTGGCAGGCGGGTATGGCTTGAATCTTCCAGAGCCTCGCGTTCTGTTGGATATCAGGATCGTCCGATTGAGCGATGATACGATCCGCCGTCTCCTCTACGAGCCCGGAAAAACGGTGTGCGAAATTGCTCATCCTGTTGCGAAGCTCGAATGAGGTGACACCGAGCCCCTCGACCTCCCGCATGAGGGGACTCTCGCTCGAATACTTCTCGCATCCGGCGCCGGAAAGAAAAACGAGTATACCGAGACAGCCGCATATAATGCACTGTTTCAGAATGTTTCTTCTCCTATCGGAGTTCAGCACAGTTGCACTACCTTCCCGGCCAGTAAGTAAGACCCGCATAAAAGCCCATGTAGAAATTTGTTCCGTGAAGATTGATTGTTTGCTCATTGATAGTATAGGATGTCTCCTCACCGAATACGACGTGGAACATCGGCTCGACGTAGATCTTCCATTTCCCCCCATTGTCAATGGGTATCGAAACGCCTCCTCCCACAGCCACTCCTATATCTTCATCCTCATGGTCGCCGCGCCACATGTAGCCCCCGACACGCCCGGTAACATAACCCTGAAATACGGAAGGCTCGCCCCAGAAGTAACTGAGACCGAGCTCCACCGGAATCACATTTACTTCGAAAGCAACGTAATTGTAATTATCGCTGTAAATCTTTCTCGAACCGAAATTGTGATATGAGCCCTGGAAGTATACCATCCACGCATCGGTGAATAAGTATCCCAGCGAAAGGCCTCCGCCTCCCCCGATTGCGGCGACTTCGGTGAAATCACCGGCCGGGATAACCGTTCCGCCGTATGCGCCGAGGCGAAACTCACCCGCGGCCGCCGCTGAGATACCAAGGGATACCAGCAGACCGAAACAAACAAGTGTTTTGAAGAACCTCATTCGATACTCCTTCTTTTGAGGTCAAAAATCTCTCTTTCGAGGTCGAAATTCAGCGTTATGTTCTATTATTACATTCTTGGATTACCCTGCCTTGCCCTCCTTTGCCTTCGTAATTACCGCTTCCCATTCCTCACGTGTCATGAGCTCCTTCAGCTTGAACCGCGATTCGATGAGCTTCTTCTGCATCGCGATCCGCCGTTCGTCTACACGATCGAACAGTTTCTGAAAATATCCGCGTTCCGACGTATAGTTCTTATTGATCACCCTATGGCTTCTTCTTCTTCTGAGTTTGTGTCTTCTTCTTTTGCTGCTGCTTCTGCTGTGTTGACTGCTTCTGTTGTGTTTGCTGTTTCTGTTGCGTTTGCTTTTTCTGCTGCTGTTTGTGTTGTTGCTGTTTGTGCTGCTTGTGTTTCGTCTTCTTTACCGCCTTTTGCGATGTGCGCCGCTGCGTATGGTACATATTGCGACCCCGGTGGCTCCGCCGCACGCTGGTCCGGCGGTAGGGCGTACGGCGATAGTACCGCTTTGTTCTCGAGCGGTACACGCTCCTCGATACGATCGCACGGCGTCGCCAAAAGCCCGGGTAGCGCCCAAAGCGCCACGGTGAAACCCAGATGCGGCGGCCTGGCACGAATATAAACCGCACGACCGGCCAGTGGTGAACATGAACCACCGTTGTCGTAGTTGATTGTGTTCCCTGAGCCGCCTGCTCCTGATTAGCCTCTTCTCCCTGCCCCTCGGGCTCTATGATATAATCCTTACCGTAGATCTCCTCGTCGCCGACGATCTGCACGGTGACATTGTCCTCGCCATGCTTTTCGATCTCGATACTCGCGACATCCTGGTAGTCGTCCTCGCCGAGCAGGGCCCGGAGTATGTAGACGTGCGTTTTCTCTTCGACATGCTCCACTACCTGGATGTAGTCGACATATCCATCTTCGTCGAGGTCGAGGTTGTTCACCGTCGAGTCGGGATGGTTTAGGGCATCCTCGAACGCCTCGATACTCTCCGAATCCTTGAAGAGCTCGGCCACGGCGTAGAGATCGAGCCCTTCGGCCGCCTCGGTTGCAAGTTCCTCTTCCTGAGCAAACCCATTGGAAGATAACAAGATACAGGCTAAAAAAATTGCCGAGAACGCCAGTGCCTTTTTCATTCTAGATCGCCCCCAGGTATCTGTGTATATCCCCTAACTTCCCGCCACGATCAAAATTTCCCGATAATTTCAATGATAATAAACTCGTTCGGATTCCTCTAATTTTTTTATTGCTTCTCTTTGCCGGCATCCAATGGCTCGGTGCA
>CBDUQN010000150.1:0-3226 GCA_965369375.1 uncultured bacterium | reverse complement strand
CCGTCACCTGCAAGGGTCTTCCACGAGAGAAGGATCTCCGTGCGGTGGACGATCTTGCTGCGAAAATCGCTCAAAAACACAGAGATATCGGCCTGTTCGAAGTGGCCGGCGAGAACGACGCCGGTGTTCCGAGTGCGACGTCCTGATATAAATCGGTCCAGGCAGGAAGTTCGGCACGGAAGGAACGGTTCTCTACAAACAGGTGTGATTGAACAAGGAACGTGTTGACGAGGCCACTGCTCTGATCGCGAATCATCTCGGCTCGTGATTTCATTGCAATTCATGTATCGTTGTCTGCGTCTTTTCTTGCGCAGCTATTCGAAGTACCAATCAGGTAGACTCATCTTCAGGTTGTTCTCGCCCGCCCAGAGCTCGAGGATCTCGATCTCTTTTGCCGTTGGAATACGGTTGAGCTTGCCCCGCGCTTCAGCTATTTCCTTTCGCTTGTTCTCGACCTCTACGGTGAGCTTTCTCTTTCCTTCCCTGCGGAGCGACCAGATAGAAGAGTCGCCGCACTCGACATCTTCCGCATAGGAATAAACACAATGCTTCATGGCTCTTCCTTCGACTGCGAGCTCCCTGTGCCACTGTGCCATGTCACGCATAAGCGCCGGTACCGTCCGTCCTTTCATCGAGAAGGCGGGATTCGAGTCTGCCAGGTGGTTGATATAGTCGAAAAGTGGTCGCACGAGACAGAGCTCCAGCATCGGCCGGTTACAGAACCATTGGATAACGTTGAACCAGAACTTTTCGTTTTCTGCAAATGTCCGGCCGAGTCGCGTCCTGCGCAGGGCGTGTGCGAGGTTGCGATCGCCTCCGCACCCCGATACCTGGGCGTGACGGACGGCTTCGACAATCCCCGTTCCGTGCGGCATGTTAAGGAAGTAGTGACACATCTTGCGCGTCATGACCGGCGGGAATCGGCCGGTCTGCGCATGCCGGTACAAGCTGCCGCCTTTCGCGACGGTAACGAAGAGATCGTAGAGACATGTATAACTCACCGGAATCGTGTAATTCATGAAGAATATCGAATAGAGGAAATTGGGGACTGAGTACTGTACCAGCACGTGATCGATGAGCGATCTGAATATAGAGTTATTCGATTTTCCTTTCGGTTTCCATGTTTTGAGCGGGCGAATCCAGGGAAGCTTCTCAAGGTCGCTCAACGGATCGAGGAACTCGTAGTCAAGGATCTTCGGTGCTTTGCGGACGGCATCGATGAGCAAAGCCTTGAATTTCTTCCGTTCACCTTTGGTCGAGGCGGAATCGGCGAACCAGATCAGCGATCTCAGGTCCTGCGGCAAATCCTCTTCGCTGGGTTTGTGCTTTTTCGAAAAGATTTTTTCGATGAGTTCCACGGTGGGTTCCCACGAGAGCGCAAGGTATTTTTCCGCGGCAATCTCGTGGCGGATAGCTCTCTCTTCATTCTCTTCGCGACGCTTTTTCCTGCGTGTGGCTCGTCTCTCGGCCGCTTCCCGCCTGGTCGCACGGCGGCGCCTGGTCATCCTTACAGACCCCATAGGACAAAACACTCCCTTCACTGAACGTTAGTTCAGCGCATGCGCATACCCGGTAGTGCAGGTATGCCTAATTCATAATTTTTTATTGGGGTATCTAATGGAGTCTGTATGTGTGACCATTTTCCTGCTCTTGTCCTTTTGTGGCAGAATTACAAAATGACCATCTTCTGTGCGTCGCAGAGGGCGCTCCGCTTATCTTCCGCGAAGTGCGGCTGATAGTAGCCACGTTAGCTCCGTTCGGCAAGCAATAAATCTGGTTCTAAAATCATTTGCTGCACAGTTTATCGGCATTTGGCGCAACTGTTCACTGGAGCCTGAATGTCACGGGAAATGCCATGTGCGCTTTGACGGGGGCGTTGTGGTCTCATGGCCGGCTTGAATCGGATCAGCGGAGGCGGCGTAGGAAGCGTCCCTACACATTAAAAGTAACGATTAATATTGAAAGGCAAAGAAGAACTCATGGGCGATTCATGGGTGAGCGCTGATGTCACTTCATTCGCACAAATTTCAGGTATGAAACGTACCGTAGGATCGCGAAAACGGGCACCATCACGATCATGAAGTAGGGCGTCCTCTGCTGCAGGAACTCCCAGGTAATGATACCGATCCAGACGATCCCGGCGCAGATTAGCGTTATCCGGTTTGCGCGCAGCCACGCAAACCGTTGCCGTTCGTCCATATTGAGGACATCCATCTCACTCTTCATTTTTCGAACCTCCATTTTCATCGACGAGCTCGAAGAGTCCGTCGACAGCCATTCCCAGCTCCCGCGCAATGAGAAATGCGAGGAGCGCGGAGGGCACGTACTGCCGTTTCTCGATCGCTATGATTGTCTGCCTGCGAACGCCGACCCGCTCCGCCAATTGCTGCTGCGTGAGATCGAGCCGGGCCCGGTGCTGCTTTATATGGTTTATCAGCTCCATCATTTTCCCTCGCTGCGCACTCGTAATAATGTACGCAATACCGTACAATTTGTCAAGTGTAAATTACATTTAATGATAAAAAAAAGACGCATCGATTGCCCACGATGCGCCGTTTCGATATAAGATATTGGTTTAATATTACTTAAGGTAAAAACTTTTGATCATACCCCAAGAGCGCTCCCCGGTCCCGACCTCCTTACAATCGAGGCATTCCTCCTGCTCCAGCAAGAGAGTGCCGCTATGATCGCAAAACTGCACCGCGAAGCAACCGTAAGCGGGATCGAGCACGATGTAGAAACCTCCCTTGGAATCCCCATGATCAATGCAGAAATCGGGGATTTTCGCGAACCACTCGACGGTGCCTTCGGGATCGAGGCAAGCGTGCCACCCGATGGGATAGCCGAGCTCCAATATCTCGCAGCCGGACGAGGGTGGGAGTGGTTCTGGGATAAAGTCGAAGCCGCAGAGGGGATCGGACGGCGAGTTGTTCAAAAGGGAAAAGTAGACTCTCACGTAGAGCTGCTCTTCCTCCTCGTAAACGACACACGAGTCCTGATTGATCCAGGCTTCGGCAATCGCTTCAACGGGAAAAATAATTATACTAATGCATATAAAGCCAAGCAATCGATTGGACATAGACCCGCCTCTCCGGAAGATCGCTCGTGCTTTTATTAGGATTACGTAATATATTTTATCATATATATTGGCAGAATTCAATCCTTAAATAATATCATTAGTGTCCGGTTAAGATTGAGAGATTCAGTTGATTTATGTAATTCAATT
>CBDUQN010000149.1:0-3451 GCA_965369375.1 uncultured bacterium | reverse complement strand
TGGTGGTGCCGGCACAACCGGTCGAAAATACCTCTACAGTGTCTGAATCGCAGGATCTTCATCAGCCACCTTGACCGCGATGGCCATATCTGATATAATGTTAATAAGATAATCGACTTGCCACAAAGCGATCTAAATCAAGCCTCAGGTGATGCGGCTGGTCGCCGGGGTTTCTGTATATACATAACAACCGTTTATAAAACAACAGCTTAGGAGGTATTGCAATGAAACGGTTAAGTTATTCTATCCTTGTCTTTGCGGTCCTCGTGTTTGCCCTTGCCGGTTGCAGCAGGCAGGATGACCCAACCCTGCCGCAATATCCGGCTCTGGATCACCTGTCCGCTCCAGATGCGCCCCTTGCGCTGAGCGTCGGCGCTTCGCCGACCGTCACGACGTTGAACACGATCAACGGCTATCTCGTGCAGTTCGACGGTCGGGCGTATGACAACGGTCAGACCACCTTTTCCTATACCGTATCGGGAACGGGTGCCGAGCATGCGCTGAGTCACTTTTTCCTCGAGCTCCCCGACTGCGCCCCTGCGCTGGACTCTTTTAGCCCCGCGGGTGCCGTAATAGGCGTCAATCCTCTCGTGGAGATCTACGGCGTCAAATGGGATCAGTCACTGGGCACAACCGAGAGCCGCAGCTATTCCATCACCTTCCCCGGCGATGTTCCCCTCGGGGTCATCAGGGCATCGGTAAAGGCTTCGACGCTTGCGGACATCGGTGAGATCGCGGGCCCGTGTTACGGATTCGAGATTTCCGGAACGGTGTTCGTGGACGCGGACAGTAACGGCGTCCTGACCGAAGCCGACGAGGCGGGTATCATTGTCGACGTTACCGTGACACTCGTAGACGGCTACGGAAATATTCAGACGGCGATAACCGATGTGAACGGCGAATTTGCGTTCATAAAAATCCCCGGGACCTACACTATACGGATCGACGCGGAGACAGAGGCGGATGATTTCAATGAGGTGCTGGCGGCGTCTTTCGATCCGACAGGCCCCACATCGAGGATTGTCACGGTGGGACCCGATACATACGGTATCGACTTCGGATTCGATCCGAGAACAGAGGAAATCACCTATGATATCGAAATGGGTGTTCTCCTGACCACCGGCGAAAATGTCAAATTCTGGAAGAAGCAGCTCCGGGCGGCCATCAGTGGCGGAAAGGGCAATGCGGAATTCGATGCCCTGACCATGGCCCAGTTTATCGAAGACATCCAGGGGCTTTTCTTCCCCGAACCGTTTCAGTTCACACCGGGCAACGAGTTCCGGGATGCGCTGGATATCCTGAGCATAAAATCAAAGGACCCGTACCAGCAGCTTCTGAGGGAACTTCTCGCGGCGGAGTTCAACGAAGTCAGCGGGAAAGGGCTTGTTGATGCCCCCGACCTGCAGAGCGTCATGCTCTCATGGGTGGAGTCGGTGGCAATCGCCGCGTCCCCCGCTGCGCCTCTCGCATCGAGTAATGTCGATCATCCATTACTCGGAGGGTTGCTCGACGACCGCGTCGGGGAGGCCGTTAGCTTCCTGGTTAAGCTGAACGGGAGCACGGCTGGTGGCAGCGGCGGCGGCGGTTAAGAGACACTGTTAAGACAATCGACATTGGGGGGCAACGGCCCCCCAATGTTTTCATTATTGCCCCCATTCCATTGTGATTGAGAATGCAAGAAATCGGCAATTTCCATTCGACCAAGTTATACCTCTATCATAGTCTTCCATATAGATCCGTTCATACCAGCCGGCAGCAATCAATCGGTGACGGCCCGGCATTGGTCTGATAGGCTTTCGATAGACTGTTGCGAGGTAGCTGTTGTGTCTTGGGTCCTGACAAAGTATGTATCACGAAAAAGACCGGCTACTTTCTGGTTCTTTTCCTTCTTGCGATGCTCGTCTACTTCGTCGGCGGTTATTGGGCGGCTATACCTTATGGGACCCGAACAATCATCAAAGTGATCGTGCCCGTTCTGTTTCTTGCCCTTACCTGGGCCTGTGGTCGGGTCGAGTCCCTGAGGCCCTGGAGAAACGTCTCCATTGCGTTTCTCGCGGCCTCATGCGGTTTCCTTCTTAGTTGGCTGTTGAGCGATCGCATACTAGGCGCCCTTGGTGTGACATCCGATACCGTTTCGGGGATCGCGTTGACCAAATTCACTGAATCCATGCTGATCGTGATCCCCGTGATTCTGATAGCGCGCGTGGGCGGTATGACACTGTCGGATCTCTATCTGCGCAGAGGACGGCTGCGGGCGTGGCTGATAATCGGTCTTGCGACATTCGCTATTTTTATTACGCTGTTTCTGTTGCAGACGCTCGATCAGGGATTGACTGCCGCGCAATTGCTGTCTCTTGCCCCATGGACCTTGCTGTTTATTTTCGCCAACGCCTTCATGGAGGAGCTGCATTTTCGGGGTCTTTTGCTGCTGCCCTTCGAGAAGCTGCTCGGCCGGCATGGAGCCGTCATTTGCATTGCACTCTTCTTCACCCTCGTTCATGCGCCCGTCGAATACACTCCGGACATAGCGCAATTCCTGGCGATCCTCTTCGTGCTTGCGCTCGCCTGGGGCTACGTCGTTCAGAGAACCGAATCGTTGTGGGGTTCGGTGCTCTTTCACGCAGGCGCCGACCTCATGATAATTGTCGGGATTTATGAGACGTACGGTGCCGCCTGATTCACCGCGGCGTTCGCGCTAATATAACTGATTGACAATAGGTATTATTCGGGACAGATTGTCCTCAGGAAGATGTCAATTTCCGAAATAACGGCTCGCAATTAAGAGGAGGCTCGAGATGAGAGAAATCAAGGTGTTCTTCGTTTGTATTCTAGTTTGTTTCGCGCTTTGTTCATTGCAGACTACGCCTTTGCTCGCGCAGAACGGACTATCGGCCGAAGAATTGGCCAAAGCGAACAACCCTCTCGCCAATATGACGGCACTAAATCTCCAGAATTATTACCGTCCGACGCTCTATGGGGTGTCCGATGAAGTATCGAACACCTTCTGGATGCGGTTCGCTACAACGGCCGGCAAATGGCTCATCAGGATTTCTTTGCCAATCAGCACCGTTCCGCCGAATGACTCCTCCAATACTTCCGGGCTGGGCGATATCGATGCGTTTGCGGCTTATACTTTTATTCAGACGCCGAAAAACACCGTCGGGATCGGTCCGCTGCTCGTTGCGCCGACGGCAGGGCATGATGCGCTTGGCACGGGGAAATGGCAGCTCGGCGGTGCATTGGTCGCATTCTCGTCATTTAACAAGACAGTTCAGGGCGGCGGTTTGATTACCTATCAGGCTTCAGTAGGCGGAGACGATGACCGGGACGATACGGCCGTGCTGGCTATTCAACCCTTCTTTTTCTTCCAGATGGGAGGCGGTACGTATCTTCGGTCTGCGCCGGTTGCTGCTTTCGACCTGAAAAATGACAGGTACGTGATTCCTTTCGG
>CBDUQN010000148.1:0-3531 GCA_965369375.1 uncultured bacterium | reverse complement strand
TTCGCGAGGGAGGCCGCACCGTCGCCTCCGGAGTCGTAACCGAGATACTGGAATAGTGATAGCAACCGAGAGGACCTGGCAGAGATGAGAGAGTTGGTAATTCTGGCTTGTACGGTTTGCAAGGACAGAAACTACACCACCACAAAGAACAAGCGAAAGCATCCTGACAGGTTGGAGCACAAGAAGTACTGCCGGAAGTGCAGCAAGCATACGCTGCACAAGGAAACCAGGTAGACCGTGCGGCATGCGTGAGTGCCCGGCTGCGAGAAACGCGGCGCCGCTCGCTTGGTTTTGGCAAGCATGAGAGTGCTCCGGCGTAAAGCGTGTTGGCGCGAAGTTACTTTTAACCGGAGACCGACATGATCGAGAAGGTAAGGAACTTTCTCAGCGAGACGAAGGCGGAGATGAAGAAGGTCACGTGGCCCACTCGCGAGGAATTAAAGGAATCGACCAAGATAGTCATCATCGCAACGGTTCTCGTTACTTTCTTCGTCGGAGTAATAGATCAGATTTTGACGCAGATTATCAAGATGCTCCTTGGATGGTGATTGCTGACTCGAGGATTATTCTGCGGGCTATTTCGAGAGTTGGTGTGATTGTATGAGCGAAGAAGTTTCGAAAGAAAAGGAAAAACAGGAAAACGCCGAGGTGGATCAGGCGCGCGATTCCGCGGGAACGAAGGACGCTTTGCCCGAAGAAGTGGAAGAAACATCCAGCGCGGATACGGAAAATACCGAAGCCGCGGTGGAAGAGCAGGTCCCTGCGGAGCAAGATGAAACACTTGCAGCGGGAACCGTGGAGGGGACTGAGGATGTTGCGCAGCAAGTTCCCGAAGAAGGCAATGTGGAAGAGGAAGAGATAGAGGAAACGCTCGAGGAGGGCGAGCCGGCAGAAGAAGCGGAGGCCGGGGACAAAGAGGCCGTCGGAGACGCAGAGGGAGCCGAAGCCGTCGAAGGCACGGAACAGGCAAAAGAGCAAACCGGCGCGGCGGAGGCTGCCGCAGAAGAGGCTGCCGAGACCGTAGCGATTGCAGCGCCTACGCCCGAGACGGCCGCCCAGCTCGAACAGAAGAGCAAAATGCGCTGGTATGTCCTTCATACGTATTCCGGCCGGGAAAACAAGGTGAGAGAGACGATCGAACGGATGATCAATGTGTCCGATGCAGAGGAAAAATTCGGGAAGGTTCTCGTCGCCACCGAAGAGGTTGCCGAGATGAAGAAGGGCAAGAAGTCGGTGTCGAAGAGAAAGCTCTTTCCGAGCTATATCATTATTGAGATGGAGATGACCAACGAAACCTGGAGCCTCATCGAGAACGTTCCGGGTGTCACTCACTTTGTCGGCGGCGGAAAGAAACCGTTTCCCATCCCGAAGAAAGAGGTCGATCGGATCCTCGGACGGATGGAGAAGAAACAAGGGATCATTCCTGAGGTTCCCTTTACGCTCGGCGAGCATGTGCGTGTCGTTGACGGTCCTTTCGCCGATTTTACCGGTGTCGTGGACGAGATCAATCCCGAGCGGGGCAAGCTCAAGGTCCTCGTCAGCATTTTCGGACGTGAAACACCCGTTGAACTCGATTTTCTGCAGGTAAAGCCCCTGTGACGGGCCGGTTTCACGGCATAGAGCGAGAGATTAATTTACGGGAACAGGAGACGGTATGGCCAAGAAATCGAAAAAGAAGATAATGAAGATAGTCAAGCTTCAGATACCCGGGGGGCAGGCTTCTCCCGCCCCGCCGGTGGGCCCGGCTCTCGGCCAGCTCCAGGTGAGCTCGATGGATTTCTGCAACCAGTTCAACGCGGAGACGCAGAAAATGGCCGGCACAATCATTCCGGTTGCGATAACGGTTTACGCCGACCGGACATTCACCTTTGTAACGAAGTCTCCTCCGGCCGCCGAAATGCTCAAGAAGGCGGCGAGCCTTGCAAAGGGTTCCAGCGAACCGAACAAGGACAAGGTCGGGAAAGTATCGAAAAAGCAGGTAGAGGAAATCGCGAAGGCAAAAATGGAAGACCTGAATGCCTATACGCTCGAGATGGCTGTAAAGATGATCGAGGGAACAGCCCGCAGTATGGGCATTATCGTAGAATAGCAAGAGAAAGCGGGAAGGAATATGAAGCACGGCAAGCGATACCGAGACGGCATTACAAAAATGGAGCTAACGAGAGAATATCCTTTGGCCGAAGCTGTCGAGGTCATAAAAAGCCTGCCGCATGCGAAGTTCGACGAGACCATCGAGCTCTCCGTCAAGCTCGGGGTCAACCCCAAGCACGCCGATCAACAGGTACGCGGGACGGTGCTCCTTCCCCATGGGACGGGCAAGGATGTGAAAGTGTTGGTTCTCACACGGGGCGAGAAGGAGCAGGAAGCGAGCGATGCCGGGGCGGATTATGTCGGCTCGACGGAGTTTGTAGAGAAGATAAAGGAAGGCTGGTTCGAGTTCGACGTGGCGATTGCGACACCGGATATGATGGGTGAGGTAGGGAAGCTCGGTCGCATACTCGGCCCCCGGGGGCTCATGCCGAACCCGAAGTCGGGCACGGTAACGTTCGAGGTTGCAAAGGCCGTCAAGGATTCAAAAACCGGAAAGATCGAGTACCGGGTCGACCGCGGGGCGAATATTCACGTCCCTGTCGGAAAGGTCTCTTTTGACAAGAGCAAACTGGTCGAGAATATCAAGGTGCTGATGCTGGAGCTTCTGAGAGCGAAGCCGGCCTCGGCAAAGGGGAAATATGTGCGGAGCGTGCACGTTTCATCGACGATGGGGCCCTCTGTCGAGCTCGATTCGACGATGCTCCTCAATGATCTGAGGTAGAAAAGGAAGGGAGATCACGTAATGGGTCAAGCCGAAAAAAGTCTAAGAGTGGAAAAGCTCAAAGGTCTCCTGGATGGTGCGAAGAGTATTATCCTGAACGACTTCACCGGATTGAACGTCGAAGACATCTCCGAGCTCCGCAGGCTCTGCCGCGAAAAGAATGTCACCTACCATGTCATAAAGAACACACTGGCGCGCAGGAGCTTCCGCGAGCTGGGGCTCGAAGATATCGAGCAGTACTTGGAAGGTCCCACCGCGATCGCGGTGAGCGCGGAAGACGAAGTCGCGCCGACGCAGGTTTTGAAACAGTTTGCAGATGATTACCAATTGCCCCGTTTCAAGGGGGGGTATGTCGCCGGACGGCTCTACAGCGAAGCTGATGTCAACCGTATGGCATCGCTCCCGGGCAAGGATGTTCTTCTCGCCCAGGCCGTGGGATTATTCCAGTCGCCGATGCGAGGACTCGTCAATGTCCTCAGTGCTTCCCTTCGGGACCTGGTCTATGTCCTCAAGGCCGTCTCAGAGAAGAAGGGAGCGGATTGAGTCGGGTTATGAATTTCAGAGATAACCTGATGGCTCGTTGGATGATTCATTAAAAGGATGAGAAAGAGAGGTTACGTGATGTCCGCGAAGAAGGATGAGGCGATAAATAAAGGAGAAGCCGTAGAGGCCAAGGAAGAGAAGAAGGCCAAGGCCGCCGCGAAGAAACCGGCCGAGAA
>CBDUQN010000147.1:0-3542 GCA_965369375.1 uncultured bacterium | reverse complement strand
CGACCAGGAGCATTTCTGCGACGGGATGACCGATGCGCTCAACGACCGGCTCTCGAAGCACCGCGAGCTCAAGGTCATCGCAACAACCTCGGTGATGCGCTACAAGGAAACCACTATGGACATAAAGGAGATCGGAGCAGAGCTCGGTGTCGAGAACATTATCGAGGGGACCGTCCAGCGTGAAGGGGACAGGATTCGGGTGAGGGCTCAGCTCATAAACGCCGGCACGGGCTTTCATCTATGGAGCGATACGTACGACGAAATGCTCGAGAGTGTTTTCGACGTTCAGGACCGTATATCGACGGCGATCGCCCGGGCGCTGAGGCTAGAGATCGTACAGGCCGGCCGCTCTGCGCTGCAGACCCGGGGCGACGGCAACCTCGAGGCGTACGAGTACTACATGAAGGGGATGCATTTCATAAAGAGCAAGTATGCCGTGTCGTTCGAGGAGGAGGATTTCCGGGCCGGCGTCGAGATGTTCGAGCGCGCCGTCGAGCTGGATTCCTCTTACGCAATGGCTTATTACGGGCTCGCGTGGGCGTACGAGCACCACTACCAAGTGACGCAAGATATTCGAGACCGCGATTTGATGATCGATGCTGTGAAGCGGTCGTACCGGCTGGACTCCGGTTCCGCGCAGGCGAACGCCCTGATGGGGTACCACCTGTACGAGCACGAACACGAGTACGATAAGGCGTTCCGCTTTCAGCGGAAAGCCCTCGATATTAATCCCAATATCGGGGAGGTGAATTTCCTCGCCGGCATATGCCTGCTCTATTACGGCCTGTACGATAAGGCGCTGACATACCTGCATCGCGCGCACGAGCTCGATCCCTACTACTTCTGGACGCCGTACAAACTCGCCGTGTGCTACATGAACACCGGGGAGCTCGAGAAGGCGGTTACGTATTTCGAGAAGTACTTCGAGCTGGCCCCTGTTGTGTTGATATTCCCCGGCAGGTATATCGCCCTCTACGTCAAGATGGGGCGGCTCGACGAGGTCAGTGCGGTGATACGGAGAACCGAGGAGAAGTATCCCGAATACGGCGGGCTCCCGTACTGCAGGGCGCTGCTCCATGCCGCGCAGGGTGAGCGGGAGGAGGCCCTCGCCCTGCATAAGAACTCCGAGGTCTACGCCCTCCTCGATATGAAGGACGAGGCGTTCGCCGCCCTCGAGAGGGAGATCAGGGGGACGGCGTCGTTCCCGCATATCTTCTATCTCGACCTCTCCAACAATCCGATCTACGAGAATCTCCGCGGCGATCCCCGCTTCGAGGCGCTCGTGAAGCGCGAGAAGCGCCTCTTCGATGAAGCTGAGGAAAGGCTAGCCGAATTATAATGAACTAGACAATATAGATCCGGCTGGACCCCTTGATTATCGTGGGTCATATGATACTATCTGAGAAGCACCATTTTTTTCGTCTCTTTGAACGAGCCGGCGGTCAGGTTATAAAAATAGATGCCGCTCGCGACCGCACTCCCGACATTATCCCGTCCATTCCATGCTTCGCTATAGACACCCGCCTCACGTTCTTCGTTGATCAGTGTCCGCACGAGACGGCCCGCCGCGTCGTAGATCCGAAGCCGCACATGCGCCGGTGCTATTAGACCGAAAGCGATCCGCGTCGACGGATTGAACGGATTCGGAAAATTCTGCTCGAGGTAGGTAGCGAGTGGTGTGACCGGCGTTTCTTCTCCAGTGATATTGTCTGAACATAGGAGCGCATACTCGCTCTCGTTTCCGTGCACATCGACGGCAGCTACCTTGTAGCAGTATCCGTCGTCCCAGCGCCATTCGCCGTCGAAGTGCATCGTGTCGCACGGTGAGGCGATGAGATTGCCGGGGCTCGGCGTG
Organism: uncultured bacterium; assembly: GCA_965369375.1. Classification (GTDB taxonomy): domain Bacteria; phylum Krumholzibacteriota; class Krumholzibacteriia; order Krumholzibacteriales; family Krumholzibacteriaceae; genus CBDUQN01. Next base: position 1,687 of record CBDUQN010000147.1, on the reverse strand, counting down.
AAATCATCGCTCAGGCCGCGGTAGATCACATAGAAGTCGAGATCGATCTCTTCGTTGGGCGCCCAGGTAAGCGTGAGCCCCTCGGGCACATACGACTGCTCGCCGGCGAGGCAGAGAGGTGGGCAGGGGGCGAGGTTGTCGACCGAGTAACCACTGTCGGTAGACGAGATCCAGAAACCTGTCGGGGCAGATTCATGAGCTATGACCTGGAAGTAATGGAGCTCGCTGCTCGTTGCTGTCGAGTCGAAGAGGGTTGCGACAACATCGGCGTAATGATCCGTATAGTCTGAAGCGGCGATCGTTGACACATGGATCCAGTAGTACGTCTCCGAACCGAGCACGCTCCGTCTGATGACCGGCCGCTCGTCGGTTGGAATTGTTTTATCTTCATCGGCGAGAGCTAGTGCCCCATTATCCATTTGCATGAAATCGAATTCGCTTTCCATAAGTAATGCGCCCCGATCGAGCATCGCCATTGCCGCCGTCTCGTCGATCGCGCGCCAGACCGTGTATTCCTGGATCGCGCTTTGAGGGTAGATATCGAGACGGCTTGCGTCCCAGCTCAGATTTACATAGCCGCCCTCGTCGCCGGGGATATCGCGCACTCCGGTAATAACCGGCGCTGGGTATCCCCAGTAACCGTTGCGCTCGATGCGCTGAACGGTTATATCGGCGCCAAAGTTTCGGTAATCGGTGAATGCGAAGATCGCCCCATAGTTACCGTCGGAAGCGATACTGACGTTGTGCTGGTCGGAGAGCGCCGTGCTGACGGCGACGCCGTCGGTCGCCCACACCACAGCGCCGTTTTCATCGAGCCGCTGGGCGTAGATGTCGTAGGTAGTCAGGTACCGGTAATCCCTCCACGCCACAATCGCTCCACCCAAGCCGTCAGATATGATCTCGGGCTGCTCCTGTGATATGTCGGCCGCACTGACAACTACACCGTCGGCAGTCCACAGCGGGGAACAAAGCGCGCTCACACGCTGTGCATATATGTCATAGTAGGTGCCCCTTTGATCCGCCCATGCGATGATGGCTCCAGTGTTGCCGTCACTAATCATAACAGGATCACGTTGATGAGCCGAGTGAGAGCAAACTGCCACTCCATCTGCGGGACCGGCCCATATCCAAGCGCTGTTGATTCGCAGCGCATAGATATCATAGTTGTTGCCGGAGCGGTAATCCTCCCATGCATAGATAGCTCCCCCGGCGCCATCGCTTATGATCGCGACCGCAGTTTGCGTATAAGAGGCAGTGCATACAGCAACGCCGTCGTTTCCCCCGAGCAGAAGACCGTTGCCGTTGAGTCTCTGACAGTAGATATCGTAGTTGCCGTTGCGGTTATCGACCCATGCGATATGGGCCCCTCCGAATTCGTCTTCCGCTATTGCCGGATTGGATTGGTTGGATGAGTAGGTACACGCGAGAATCCCATTTGCCGTCCAGAGTGTGCTGCCCAACGAATCGATCCTCTGCGCAAATACGTCATTAATCGAAACAGAACGATAATCCATCCATGTTATGATGGCGCCGCCGGCGCCGTCCGTTGTCAGCAAGGGATACCCCACATTAGCCGGGTCTGTACAGATAGCGACACCGTTCACCGTCCAGAGTGGTGCGCCGCTGGCATCGATTCGCTGCGCGTAAACATCCGAATTACCGTTCCGGGAGTCCTGCCAGGTGATTA
>CBDUQN010000146.1:0-3666 GCA_965369375.1 uncultured bacterium | reverse complement strand
GAGAAACGAAGTTCACGTCCCCTATGCCGGATGAGAAACGAAGTTCACGTCCCCTGAATTTTCCCCCACGCCGTTCCCCCACACCGATCTGGTTGAAAAGCCCCGCCAATTAATGTACTCTCGTCTATGGATGGCTGGTTTCTCCGATCGGGAGAAGACCGGTTTTATAAGCACCATGCACGGGTGGTTCAATGGGCAAGCATCACAACGATCTGCGCCGCGAGCTCGAGGCACTGAAGAAGAAGGCCGCCGGCGTATTCGGCGGCGACAGGAGATTGATGCGCACGGCGGTTCGCAAAAAGGTTCCCGGGGATGTGCGGATCGCCGCCTGGAAGAAGGGGCCGGGGGGATCGCTCGAAAAGCTCCTGCCGGGAGAGAATATCGAATACCGCGGTGAATCTTTTTACCGTGTACTCGTTGAAGCAGGTGATATCTGGGAGGATACGGAAGCGTTCTGCCGAGGTTATCTCGACACACTCTCCGAGCCGTTTCCCGTAGAGGCGAAGGAACTGAAATCTCTCGCGGTATTGAAAGATGTGCGACCAGAGGAGATCTGTTACCTCGACCTGGAGACGACGGGGCTGAGGATGGTTCCCCTCTTTCTCGTCGGACTCATGTATAGTGACGGGGAACGGTTCGTGGTCGACCAGCTCTTTGCCCGAGACTATACCGAGGAGCGCGCGGTTCTCTGTTTTGTCACCGATTTTCTCGAGCGTTTCAAGATCATTGTCACCTTCAACGGGATTACCTTCGATCTGCCGTTTCTTGCTGAGAGGATGATCGTCGCAGGAATAGATTTTTCCCCTCCCAAGATTCATCTTGATCTCTTGCCCGTTGCGCGAAGGGTGCTCGGAGGCAAGACGCCGAACCACAAGCTCCAGACACTCGAGATGTTCCTCTGCAAGCGAAAGAGGATTGGAGACATACCGGGGAGCGAAATTCCGGGCGTATACCACGACTTTGTGAGATCACGGGACGCGACGGATATCGCAGGCGTATTCCACCACAACCGTCTTGATTTGTTGACGATGTTGCAATTGGTTACGGTGTTTCTTTCGGGTAATTTCTGAGCGCCGCCACGCCGAGACAGTAAGGAGCAACCGTGGATGTTTCGAAGTTTCTAAAAAAGGTAGAGGCGAGTGATTTCTACAGCGGACAGATCGTGCACAGGCATACGATACCGGTTCGCAAGGCCCGCTTCGGAGAGATCAAGCAGCCGCTGCCGGAAAGGATACAGAAAATCCTCGGTAAGATGGGGATCACAGAATTGTACCGGCATCAGGTCGAGGCGGTTGAGGCGCTTCGAAACGGCCGTGACGTAGTTGTTGTGACCTCGACCGCGAGCGGCAAGACGCTCTGCTACAATATCCCCGTCCTCGAAAGGTTGCTGACCGATCCCGAGAGCAGAGCGCTCTACCTCTTTCCCACGAAGGCGCTCGCGCAGGATCAGCTGCGGGTTCTCGAGCGGTACCAGGGGAGGGGCGGGATCTCATTCGAAGCCGGAACCTACGACGGGGATACGCCGACGGCGCTGCGCAGAAAGCTCAGAAACGAAGCGAAGGTGCTGCTCACCAATCCCGACATGCTCCACTCCGGGATTCTGCCGAATCATGCAAAGTGGGCTTCGTTTCTCTCACGGCTTCGTTTTGTCGTGGTAGATGAGATTCATGCGTACCGCGGCATATTCGGCTCACACGTCGCGAACGTTCTCTGGCGGCTTCAGAGGATATGCGATCACTACCACTCGAAGCCCGTGTTCGCCGCGTCATCGGCGACGATCGCAAATCCCGGCGCGCACGCCGAGAAGCTGCTCGGAAGGAAGATGAAAGTCGTAAAGCGGGACGGTTCGCCCCGGGGGAAAAAGCAGTTCCTCTTCTGGAATCCGCCGACGATCGACATCGGAGAGATGGAACGCAGAAGCCCCAATGTCGAAGCATCCGAGCTTGTGACGAATCTCGTTCTCGACGATGTTCAGACGATCACGTTTGTCAGGGCCCGAGTCGTGAGCGAGGTGATAACAAGGTATGCGCGCGAGCGGCTCGGCGCCGTGAGAACAACGCTCAAGGACAGCGTGCATCCCTACCGGGGAGGGTACCTGCCCGAGGAGCGGCGCAAAATCGAGCGGAAACTTTTCAACGGAGAGCTCAAGGCAGTGATAAGCACGAACGCGCTCGAGCTCGGAATCGATGTCGGCGCGCTGCACGCCTCCATTATCGTCGGATACCCCGGCACGATCGCATCGACATGGCAGCAGGCGGGACGCGCCGGCAGGGGAAATGAGGAGGCGCTGATAATATTTATACCCTACAACACGCCACTCGACCAGTACCTCGCCAATCATCCCGAGTACTTCTTCGGCAAATCGCCTGAGAATGCGATCATCGATCCCGTGAATCCTTATATACTGATGAGCCAGCTGCGCTCGGCCTCTTTCGAGTTGCCGCTCGGGGCGAGGGAGATCGAGGAACTCGGTGAGTACGCCCCGGCGATCGCGCTGCTCCTCGAGGAGGAACGCGAACTCAATTTCGTCAAGGGCCGCTGGTACTGGCGGGGAGGCGGCTACCCGGCCGCCGACGTGAGCCTGCGGAACATTTCTCCCGATATCTATACGATCATCGATGAAACGGGAGACAACACGGTCATCGGCACGATAGACGAGTCGAGCGCCTTCCAACAGGTTCACCCGCAGGCGATTTACCTCCACGAAGCCGAGACATTTTTCGTGCGCGACCTCGATACGGAAAAAAAGATAGCATTCGTCGAGCGAACGAACGTCGATTACTATACCCAGTCGATCACCGAGGTCCAGGTGAAGGTCGACCGCGAAGAAAAGACGGCGCAGTGGCGGATGAGCACGGTCGCCTTCGGAGATGTGTCGGTCACCTCGCTGACCTTCATGTTCCGAAAGATCAAGTTCGGGAGCCGAGACTCGATCGGGTACGGCAAGTGCGACCTGCCGCCCCAGGTGCTCGAGACAGCGGGGCTGTGGATCGTTCCGCCGCCAGAAGTGCTAGCGGAGGTGAGGCGGTGGGGACGGGTTCCGGGAGAAGGATTGCTCGGACTCTCGAATGTGCTCAGGGAGGTCATTTCCCTCTACGTCATGTGCGATCCACTCGACATCGGCACGACGGTCAACTCCCGCTCCACCGGCGGTCCGGCCGTCTACGTGTACGACAAATACCCGGGGGGGCTCGGATTCTCGCTCAAGGCGTACGACCTGATCGAAGAAATCATGGAGGCGGCGCTCGACCTGATCGAATCGTGTTCCTGCACGAGAGGATGCCCGTCGTGCGTCGGCTCGCCTATTCCGCCCTTTTCACAGCTCGATCCCGATACGGGCGGCAAGGGCATGATACCGGACAAGGAGGCGGCACTCGTTATTCTTCATCACCTGCTCGAAAAGAAACCCTACAAGCCCGTGCCGCTGGAACACCCTCGCGACGAAGAGACGACCGCCGAGCGTCCCACGGGCAAGCCGCTCCCGGTAGAGCTCGAAGGGAAGCTCCGTGACGAGCTCCGCAAGAAGCGCAGGCGTGGGGGCAAGTGAAGCATCGCTGCTCGAGAGGCTCAAAATACCTGATATATGCATATATCGAATGGCCAGCCGTGCAGCCCGGGGGCACGAGGGACTGGCCGAATTCCGTGCCGTGCAGCCCGGGAGCATGA
>CBDUQN010000145.1:0-4010 GCA_965369375.1 uncultured bacterium | reverse complement strand
ACGCTCGTTGATGAGACGAGAGACGCGAGCTCCTACTCGATTCCCTGGGACGGCACAAACAATAACGGTGTCACGGTAGCGAGCGGCGTCTACTTCTACAAGCTGAATAGCAAGAGCTTTGAACAGACAAAGAAAATGGTCCTGCTCAGGTAAACAAGGAGTCCAGCCGAATCCATATGGTCTAAATGCAAGAGGTGGAGGCAAAAATGAAAAAGGTTATTGTCTTACCGATCTGCATCCTGCTGATCGTTGCCCTCATCGCAATTGCGCATTCACGTGAAAAACGAAATCCGGCTCTCAGGCCGTACAGGCCCGTGTCCGATGGGGAGCTCCCGGAGCCCGAAGATCCGAACTTCCTCTCCATGAAGAGCGCTGCGGCGGTCGATACCTTTTACATAATCAGGTTCGACTTCGAGGAGTTGGATTGGCAAGGATGGGCGCAGGTTGACAACACGGCGCAGATCGACACATTTATACACGTCGATGATTTCTCGGGGCTTGGGGGCGGAGACTTCGGAAGGCTCGTCCCCCTCGAAGGCTCGAAGTCTATGTGGTGCGGCGCCCGGCCCGACCCCGGCGATCCGTATCTCTGTGGCTGGATCTATCTGCCGGGATACGGTCACGGCTGGAAACAGGTGCTCGTAACCGATAGCCTCTCATTTACCGGCACCCTCGATTTTTCCTTCATGGGGATGTTCGATTCCGAGCTGGACTGGGACATCACATACCTCGAATACGACACCGGCGAAGATAACTGGATCGAGATCGACTCCTATGATGACGTTCTGGAGAATCAGGTATTTGTTTACCATCTATTCCTGGCTCTGCCCGCTACGAAGTTGCGCTTCCGCTTCGAATCGGATGGCGCGTGGGATGATCAGGACGGTATAATAAACACCGATGGCGCCTTTATCGTCGATAGTCTCGTTATCAGCGATCTTTCGGGTTTACTCGATTTCGAGAACTTCGAAACGGCCGGCATCGGTGCCCACAGAGCGAATGGTGACGGAAACGGCATATCGTGGAAGGCAGATATTGGCGAACCTTTCGGGGCGTACTGCGGCCTCTACAGCGGAATCCATCAAGATCATGATCCCTGCAATACAAACTTCAGTACCCAGATCGTCTTCTTTATTGGATCCGACGTTCCGAGTTCTTCGTATCCCGGCCTCTACGACACTCCGTTCTGCAAGGGTGCCGGTGGTGTCGAAGCGCCGTGCCAGGATGAGATGGCTGTCTCACCGGTTATCGATCTCACGAAATACTCGACGAATAGAGACGAGATTCAGGATGCAGACATTCCACCGGGGAAACTGCCTGATTTGGGGGGATTGCTTCTGAGATGGACCGAATACGACTATCTCCCTCTCGCTAATCTTGTTTTCGATATATGGCACGTTCGAAATGTCGATGAGAGCGGCTGCCCCGGTGATTGGAAAGATAGTGGTTATATTTACCCGCCAAATTATGATTACTGCTTTGTAACCCAAGACATTTCAAATCTTATTGTTGAGGACAAGATGCAAGTCGCACTCGGTGTCGCAGATATGTGCCAATACTGGTACCTTTGGTACGGTAACTGCGCCAATCACACGCCGGCACCGTGGTTCGATAATGTCCGTATACAGCGCTACGATGCCTCGGGACCACAGTGGTCCTCGCGGGACCTCGATCTCTTCCAGGATCAGTTCCCGACGGAAGGAACCACGATCGAGGCCTATGTGCGTGTAGACGCCGCCAATGACTTGAACTCTAGCTGGGATCCGGTCATTCGTCCCGGTGACTCTGCGGTCGTGAGGTGCACATCGCCCCTCGGCGGCGGTATCATGTACGATCCCGACGGCTGGCCGCAGGTCTATATGCTTGTGAGGGCCGAATACATCGGCTGTGCGAGTTCATGCCCGGACCATGCACATCCAAAAACCCAGTACCTCTATGGACCGAGCCTCGAGGGCACCTACGGCCGCTATGTGAGCGATGACGGCGCCGTCTGGACCACGCTCCAGTGCGCCGAGGCGCGTGTCGGCCCCTACCCCGGCACGCCGGTACTCGACAGGTATATGGTGGATCTCAACGATTCGCTTTTTACGAGAGGGTACATGATCGAGTACTACTTCAGCGCCAACGACAGCGCCGGCAAAACAACATACCATCCTGAAGATGCGCCATCCCGGGCGGATCGCACCTATGGCTCCGGCGGCGCCGTTTACAAGGGTGTAAGCTACATTTTCGAGATGACCTGCTTGCCGCTCGGCTGCAGTGACATTCTCTACGTGGACGACTTCCACGGCCGCGGAACGTTCTGGGGAACCGTCGAGCAGTACTTCAATCCTGCATTTTTGGCGGTTATTCCGAGCACGAACTGGCCGGAACGCTACGATGTGAACAACCCGTCTTCCCTTATCGCTAACGGCCTCGCACGGTCTGCGACGAGCTCGATTCTGACCTGCTACTATACTAATATCATATGGGACAGCGGTAACCTGAGTAACGGGACGATCGGTGACGGAAGCACCGACAGTGACAAGACGAACGACTGCCAGCTCCTCATCGACTTTATGAGCACACATCCTGATTCACATTATAATGTGGGTCTCTTGATACTCGGTGATGATGTCGCACAGGACCTTGCCGGTCTCACCTCCCCGCAGGCGGCGCAGCTTCTTACCACCTGGTGCGGCGTCGAGCCGTACCCCGACCAAAAATGGGGGAGCTACTACTCACTATCGGGAGGATACACTGGGGGCAACCTGAATCCGCTTATCTCCGGTACCGCCGGCGGCGTATTCTATCATGGAGGAATACCAGATGCGTGGTATGTCTTCGGTGGCTGTCCCCTCACCAACCGGTTTGACTGCTTGACCGCCGCTCCCGGAGCGACGATCGCTGCAACCTATCCCGATTGCGCTTCGCACACAAACATCGGTGCCGCAATCCAAAACCGTAAGATAAACGCCGTCAATTCTCCAATCAGCACGATGTGGGTGGGGCACAGCTATATGTACGTGCGAGACGTATCTGCCGGGGCCCCGATAATCCGCAATCATATCCTTAAGGATTTCCTTCATTGGACAGGCGGGGGTCCGACCAATCCGGTTATAACCGAAACCGAAGTGCCGAAAGCTTGGAAACTGAGTCAGAATTTCCCGAATCCGTTCAATCCCGTGACGACGATCCGCTTCGATGTGAAGGAACGGGGCCATGTTTACTTAAAAATCTACAATGTCGCGGGACAACTGGTGAAGACGCTCGTTGATGAGACGAGAGACGCAAGCTCCTACTCGATTCCCTGGGACGGCACGAACAACCTCGGCGCAGATGTCGCGAGTGGCGTCTACTTCTACAGGATGGAGAGCAGTAATTTCATAAAGACGAGAAAGATGGTGCTCCTTAGATAGAGAAGGGAGATAGTATGAAAAAGGTTATCATAATCGCCCTGAGCTTATGCATCGCCACTCTTCTTTTCAATACGGCCGATGCTCGCAACAAAGGATCATCCGGAAAAAGACCATTCAAACCATGGACAGGGGGGGAATATCCTGATCTAGTCGATCCCGGCATGAGCGCTCTCACGACAACAGCGCAGGTCGATACGTTCTGTATCGTTTGGTATGATTTTGAGCAGGTCACTTGGCAGGGATGGACGCAGGTTGACAATACTGCCCAGGTAGGCGTCTTCTGGCATGTTGACGACTTTGCAGGACTCGGCGGCGGCGATTTCGAAGGACTCCTACCCCAGGAAGGTACTAAGTCCTGGTGGTGCGGTGCCCGTCCGGCTGGCGATGTCTATATGTGTGGCTGGATTTATGCGCCTGGCTACGGAAACAACTGGAACCAGGTGCTGCAGTGTGACTCACTCGCCTTTGCCGGATTCCTTGACTTTACCTTCAAGGCATACTTTGATTCCGAGGCCGACTGGGATTACACATACCTGGTATACGACGCCGGTAAAGGCAACTGGATCGAGATCGATTCGTACGATGGCGTTCAGCAGGGAGTATACAACTACA
>CBDUQN010000144.1:0-4054 GCA_965369375.1 uncultured bacterium | reverse complement strand
ATCTGCAGTCGAGAAATTAACAACACAACGATGGAGAGTGATATGAAATCTGAACCCACGAGGATCACGGCAGACGATTGGATCGTCCGGGCCATGCTCACTCTTTTTGCCGTCTATTTTTATATCTTTATGGAGTGGCTGTTTTTTGTCACGAAGCCTTCCTTTATGTCGGCCCTTGGTTTTCTCGAGATAATGCAGGTTTTGTGGGTTACGCCGCTGCCGATAGCGGCCGCCGGTATTATCGGGCTGCTGCTCTTCTGGGCCCCGACGAGGTGAATTAGAAACCGTATTTTCCAAACCGTGTGTTTGGCAACGGGATTGTTACTGCCGGCGATTATTCTGGCATCGGCGCTGTTTTTGCTCATTGATAACTTCACGTATACCGTTTTTCGCTTCGGTGTCAGATCGTTTGCCGGACCCCAAAAATATATATACGGCTATCTTCTCCTTATCCTTGTTGCGCTCTCGTATCGGATCCTGCATCGATCAAAAAACGCGTTCTTGCGACCGGCGCCGTACCGCACTGTTGTTCTGGTAGCGGCGGGCCTGTTGATCGTCTCCGTTATCTTTGCTTTTGTTACCTATTCTTCCTCATGGCACATTCCCATGAGCTTGAAAAAACCCATCCTTCCTACGAGGCACAGGACGAATATTCTTCTTATTTCACCTGATGGGCTGAATGCGGAAAGCATGTCGGTGTACGGCTATCAGCGTGATACAACCCCATTTATCCGTAGGCGTGCCAATATCGCCCTCGTGGGCGAAAACTGTTTTACCAATGCCGCCACTTCCGGGGCTTCCCTCGCTTCGATGTTTACCGGGAAGTTGCCGACTCAGACGAGACTTATCTATCCCCCCGATATTCTCAAAGGCAAGGACGCCTATCAGCATTTACCGGGGATATTGAGGATGTATGGTTACAAGAATGTCGATATCAGCGTGCGCCATCACGCCGATCCCTATGATATGAATATGCGCAACTCATTCGATTGGGTGAATGGAAGGGAGATAAGGGATAATTATGCGTCCGAGCGTCTGATCTCGGTGTTCGGCCAGGGCACCTCTTATTTTTTGCGACAGATGCAGGATCGCATAACTGATCGGGTATTTCACATCTTCGGTGTGCGTTCAATGGAAGATCCCCTCGCCGAGGTTGTCAAGTCCCACATACAATATCGAAAGGATGAAAGACGCATCAACGATCTCTTTTCCTTTATCGATGGCACGTCTTCGCCCTTTTTCGCGCATATTCATTTGCTCGGCACCCATGGACCCGAGTTTCATCCCAAAGAGCGATTTTATTCCGCGGGAAAGAAGCAGGAAAAAGGCTTTATGACGGATTTTTATGATGATGCGATTCTCGAATTCGACTCACAGTTCAAGAGGATCGTTCAGGGCCTCCAGAAGAGAATGATACGCGGCAATACCGTCGTCGTGATCTGCTCGGACCACGGGCAGCGCTGGGCCATAGGCAGCCGTGTTCCCTTGATATTTATGTTTCCGGGCGGGAAGCACGCCGGCCGCATAAAGGAAAATGTTCAGAATCTCGATTTCGCGCCGACCATTCTGGATTATCTGGGAATCAAGCAGCCTTCGTGGATGGGAGGGCGATCGCTCATATCAGAAGATGTGGAACCCGACCGTGCCATTTTCGTTGCCGACCGCAAGCGCGGCCTTCCGGAGCTGAGAACCGCCCGGGAAACGATCAAGCACAAAATCGGCCCGCCGTTCTACGCCTTGGGATATGTCGGCGCTATTGTCTGCGACAGGTTCTTCGAGCTCAATGTAGACGAAGGCGTGCTCACGATCTCAACGATCAAGGGTCATACGTCTCCGTGCAAAGAGAACGATATGCCCGACCCGCAAGAGATCGGGCGCTTGATTATCGACCATCTCGAGGGTAACAACTATGACACTTCAGCGATCGAAACTCCATTATCCGTGGAATTCAAGGATTAATGAATACCCGCTGATTGAAGCGTGTGTTATCATGCGGCCAACATTGTTCACACTTAGCAAGGAGGTATAAGGGATATGTGTATGCGCCGTTTTATCGTGATCGTGATGCTTCTTCTAACGGTCTCTTATCTGCATGGATGCAAGGGAGAGGAGGGTGCGGTAGGTCCTCCCGGAGAAGATGGGAATGCCGATCCCTTTATCGTCGGAGTCATCATGGATAGAGGAGTCGGACCGGTACGGTCGGCGGCTTCGCCTTTTGAGATCACTGCGTGTGATGCACGCGTGAATATCGTCAACCTTCTCAGTATGCCCAATGTCAGCATAAACGGTGAGGAGTTGATACTGGATATGGGCGGTGGATACTTAAATATGCCCGGTTTCCAGGATTTGTTCCCCTCCATCCGGGTTCCATATGCCGTCGGTTTGATTTATTACGGTCAGTTAGTTATCGAACGAGATGATAATGCAAATCTAACCGTAACGCATGAAAAGGAAGATGGATCGCTCGGGACGGCCACCGCCACGGTCGCGGTGCCTCAGCAGTTTCGCATTACCTATCTCACCGACGACGGATACATAACCGAAACCGCCAGCGACACCGTCATATGGAGCTCTTCACCGGGAGTGGAGAAATACTTCCTCGTAGGTAGTTGTTCCGGAATATATTTAAGTACCACCGACGATCTCGTTCCTTTCAGCTATTCACTCGATACGCTTCTCACAGATACGACTTATGTGTTTGAAGGCAGTGAGATATTCCCGCCGCCCTCTGAGATCTTTCAGGTCGAACAATTTTACGGCAATTTTTATGTTTACGCCGTCAACGGTCCGATAGGCGCCGGAGAAAAGGGCAACATCGGCGGTGATGGCAAGGGTTTCTTCATCGGCTTGAGTATGGGCGGATATATTTATTTGCGATACCAATTCCCATCCTTGTCTGACGAATTGCCTCCGGCGGCGGGCGAATTGCCGGATGTCACGAAGCTGATCGAGCAACGTGTAATGCGCAAGTAACGAAATTGATTAATTGCGAAGGGATCTGATAACCCGCCGGGCAGAGTTCCACGGGCTTGCCAGTGGGAGTCTGCTAAAATACCCTGAGTATGAGATGTTCTCGAGCCGCGTATGGTCCCGGGCGCCCTCAACCAACACAAGTATAGCCCCAGACGCCCTCAACCAACATAGTTCTTTCTGTAACTTTCCCTGCACTCATCCGTTTATTGAGTAGACGATGAAGAAACCGTTTCGAGAGTTGGCCGAGGAGTATCGGGATAGGATTTATACCTATGCCTTCTACAGCCTTCAAAGCCATGAAGAAGCGGAGGACGTAACGCAGGAAGTACTCGTGAAACTTTGGCAGCATGCAGAAGAGATCGAACCCGGGAGACTCAATGCGTGGGTCATGAGGGTAACGAGGAATGACGTGATCGACGCCGCGCGCAGGCGGCAGACGAAGTCCGCGGTCTTCGTTGAGGGAGCCGATGTCGAGACGGTTGCAGATGTGACCGCCTCGAGCGATCCTGACGCCGAACGGGCCGTGCAGTCACGGGAGCTTCGCAATGCTCTCGAGACGGCACTCGCGGCGATCGATGAGCCCTATCGAAGTATCATCGTCATGCGGGAGATCCAGGGAATGCCGTACGCTGAAATCAGCGACACCCTGGAGATGTCGCTCGGCACCATCAAGGTGTATCTCCACCGGGGCCGGAGGATGCTCCGGGAGGCGCTCGGAGGAAAGGTGTGATATGCCGGCTTCCAGCGAAAACTGTTCGTGGATACGGGAACGCATCGAACCGTACGTAGACGGCGAGCTCAAAGGCACCGATCTCGAAGCCTTTGAGCGGCACATCGAATCGTGTGAAACGTGCAGCCGTGAGCTCGCGCTTGCCGGGACGCTGGCAAGCGAGCTGCGGGCGTTGCCGCAGCGCAGGTGCCCCGACCGCGTGGTGGAAGATGCGGCCGCGCGCATCGGCGACGCAGGAATCACGGAAGAAGGAATCGGGGTCGAAGGAATCGGCGACGCAGGTATCGGGGTCGAAGGAATCGGCGATGGGACAACCGCAGCCGAGGGGATCAGCCCCGCCGCGACGTGGTT
>CBDUQN010000143.1:0-4218 GCA_965369375.1 uncultured bacterium | reverse complement strand
TAGAAACAATAAAATATACTATAATAGGAATATCAAAATAACGTGTAATGATTCGGCGCGCGGGAGCCAGATCAGTTCTGTGCCGCGGCGAGACGTCTCTTTTTTCGTTTTCTCGCCTGCGAGATTATGCGCGGCAGGGCGAAGATCAGGCGAAGGTAAAATATCCAGCCGGGAAATCCAATCCTGAGGCCTTTTCGGACAATCGCCCAAACCTGATCGCGGCTGAAAAATCCCGAGCTGATTTGCTTCACGATCCGGTTTATCTCCTTCGGGCCGTATTTTGTTGAATATATCCGGTTGCCCTCACCGACGTAGTAGTCGTCGTTCTCTTCGAGGATCAGAACGAGCCCGGAATACTTCTCGTACCGCAACCGGTTGGGACTTATCAAATCGACGCCGAGCTCTTTGGCGTATGGAACGATCTCCAGCATCTCCTCCTCGGTCTCGCCGATAAGTCCTACGATGAAATAGCCGTTGATGAGCATATTAGCTTTTCGCAGCACCGTGAACGCCTCTCTGACGTTCGCCGTCTTAAATCCCTTGTTCAGCTGTTTGAGGCTCTTGTCCTGGGCTGACTCGAGACCGATCATGAGAAGCCGGAAACCGGCGCGGTACATCTTTTTCAGGAGCTCGGGATGTTTCGCGACCGAAATCCGCGCATTGGCCAAGAATATCTTGTTGAGCTTTGCCTCTATGATGAAGTCGCATATCTTCTCCACCCTCTTGATATCGACGAAGAAATTGTCGTCGATAAACGCCACGACCTTCGCATCGATTTCTTTGAGCTCTTGCAGAGTCGACTCCGGGGTCCGCGCCGACCAGTCGCGCTTCTGACCGAGCGGATTCATCTTGAACGAGCAGAACTTGCAATTGAAGGGACACCCCTGCGAACTCACGATCGAATCGAAGCTGTACCCGAGGCCGAACTTCTTGTAACTGATTCGGTATTTGTAGCGGCGATTCTTCCGATTCGGGTAGAGGGTGTTGGAAACTGCTTCGAGACGGCGATTGGCGTTATGAACAATCCCGCCGTTATCGCGATAGGATACTCCATCCACGCTCTCAGGCGAGCCCGCCTTAACGAACTCCCGGAGCGTCTCCTCACCGTCACCCCGCACGATCACGTCGATGTTGGGACAGCGCTCGAAAAGCTCTTCCACATTCTCTGTGGCGAACTTCCCGCCGATCACCGTCGTTGCTTCCGCCGGTAGGGATCGAATCACCTCGCACACCGAATCGAACTCGTAATGCCAGTTCACGCTGACACAGAAGAGGTCGGCCCCGCCTCTGACCACTTCCTCGAAATGCTCCTCGTACCGCAGGTCGATAATGCAAATATCCCCGACCAGATCTTCGATCGCGGCTGCGACATATTCGAGACCGAGCGGCGGGAAGAACTCGTATATCGGCACTTCCTGGAAGTACGGGTATATGCATACTGCTCTCTTGAAAATCATTTCGATTTGATAGTAAGAAACGCGCCTGCAGGATTCAAATAGATTCAGCGAGGGGAACCCATTTAATTCGGCCGGACACTATCATCAGATTACGGATGGAGACGGTGCACGGCACCATCCTACGGTATGGAATAGACAACTGTCAGCATGGGGCGCAGAGCGACATTCGATTCTTCCGATGACATAAATGCGGCATATCCGGTTTCCGGCGCTCCGCTCACCGGAATCAGCATTATCCCCAGATTCTCATTCGGATCCTGAAGCCACTTTTTCACCAGGACGGTCGAGAGCCCGATATCGATTGTCATGAATTGCTCCGACGGCCTCACCGATCCGACAATCTCCTGCGAATAATCCCCGCCCGGCGTATTCCAGGGGATAACCCCGGTTCGATCGTTCCAGCTTACATCGAGCTCTACCCAGTCTTGTGCTACGGATCGGGCCTCTATCGAGATCGATCCCGCGAGATCGAAACAGAAAAGGGTAAGGAAGGCCCTCTCGATAACCACGCTCGCCGGAATTTCTCGACAAACAGCTGCGTAGACGGTTCGCAGACCGTCTCGTTCTTTTCGCAAGCCGGGACAATGATGCATACGAGTATCAGACCTATCGCGCAAAACCGGGCAATCCATGTCATGGGGTCACTCCTTGTCATCGCTTTCAGAATTCTGTCGGTGGGATTTCGCACGGGCGTATATTCTTAATTATACGGTAATCTGTCCATATAATATCCGCGTTTCTGCATGCCGGATCGGCCGACGCGGAAGATCTGTTTTCTAGGTCTGCACCGCACCGCCGGGAAACGTGGAAATTACGTAGAATCGCCGGCTGAAATATTTTATAATGCCTTTCGAGAATGAGTTAGAGACATGCGCGATCTCGATTCGCGCGAAATCGACAAGGACAGAAATTTGAGTAACAGCAAAAAAGACAACGAGAAAGGCGCCGCCCCCGCCGCGGGCCGCGACTTTATCAGAACTATCATAGACGAGCACAACAGGGCCGGCCGCTTCGACGGCCGCGTCCACACGAGGTTTCCGCCCGAACCGAACGGCTACCTCCATATCGGGCACGCCAAGTCGATATGCCTCAATTTCGGCATTGCGGCCGAGTACAAGGGCCTCTGTAACCTCCGCTTCGACGACACCAATCCGAGCAAGGAGGAGGTGGAGTATGTCGAATCGATAAAGGAGAATGTGCGGTGGCTCGGCTTCGACTGGGAGGACCGTGAATACTACGCTTCCGACTACTTCGAAGAGCTCTACGAGTACGGCGTG
This sequence comes from uncultured bacterium, assembly GCA_965369375.1. Taxonomy (GTDB): domain Bacteria; phylum Krumholzibacteriota; class Krumholzibacteriia; order Krumholzibacteriales; family Krumholzibacteriaceae; genus CBDUQN01. The sequence continues at coordinate 1,484 of CBDUQN010000143.1, read as the reverse complement.
GAGCTCATCAAGAAGGGCAAGGCATACGTATGCGAACTGAGCCCCGACGAGATCCGCGAGCACCGCGGCACGCTGACCGAGCCCGGCAGAGAGAGCCCTTTCCGGAACCGCGCGGTCGAGGAGAATCTCGACCTCTTCGAGCTAATGCGCTCCGGAGAGTTTCCCGACGGTTCCCGCACGCTGCGGGCGAAGATCGATATGGCGTCTCCCAATATCAACATGCGCGATCCCGTCACCTACCGCATAATGCGGGCGACCCACCACCGCACTGGTGACGCGTGGTGCATCTACCCGATGTACGACTTCGCCCACTGCTGCAGTGACTCACTCGAGAGAATAACACACTCTATCTGCACGCTCGAATTCGAGGATCACCGGCCCCTCTACAACTGGTACCTCAAGGAGCTCGGCATATTTCACTCCCAGCAGATAGAGTTCGCCCGCCTCAACCTCACCTATACGGTGCTCAGCAAGCGCAAGCTCCTCCAGCTCGTCGACGGCGGTCACGTGAGCGGGTGGGACGATCCGCTGATGCCCACCATCTCGGGGATGCGCAGGAGGGGCTACACGCCTGAATCGATTCGCTCCTTCGCGGCGACGATCGGTGTCGCAAAGAGTGATACGAGAATGGCGATCGAGCTGCTCGATCATTGTCTCAGAGAGGATCTCAACAAACGGGCGCCGCGCGTCATGACCGTCCTGCGCCCCCTCAAGGTCGTTATCGAAAACTACCCCGAGGATCAGGTCGAAGAGATGGAGGCCATCAACAATCCAGAGGATCCCGCAATGGGAACGCGGAAGATCCCCTTCTCTCGCGAGATCTTTATAGAGCGCGATGATTTCCGCGAGGATCCGCCAAAAAAATTCTTCCGTCTCGCTCCCGGGCGTGAAGTGCGGCTCAAACACGCTTACTTCATCACATGCACCGACGCGATCAAAGACGAAAAAACCGGCGAGATCGTCGAGCTCCGCTGCACGTACGATCCCGAGACGAAAAGCGGCGACGCGCCGGACGGACGGAAGGTGCGGGGAACGCTGCACTGGGTCTCCGCCGCACACTCGCTCACGGCAACGGTGCGCCTCTACGATCACCTCTTTAGCAAGGAAAATCCCGACGACCTGGCGCCGGGTGAGGACTTCAAGGATTACCTCAATCCCAACGCACTCGAAGAGCTGACTGAATGCCGGGTCGAGCCGGGCCTCGCCGGCTCCAAGCCTGAAACCCACTTTCAGTTCCTGCGGCACGGCTACTTCTGCGTAGACAGGAATTCAACCGAAACCACGCTCGTTTTCAACCGGACCGTCCCGCTCCGGGACACGTGGGCGAAGATAGAGAAGAAACAAGAGAAAAAATAGTTTTTCCATGCGGCAGTGATTCGAATTTCAGCATCAATCGACTGGATTGAATGCCATGGAAAACGATTCAATGGGAATACGTGCACTCATTATCTGTTTATTCATCGGCATTTATTCGGGATGCTCGG
>CBDUQN010000142.1:0-4371 GCA_965369375.1 uncultured bacterium | reverse complement strand
ATGAACGCGGGGGATTGTCGCTGGTTGTAATTGTTGTCTCGTGCGCGCTCGCTGTGAGGATGTTCATGCCGGGATCGACGAGATCGGGATACTCCTCCGACGACCAGTCTCTCATAATGCGCCTGCCGGTGCGCGGTGTCGGGCTCAATCCCGGCACCGGCGTTCGGCCCCAGGCCGCCGCGCTGAGAAACCGGTCCTTCCCGAGGATGATCGCTGTTCTTGGTGAGATACCGAATGCATTCTAGCACAGCCGCTTTGAACTTGTCAACTTGTAATTCAACAAGGGATTAGACAATTCAAGATCGAGGGCAAACCCTCAGGGCCAGCGAGAAAACGACAGCGGCTATTCGCCGGCGATCGCGGAGAAATCGCAGTAGAGGCTGAAGACCAGGTAGAGATCGCGAAGGAAGGAGAGGCGGTTGTTTCGTAATGCTTCATCCTCGCAATTGACCAGCACCTTGTCGAAATACACGTTGATAACAGGGACGAGCTCTCCCAGAATGGAGAAACACCGCGGGCGCTCCCCCTCGAGGCTCATCAGCTCTGCGCAAGCTATCGAAACAGCCGCATAGAGGTCGTCTTCAGATTTCTCGGCAAACGCGGCGCTCGAGAAGCCGAGTTTCGATTCATCTTTCCCGGAAAAGGCCTCGAGAGTCCTCTCCCCCGCCTCGCGCGAAAATCCCGTCTTCATTGAGGCCGGAATGATATTCGCCACCCGTTTCATCGCGAGGACGAAATCGGCGAGCTCTCCGTCGCGCCTCATGCGCTGCAATACCTCCACCATCCCCCTCGCCTCGATGGGAACCTCCCACGGAGCATTCAGAATCGACGCTACGAGATCATGATCGAATCCGTCGCCGCGAAGCATCGTCTTGAAGCGCTGGGTGAAGAATGCGAAGATACGGACGGATAGCTCGGGCATATCATCGGGAACCAACCCCTCTTCATCGAACAGCTCGAGACTCCTCTCGATCGAACGGGGAAGGCTCAGACGCGCCTCCCGCGCGATCGATATTCGTAATATGCCGAGCGCGTGCCGGCGCAGGGCATAGGGATCCTGCGAGCCCGTCGGCTCGAGCCCCATGAGAAAACCCCCGGCAATGGTGTCGAGTTTGTCGGCAAGTGCAACGAGGAGCCCCGTATCGCCCGAGGGGATATCGTCTCCCGCGTAGCGCGGCAGGTAATGCTCGTATATCGCCTGTGACACCTCCTCGCTTTCACCGGATACCCTGGCATACTCCCTGCCGATATACCCCTGCAGCAGCGTGAACTCCTTGCCGTCCTTGACCATTTCGCTCGCGAGATCGGCCTTTGCGAGCAGCGCGGCTCTCCGCACGTTGTCTCCGAGCTCGTCGCCGCCCCCGACCGCCGCCAGCATCGAGAGCGCGAGCTTCTCGATTCTCTGCGCTTTCTGCGCCACATTCCCGAGGCCCTCGAGCCATACGATACCGCCGAGCTTCTCGGCCATCCTGTGAATCGGCTTCGCGGTATCCTCCCTGAAATAGAAGTCGGCGTCGGCAAGCCGCGCCTGGAGAACGCGCTCGTAGCCTTTCAGTATCTCCCGCGTATTTCTTCTCGCCCCATCGGCGAACGCGATAAAGTTCGGTCTGAGCTTCCCCCCCCTGCCCGAGATGGAAAAATACCGCTGATGGCTCTTCAGCGCCGTCACGATCACCTCTCTCGGAAGCTCGAGAAACGCGGAATCGAATTCGCCGACGAGGACGACCGGCGATTCGAGCAGATCGGCGACCGATCCGACGAGTTCCTCGTCCTCGACGAGTCTGCCGCCCACCGAGAGCGCTTTTTCACCCGCCAGCCGCCGGATCGCCCCCCGTCTCTCTTCGGGATCGAGAATCACCCTGTTCTTCTTCATGAGAGAGAAGTAGTGACGGACGCTATCAACCGGCAGCGCCGACTCATAGTAGGGAGAAACCCTCGTTTTCCTTCCCGCGGTGACAGAGCCAATATCGAGCTTGAGCACCCGGGAACCGTAGAGAGAAACAATCCATCTGATCGGGCGGGCGAAACGAAATCCACTGTCGTCCCAGCGCATTGCCTTTGGAAGCTTGACGGCGCCGAGCCATTCCGGAATCCGCACCCTCAGTATCGAAGCGCTCGATTTGCCCCGCACGACCTTTACGACGGCGATATACTCTCCCCTTTCCGTTTCGACCTTCTTGAGACTCTTGGCGCCGACACCCTGCGACCGCGCGAAGCCCTCTGCCGCTTTCGTATACTGTCCATCCGGTGAAAATGCCACGTTGCAGGGAGGACCGACTATCCGCTCCTCTATCGACTTCTGTTTGCTCGAGAGTCCTTCGATAACAACAACGAGCCGTTTGGGCGTTCCCAGAATGTTCAGCGATGCGAACGGGATTCTCTCCGACCGCAATCCGCCGGTGAAGTTTTCCGCGAGCTGCCTGAGGGCGGATGCGAGGTATCCGCTCGGTATGTTCTCGCACCCTACCTCCAACAGGTAATCCTTTTTCAACGTTTATTACCTCCCCGGCGTTTTTTCCGGTGCAGCAATGGAAACCCCTGGTTTCGACGTTCTTCCACGTAGGCGTCCGCCGTCTGTCTCGCGAGATCGCGGATTCTCGCAATGTAGCTCGTCCGTTCCGAAACGCTGATCGCGCCGCGCGCATCGAGGATGTTGAAAATATGAGAGCACTTGATGACATAATCGTATGCCGGGAGAATGAGCCCGCCGGAGAGCATCTTCACCGCCTCCCGCTGGTAGCTCTCGAAAATCTCAAAATAGAGGTCTGTATCGGCCTTTTCGAATTGAAAGGCGCTGAACTCCCGTTCGGCCTGTAGATAGAGATCCCCCCACGTCACTCCCCCGCCCCACTCGATCTCCATGATATTGTCTTTCTTCTGCAGGTACATACAGATGCGCTCCAGACCGTACGTGATCTCGGCAGATATGGGATCGAGCTCCTGTCCGCCGGCCTGCTGGAAATAGGTGAACTGCGTTATTTCCATCCCGTCGAGCCACACCTCCCACCCGAGCCCCGAGGCGCCGAGCGTCGGAGACTCCCAATCGTCCTCGACGAGCCTGATATCGTGCTTCGATGGATCGATGCCGATCGCGATGAGGCTCTCTATATAGAGGGGAAGCACATTTTCGGGCGCCGGTTTGAGGATCACCTGGTATTGATTGAACTGCTGCACCCTGTTTGGGTTCTCCCCGTACCGGCCGTCCTTAGGTCTCTTCGAGGGTTCGATATATGCCGCTTTCCATGGCTCCGGACCCAATACCCTGAGAAAGGTCGCCGGATTCATCGTCCCCGCTCCGACCTCCGAATTGTATGAAGTCAAGAGAAGACAGCCTTTATCCGCCCAAAATCTCTCGAGCGTTGTCACGAGCTTCTGAAATGTCACTGTTCAGTCACCCCCCTATAGCAGGTTCAGGGATTTCGGCAGCCGATACCCGTCGACATGATGGAGGAAGATGTGGTGCAACAGCCTCCCCACTTCCCGCCGAATGTCAGGCGACGCCCTCTCTGAATCGATATCATCAAAGCCGGTGCCGCACATGCGCTCTAGCAGCTTTGCCGAGGCCCGAGAGAGCGGGAAAGCGCCCTCACTGTGGCAATCTTCGCACGCAACGGCGCCACTCGAAGGATTTATTCTCAATCCGACTCCTGCAAGATCTTTTTTGCACTCTTCACAAATCTCGAATAGCGGCAGATGCCCCAATATTTCCACGAGGCGCACTTCGAGGGCGAAAAAGATCACCCAGGGGTCCGCGGCGGATTGCACATGCACGACGAATCCTTCGAGCAAGTCGAACGCCCTGCTGTCCGCGTCCAGCTCGATAATCGAGCGATCCACGATCTCGAGCCCGGCCTGATATATGCAAAGCCGTTCGAGATCTCCTTTCGAAGAATCGAACACATGAGTAGCCATGACCTCTTTCAAGAGCTGGAGCCCGCGGCTCTCGCGAAAATAGAATACTATTTCACCGATACTGCCCGTTTGCAGATTTCCGAAAAAAAGGCTCCGCCGGCTTTTCGCTCCTTTGGCGAGCAGCCTTATTTTGCCATGCTCCCTTGTGAGGATCACGCCAACGGTGCTCGATTCTCCGAAATCGAACGTTCGCAAAATCACTGCGCGATCTTTGATAATCTCGCTCACGTAAACGCTCGCGAATCTTTTACCCCCCCCCGACCCAATCGAGGAAGAGTGTTGCGATACCAAGGTAGATTAGGATACCGACAATATCGTTCGAGGTCGTTATGAACGGACCGGTAGCGAGTACCGGATCTATGTTCATCCTTTTGAGCAGCAGCGGAACGATCGCACCCATCAGCGTCGCCCAGCAAATAATCGCCAACAAGCACAAACCAAGGAGCAGGCCGAGACGGT
>CBDUQN010000141.1:0-4378 GCA_965369375.1 uncultured bacterium | reverse complement strand
CGTGGAGCCCGACTCAGGGTGTGTGACGTCCTGGGCCGGCCCGGATTGCGTCGCGGCAAGGAAAGATCAAGTTGTTGAGGAACGAAGCAAGAATAACATCATCTCCCACCATCGGTGCGGCGCTGGCGGCGCTTTTTGTTTTTGTGGCGCTATTGTCTCCCGGACAGTGCGCTGCACAGAACAATGTGCGGAGTGATATCAACCTCGGTTCAAGCATAGAGAGGGCCCAGCGCCTCATGATTGACAAGCGGTATGATGAGGCCGCCGCCCTGCTCGAATTCATGCGCGAATCGTACCCCGATATCTCGGCTATCGCCGATATACTTGCGCAGTGCTATCTCCAGTCGGGACGGCCGCAGGAAGCAATTGTTATTCTCCAGGCGGAGCTCGATAAGCATCCACAGAGAATTGAGCTCGTGAAAAAGCTGGGTCTCGCCTACCTCGACCTCGGTGAGCGCGATAAAGCGGTCGAGGTTTGGAACGGGCTGCTCGAAGATGATGAACGCAAGGCGAGCAGCTACGGTATTGTCGCGAGGATCGAGCAGGATGCAGGCCTCTACGAAGAGGCGCTCGTGACACTTCGCGAAGGCAGGAAGTTCAAAAAGCATTTCAGCAGCTTTACGATGGATATCGTGCGTCTCGAGCAAAAGCTCGGCAGGGACCGATCGGCGTTCCGGAACAGTGTCATCTATCTGTCATTGATAAAGAATCCCCGTCTCGATCAGGCGCGTTTCGCCGTGGAGATATTCAGGGATGCGGGCAGTCCTCCCGACTTGATTTCAGTGGTCGATTCCGTTGTCGTGACGTCGCAGAAAAACGAACGATTCCTGAGACGATTCGAGGCTCTTCTTTTCGTCGAGGCGGGCAGCTACAAAGAGGCGGCTGCGTTTCTCGATCCGGCGGAGGGAAAGCCGCCCGATCATCGCGAGCTCTTCGAGTTCGTGAGCGCGCTCAGCGGGATGAGTCGAAGGAGAGGTGACGATGAATTCAACGAGTTCTTCCACGCTACCCTCGAACGCTTCCACGCGCTTCATGGGAATTCGCCCATCGCGCCGGCCGTTCTGCTCCTTACCGCTTCATTGAAGAGAGAGCTTGCCCTAAAGACGACACCGCCCGACGGCAAGCTGCTCTACGAGGTGATAGCGCTCACCGACAGTATCGTAAAGCATCCACAGGGGAGGAATCACAAGGCGGAGGCGATGCTGCTCAAGGCCCGGGTGCTCATGTACGATCTGCACATGCCGGCCGAGGCCCTCGAGACGATCGAACTGACGAGATGGCGGAACAAGGAGACGTATCTTGCCTACGAGGAACTCCGTATGCGCGCCCTTTTCGCTTCCGGGCGGTGGGAGCAGGCCGAGAAGCGGTTATCGGCCATCGCGAAACACGGGGATTCGACGTGCGCCGTGCTCGGACACTACGGGCTCGGCCGTCTCTACTTTTTTACGGGCAGGTACGACAGCGCCGTAAGCGTGAATTCGGAACTCGCCGAAAAGTACTCATGGAGTGAATGGGCGAACGACGCGCTCGAGACGGCGATGATCGTGAAGGCCGCGATGAACGAGGGGGGCGGATCACTCGCGCTTTACAGCGGCGCGATCCTCTCGCTCGAGCGTGGTGAATTCAACCACGCGATCGACTCGCTCATAGCGCTCGAGCGAAGGCATCCCGCCTCGGTGGTGCTGCCGAGGTCGATGCTGCTCAGAGCCGCACTGCTCGTGGAGGCGGGTCGCGGCATGGAAGCCGAAACGGTTCTCGAATCGGTAGCCGAGAAATACCCGCTTCATGAGGCAGCGCCGCGAGCCCTCGAGTTCCTCGGGGAGATCATCGAGGATGAGAGACCGCTGGAGGCGGCGCATCGATACAGCGAGATCATAGAGCGGTATCCCAAGGATCCATTCCTCGACCGTGTTCGCAACAGATACATCGCGCTGCAGAAGACGTTTCCCGAGAGCGGAGAGGGTGGTCACAATGTGCAGTAGGTCACTGTTATTTCCGGCGGAGAGGGTGATCACAATGTACCGTAAGATCCTGATTATGCCGGTAATCGCGCTGTGTATCGCGCTCTTCGCGGCATCCGCTTCCGCGGACATGCTCGTCCCCATGGATCTTTCGCAGACGAATCATCTCAAGGCGTACGGTTTCGCCTTCCACGTTCTTACGAAGGGCGAGAATGTCCGGTGGCTGCTCAATTACCGCGGCGGCTCGTTTCTCATCCCTGAGAGGGCGGGCTTCGGCATGGAGGCGCAGATCAGGGGCGTCAAGGTGGAGCAAATCGATGGTGCGCGGATAGCGCAGATACTGAGCGAGATCGAGGGAGCGAACATGGAGGTCATTCTGCTGGAAAAGGCGCCGAAGATCGCCGTGTACGCGCCGCCGAACATTCAGCCGTGGGACGATGCTGTCTTGCTCGCCCTCGATTACGCAGATATACCCTACGATATCATCTATGATGCGGAGGTGCTCGCCGGGGAACTCGCACAGTACGACTGGCTGCATCTGCACCACGAAGATTTCACCGGGCAGTACGGCAAGTTCTATGTCGGTCACCGCAACCAGAAATGGTACATCAAGCAGCAGATCCTCTTCGAAAAGATAGCGGCATCTCTCGGATATGAAAAAGTCTCGGAAGAAAAAAAGGCTATCTCCCGCGCAATCAAAGAGTATGTGCGCTCCGGGGGGTTTCTCTTCGCCATGTGCTCGGCGTGTGACACGATCGATCTCGCGCTCGCCGCGTATGGTGTCGATATAGCGCCGAGGGTTTTCGATCACGACGGCGTCACGCAGAACTGTCAGGCGCTGCTCGATTACACGCGGTGTCTCGCATTCGAGAACTTCACATTGATCCTCGATCCCGGTATCTACGAATTCTCGGACATCGACATGACACAGGCCGCCGCCATGCGGGGCGAACACCGCGATTACTTCACCCTCTTCGAGTTCTCCGCAAAGTACGATCCCGTAGCGACCATGCTCGTGCAGAATCACGTTTCGGTCATCAAGGGATTCATGGGGCAAACGACCTCCTTCAGGAAGAGCCTGCTCAAGAAGAAGGTGGTTATCATGGCGGAGGTCAAGGGCGCCGACGAGGTCCGCTACTTACACGGAAACTTCGGACGCGGCACCTTCACATTTTTCGGCGGCCATGATCCCGAGGACTACAAACATCTCGTCGGCGATCCGCCGACCGATCTCAATCTCTATCCGAACTCCCCGGGCTACCGGCTGATTCTCAACAACATTCTCTTCCCGGCGGCGAGAAAGAAAGAGCAGAAGACATAAACCGCCTGAGCTTGGATTGAATTTCGATTGAATAAAAATCCTCCGTGGGTGTAAATCATACGAAGGAGTTTTTCGATCGGGGCTTAGATCTGTTGGATATATGACGTAAAGGAGTCGAAATGGAAACGGTCAGGATGAAACCCGATAGCGCGCTCAAGAGTTACTGGATCACAATATGGTTTATCTGGTGCGCGTTCATGGTCATTATCGCCTTGCTGCCCGCAATGATTATCGCCATCGAGGGGGAGCGCGGCCCCGGCATTCTCATCGCCGGGATCATAATCGCCGCATGCTCGGCGGTCATGATTCCCCTGCTTGCATGGCTCCCCGCATTCTACAAAACGCTCGAATACGAGGTCGACGAGGATTCGGTAAACGCGAAGCGGGGCGTTTTCTGGAAGCGGTACGTAACGGTTCCCTTCACCAAGATCACCAATATCGACGTGCACCAGGGCCCGCTCGAGCGCCGGTTCGGTCTCGGCACGATACATATTCAGACGGCCGGTGCCGGCGGCCAGCAGGGTGGGGTGGCGGAGCTCAGGCTCGCCGGCATTCGCGACATCCACGGCGTTAAGGAGCTCATCGCGCAGCGGGTCAAACAGCAATCCCGCTCGATGGGAGGAGCACCGGCTGCCGCGGGCGGGAGCGACTCGGAAATATTAAACAAGATTCTGATTGAATTGGGCGCGATTCGAGAAGTGCTCGAAAGGTCCGCTGAATAGAAAATATCTGGGCTGGAAAGGCTCAGCTCAATTTTATCAATATCACTGCTCCATGAATTTTATCGAGCAGACTTGCCGGCGTCCGGCAGTTCTATTGATTCATATAATTATTCTCAAAGGCGAAATAATTCTCTACATATGAAGTGTTTTTTATATTCTTCGTCACAGCCCCTCTCATTCATTTCGACGAAACTGCTTAATATATTACCCTCAGGCCCGCTCATTCCTTCTGTCTGAATTGCCCCATGTGTTTCTTCCCGTATTTCTCTTCCGCTTCGAGCATATTATGTCTTGGACACAGTAATCGCAGATTATTCACTGTGTTTTTGCCGCCCTTGGCAAAGGGAACTATATGATCTATCTGAAGATAATTG
>CBDUQN010000140.1:0-4448 GCA_965369375.1 uncultured bacterium | reverse complement strand
TGTTTATCTCGACATATGGAGCAAGCGTCCATGCGGTAAACGAACGGTATACCGGCGAAGATCGAAGGCCCTGATGATCGACGGCTCTGACAAAGAATGTATGCGTCTTGTCGTAGCGCGTGTGAGAGCCCTCTACATTGGTGGGAGATTCGTCAGCCGATACCTTGAAAACACTGTCGTACGTTGTCGTCGAATGCCATTTATCGATCCCCGTGGTATCCTCGGGGTCGAAGCCGAACGGATCTCCATCGACGATTACGAATTCGAACCACCCGATCTCTCCGTCGGGATCCCACCCACCCCAGTAGAAATGCACCTGGTATCCCGTCGTAGCGCCCTCCACAGGTCCGCTCGAGAGCCAGACCTCAGGAGGTTTGTTTCCCTTTGGTTGTCCGGTAAAGACATCATCGGAACACCCGATGGATAGAGCTAGCAGGCAAACGATTATAATCGGCAAGATACAGGCCAGAATTCTCTTATGCATCAATCAACCTCCACAGAGGGCTGAATCTTTATGCTCTCCCGTCTGTTAATTATAATGATTTTAACCGGGAAATGGAAAAAATATTTTTTGCCTAAAAAACGGATAGATATTCCCGCTGCGTCTTCTCCACATATTACACGGATCGGATTATTTTCGCAACGTTTCCATCACCAGAATACGGATGGTTAATTCTCCCTACATCCACACCCTGAATGATCTTTCTCCCGATTATTTTCTATCGGGACCTGGCGGCGTATCAACCTATGAGTGATCACTTTCGATCGGGACCTGGCGGCGCCTCGACCTTTTTCGGTGGTTTTTTCTCTAGTTCTTCGAGAATATACTGCACCGCCCGCTCGATCATCGGCTGTCGTCCCGCCTGAATGAGCGCCGGATCATCGAAAACATAGATATCAGGAGCAACGCCCTCCGCCTCTACAGCCCACTCACCCTCCTTGTCGACAAAGGCGAATCCCGGCACCGCCATTCCCCCACCGTCGGCGAAGCCCGGCGAGTAACCGTACCCGATCAAACCACCCCATGTCCTTTCACCTATCAACGGCCCGACATCGGCTTCCTTGAAGTAAAAGGGAAAAGCGTCACCGCCGGATGACGAGAGACCATTGATGAGCATTGCCTTGGGTCCCTCATGAACGGGATACGGCGAGATGTAAAGCTCGGCATGCCGAACAGCCCAATAGTTGAAAATCCTGTTCCCGAGAATCTGTACCATCTGAAGCGGGGAATGCCCGCCGGCGTTATAACGCTCGTCGATTATCAACCCATCCTTGTTTACGAGGGGCTGGAACGCCTTGAAGAATTCCCTGAAGCCATGGAAATGGGTGTTCGGAATGTGCATGTAGCCAACGCGTCCTCCGGAGAGCTCGTCGGTGATCTCGCGATTCCTTCGCACCCAATCCATATAATATAAATTCAGCTCCGACTCGATCGGCGTGACAACGATCTCTCGGGCACCCTTCGAAAATGCTTTGTCATTGATTTTCAACGTTACCTGCACACCAGCCTTGTTCTCGAGATATTTATAGGGGCTTTCACCGGTATCGACCTCATACCCGTCGATCGCGATAAGATAAGATCCTTCCTCCACGTTCAGGCCCGGTTCGGTCAGAGGGGACCGGAGATCATCATGCCAGTTTTCCCCCCGGTAAATCTTTTTGATGCGGTAGTACTTTCCATCGGCTTCGAGCTTGCACCCGAGAAGCCCGACCGGCACGCGTTCAACATCCGGCATATCGCCGGAGAACACATACGTATGCCCGGCATTCAATTCTCCGATAAGCTCTCCGACGATATAATCGAGATCCGATCGGTGCGCGAGATGCGGAAGAAGCACTGCATAACGATCACGCATCGCTTCCCAGTCGACTCCATGCATGTCAGGATCGTAGAACCAGTCACGCATGATCCTCCACGCGTCATTATAGATCTGGCTCCACTCGACCACCGGATCTATCCTGAGTTTCATGGCGCTCAAATCGAGTTTGCCGGCCCCCTTCTTCTGATCGGGCGCGAGTTTCGCAATGCCGTAATCCCGGCTGCTCCGATAGATGAACTTTTCACCCTTGGCGGCTACCTGATAGTTGTCCACATTTTCCATAACGGTCTCTGTTTCCCGCTTTTCGAGGCTAAACAGTTTCAGCGTCTTATCATCGTCGATGAAGAGAAGACCGTCTTTCACCGCAGTTAACCCGTAGTAACGGCCATGCTCTCCGGGCAGTGCCACGACACGATCTGAAAATGTATCCGCGTCTATCGATTCTATCAGTGCCGCGTCTTCTTTTTTATCTCCAGTATCTTTTGTATTATCTTTTTCTTTGTCGTTCTTGTTTCCCTTCTTATCCTTGTCTTCTTTGTCGTTCTCGTTTCCCTTCTTATCTTTGTCTTCTTTGTCGTTCTCGTCTTTCCCATCTCCATCCTCCGCTTCATCATATTTTTCTTCATCGCTCCGAGGTGCAAGCGGCGAGGACGTCTCTTTGGAAAGCGTTCCGACATAGAGCCGATCCTCGAACCTGCGATACCGGTAGTCGAAATCCCTGCTCGAAACAAAATACAAGTACTTCCCGTCCGGTGAAAAAGATGGTTCCCTTTCGTCAGTGAAATCGGTCGTGAGTCGATGCACTTTCTTGTTATCGATCGAGTAGACAAAAACACTCGTCATCCGGTTAGGATCATCTTTCGTATAGCACACCCACCTGCTGTCGGGTGAAAACGAATAGTTATTAATCCCCGAGTATGAAGATCTATCCGCCTCGGTCTTCTTTCCCGTTTCGACATCGAGTACCCATAATTTATTTTTCTTGTCGCTAAAAGCGATTTTCCTGCTATCGGGTGACCAAACGGGATGGAGAATCCAGGAATCGGACCTTTTAGTGAGCTGTTTCGGTTTTTCACTGCCGTCCTGAGAGATTATCGTGATCTCGTACTCACCGCTCTCTTCAGAGAGAAACGAAACATACTTGCCGTCCGGCGACCATTCGACGTCCATCTCTCTCTGTCCATCCGTTCTCGTTATATTCCGTATCACGCCATGTTCGGCGGGTACCGTGAAAATGTCTCCCCTCGCCCCGAAGACAGCTCTCGCACCGGAGGGAGAAATAGAGAAACTTCCGATATTATTCGAGACCTCTTTGTATACCGGTCTCACGAACTGCTTGTCGGAACCGAGTGTTACTTGAATTTTTTCCGTCTCCCCGCTAACGGTATCGTGATAATACAGAAATCCCCCGTTCTCGAAAATGACCCTGCTACCACCCCTGCTGGGCCAGAGAACGTCATACTCGTTGAAATCCGTTATTTTCGTAATTGCCTTTGATTCGATATCGAAGCGAAAGACATTGAGAGTCCGCTCACGATCAGACGTAAAATAGATCGATCCCCCGATCCACATGGGAAAATTGTCAGTGCCTTCAAAATCTGTGACTCTTGTGACGTTATTTTTTATTAGATCATAGATAAAAACATCCTGAGCCCTGCCTGCCTTGTACCGTTTCCAGGTACGAAACTCCCGGGATTTTATATTGTAAGCGAGCTTCTTCCCGGCAGGGCCAAATGATGCAGGTCCGCCCTCGGGTAATTGCAAAGGTTCCTCTATGCCGCTTCCATCAGGATCAATAAGGAAATACTTCCCGACCCTGCGACCGAATGGTGTTCTGTTGGCCCGTACCAGAATCTTTTTACCGTCCGGAGTCCAATCCATGACAATGTAATCATAACCTCCGCGCGGCGGCATCCTCCCTACATCAGGATAGAATGTCAGGCGTTTCGGCACTCCGCCTTCGTAGGGAACGACATAAACCTGTCTCGTCCCCGCATACTCTCCCGAAAAGGCTATCCATTCACCGTCAGGCGATATCTTCGGAAAGACCTCGAGTCCCTCGGGAAACGAGGTAATCCTTCGTGCCCGTCCACCACTCGCTGACACGGTCCAGATATCACCTGCATAAACGAATGCTACTTTGTCGCCCATTATCGACGGGTAACGAAGCAGCCGTGCATCCTCGTCAGTACCTTCCGCTGCCTCGAACGGAGTGATGAGCGATAAGATGAAAAGTGCCGAGAGCAAGACTTTCATTTTATTCATGATTTCTCCTTGGTTGAATGAGCTAACATACTATCAAAATTGCCAACGGTGAGTCGAGGGTTATCACGTAGCGCTCCGCCGGCAGCTTCCATATATGATTGCTCTATTAAAGCTGCCTTTCGATCACAGTAAAATTCGCAAAAAATCCCGTTTCTTGTAGTTATTCAAATACACATATAAATACTTTACGGTCGTAGTAAAACTCGCATGAAATCCGCCTAACGATCCTATTTAAAGTCGCATCAATTCCGCCTAACGATCATATTTAAATTTCCATGAAATCCTCTTTGCGATCATATTTAAATTCGCATAAAACCGCTTTTGGATAACACTGAAAGTTGTCATAAATCTCGCTTTACGATA
>CBDUQN010000139.1:0-4663 GCA_965369375.1 uncultured bacterium | reverse complement strand
TTATGGTCATCAAGTAGCGTTGATGCAATAAAACTGTTTATGGTCATCAAGTAGCACTGATGCAATGAAACCGTTTATGGCTGTGCAGCAGCATTGATACGATGAAGCAGCTTCGATTCAGTTGGGTAGTACTCTGCCTCCTGTTCGCCTTTGCTGTGGTGAATGCTGGGTGTTGGGGGAGAAAGTGGTACCGTGCTCCCGGGGAAACGCTGGAGACGGGAGCGAAGGTGGATTCTCTTCTCGGCGAGAACGACAAGCTTCAGAGGCGCATGTACCATGTCGAAAAACTGATGCAGGAGCAGCAGGGCTACTCGAGAAATATCAACACACAGTTCAAGATGGACATCGAGGAGCTCAAGGATCAGGTTAATATCCTGCAGGAGATGCTCCGCCAAATGGGACTCAGAGTGCCCTACCAGGTCGAGGGGAGACCATCACCTGACACCGCCCGGATAAGCATGGATGAGGTCGAGGAGAGGTTCGAGGGGGAAGGGCTCGAAACGGCGGCGGACTCCACGCTCATGGAATCCGGCCGGCCGCCGGCCGATTCCGCTCAAGCCACGGCGGATATCGATACTATGCGTTCGTTCGCGGCCGAATCGGCACCCTCGCCGCAGGAGATACAGCGACAGGTCTACCTCGATTTCAGCAGGGGGGAGTATCAGCTCGCTCTCGAGGGATCGGAGGAGTTTCTCAGCGCGTATCCCGACCATCCTCTCGGTGAAGAAATTCATTTCATTAGCGGAGAGTGTTTTATCGAACAGGATAAGTACTTCGATTCATTGAAGGAGTTCTCGATCATTCTGAAAAAGTATCCTCACGGAACCAGGGTTCCCGCTTCTCTTCTCAGGATGGCCGTATCATACGAGAAGATCGGAGAAGAGGAGCTGGCCGCTGGTATCGCAAGGCGCTTGATCAAGGAGTATCCGTATAGCGAGGAGGCCGCCGTAGCGGAAGATCAGTTCCGCGAGCTTTTAAAGGATTAGTCTGATAAAGGACCGCAAGATCCTGTCCGCAATAACGATCCCGGCTCGCTTGCTCTTTGTATGAGAAGGGTGTGAGCAATACATTGAGCGCCAGTGAAAACCTGCCGCTTTTTCTATCGGTAATCGTCCTCATTCTGTTCTCTGCATTTTTTTCCGGATCGGAAACAGCTTTCTTTTCCCTGTCCCGTTCGTATATCGATGGAGCCGAAAAGGGCCAGCCGCGAAAGCGCGCCGTCGCATCGCTTCTCGGCCGGCCGAGAATGCTCCTCGTCACAATCCTCTTCGGAAATCTTCTCGTGAACATCGCGAGTACGAGCGTGGTGACTGCTCTGGCGATCAACCTGTTCGGTGAGAAGGGTATCGGGATAGCAGTCATTGTCATGACCTTTATTATACTTTTATTCGGTGAAATAACGCCGAAGAGCCTCGCCATGAAAAATGCCGCTGCTTTCGCCGCGGCCGCTGCGCCGCTGATGAAGATCTTCATGATTCTTTTCGCTCCCGCGCGTGTCGTGCTCGAGAAAATAGCCGATTTCTCCGTTGAAAGGAGCCGGAGACTTTTCGGTGAAAGGCGGGAGGAGTACGAGGCGCACGAGCTGGCCACCGCTGTCGAGATGGGACACAGCGAGGGGCTTTTCGATGAATTCGAGGAGGAGGTCCTGACAAAGCTCTTTCTCTTCACCGAAACAACGGTGCGGGAGATCCTCACGCCGCGTGTTGAAGTCTTCTCCCTCGATGTTGATACGCCGCTCAACGAAGCTGTCTTTCAGGTGCGCAGCCGCGGATTCAGCCGCGTTCCGCTCTTCGGGGAGACGAACGATAATATCCTGGGGGTGCTCTTCGCCAAGGATCTCTTGCGGTATTCGCGGGATGAAAGGATCGATCTGCGCGAGATCATGCGCCCCGCGCAATTCGTGCCCGACAGCAAACGGATTCGCGAGCTTTTTGGAGAGCTCATTGCCGCGAGGCAGCATATGGTGATGGTTATCGATGAGCACGGTTCCTTCGATGGGATCGTTACGCTCGAGGATATTCTCGAGGAGATCTTCGGAGAAATCAGAGACAGGCGCGAGCCCAAGGTCGAGGAATTTCTCTTTATCAACCGGGATAGTCTCGTGGCGGAGGGAGCAATGAATCTCGAGGATATCAACGATATATTGGGAACGGAGTTCGATTCGAGGGAGGTCGAAACGGTTGCCGGGTACCTGATTGAAGAGATCGGCAGGATACCGAGGGAGGGAGAGGTATTCACGATCGGCGATCTTCGTTTTCTCGTGATCTCCGCGGAGCCGACGAGGATCAATAAGATAAAAATCGAACGTGTTGATAATATCGAGGAATGAGATGACTCCACTTAACACATTGATTATTATTGCGGTTACGCTATTCTTGGCGGCGTTTTTCGCGGGTTCCGAGACCGCCGTCGTATCCTGCAGCAAGGTGAAGATGCGCCACAGAGCCAAGGAGGGATCGTGGCGTGCGCGCGTCCTCGAGAGTTTTATCGGCTCACCGGAGCGCTTTTTCGCCGTGGTGCTCGTCGGCACGAACGTTGCCATCATCATCTGCACGGCAACCGCAACGGCGCTGGCGGTGTCGCTCATGGGCGCCCCGGGAGTCGCGGTTGCGACACTCGTGATGACACCGCTCATCCTTATTCTCTGTGAGGTGATTCCGAAATCCGCTTTTCTCTATCACGCGGACAGCATCGCATTCGTCGTATCGCCCCTCTTGAAATTTCTCTCGTATTTACTCTGGCCCCTCGTTATGCCGGCAACACTGCTCGCTCGATTTCTTCTAAAGCTCACCCGTTCTCCGGAGAGGCAATTCAATCTGCTCACTTCCCGAGGCGAGCTCATATATCTCTACAAACGGGGCAAGAAGGAGGGAGCCATCGAGCGCCGGGAGCGTCTCATTATAGACAGGGTGTTCAATTTCGGGCGTGTCAGGGCGGGCGATCTCATCGTTCCGTTTTCCCAGGTAGTCGCGTTTCCCGTTACCGGTTCGGTGGATGAGGTGATCGAGGAGGCGAACAGGCACACATACTCGCAATTTCCGATCGTCTCGCCGCGGGACGGGCGTGTCGTAGGGATCGTATCACCCTTCGAACTGCTCGGGCTCGATGGCGGGGAAAACCTCGCCACCGTTATGCAGCCGCCTTTCTTCGCGAACGAGAACGAGCCGGCGAAAAAGCTATTCGTCAGGATGAAAGAGGAGGCGCTTCACATGGCCGTTGTCCTCAGTGACAGAGGCGAGATCCGGGGTATACTGACCCTGGAAGACATTCTCGAGTGCATGGTCGGTGACATCGCCAGCGAGTTTGAATAGAATATAATATTTTCAGGCACGCACTGATCCGCCGTCATGGCAGGAGCAGGATCGCATGAGCGATAGTATGAGAAACGCTGATGATTCAAATGCGCGATAACGATAATAGAAATACCATTGATTCCTATCCACTCCCCATGGCTATCGGCGGACGCAGGATGGCTGTGCTCGCCGAGGGGTGTTTCTCCCCGCTCGGCGCGAAAACGGCTGTCTGCCTCGTCAGGTACATTCCCGACGAGATTGTCGCCGTTATCGACTCGAGCCAGGCGCCGGCGCGCGTTCAGGATGTGCTCGGATTCGGAGGCGACATTCCGGTCGTCGCCTCTCTGCAGGATGCGCTCGAATACAAGCCTGATGTGTTTGTTCTCGGCACGGCGCCGAAAGGGGGAGCGTTCTCGCCGAACGAGCTCGGTTCGATAAGGGAGGCGATAGGGAAGGGGCTTCATATCATAAGCGGCATGCATCAGTTTCTCTCCGATAACGAGAAGCTGAGCGCTCTCGCCCGCGATAATGAAGTGGTTCTCTGGGATGTTCGAAAGCCCTTCGGGCCTTTCGAGGTTTCCTCGGGCAATGAATGTTCCATCTGCCCCGTCGTGCTCACCGTCGGTTCCGACTGCAATACGGGCAAGATGACTGTCGCGATGGAGCTTCAGCGCGGGCTCGAGCATGGCGGCGTGAATGCCGGATTTGCCGCTTCGGGGCAAACGGGAATAATGATCGCGGGCAAAGGAATTCCAATCGATCGTGTCGTGGCGGATTTTATCAGCGGTGCAACCGAGCGTCTCGTCCTCGAAACGGCGCCGGGCATGGATGTCGTAATACTCGAGGGACAGGGATCGCTGCTTCATCCCGGCTACGCAGGCGTCATGATCGGGATGATCTCGGGCGCATTGCCGAATGGAATGATCCTTTGCCATCAACCGACGAGGACGGTCATACACAATTACACCGTACCGATACCGCCGCTGCCGAAACTCGTAGAGCTGCACGAGCATTCGATCGCCGGCATAAAACATGTCCCGGTTATCGGCATCGCGCTCAACACATTCGACCTCGAGGAGGAACCGGCGCGCGCGGCGATTGCCGCCGCCGGGAAAGAAACGGGGCTGCCCGTGGGCGATACCGTGAGATTCGGCGCTGGCGAGCTCATACGTGCGATACGTGAGGGCCTGGGGATCTGATCCAGAGCATTACAGGGAAATCTAGCTGGATGACGTTTCGGGGATCTGTGTCAGATCTAGCTGGATGACGTTTCGGGGATCTGTGTCATATCTAGCTGGATGACGTTTCGGGGATTTGTGTCAGGCGGCGTTTCAGAGACATATTTCCGGATAGCGTTTCATAGAAGCCGG
>CBDUQN010000138.1:0-4694 GCA_965369375.1 uncultured bacterium | reverse complement strand
CACCTGGCAATTGCCGCTCGTCAGCCGGTACCCCTGGTTTTATGCAAGTCCCCCCCAAGAGAATTACAACCACAGGTATTATACCATGTACTTTTTCCACCCCCAGAGATGGTCCCGGAAGCATCAAAACAAGAAATTCGATAAAAATGATGGAATAGGGTGAGAAAAGGCCGCAGATGAAGCGTACAGCCCCAGAGAAGGCAATCAAAAAGGCGACCGCAACGCCCTCGAAAACGTGCTCTAAATACCTGTCAAGAAAGAAATTAACTAAATTTTCATGTTTATCGGAAAGCGAGTTTTATGAGGCTGTTAAGGTCCATCATTAGGGGGATTTTATAAGTATTTATAATATCGTCGCAACTGGGTTTATGTGAAATTGCTGAGATTTATCGTTTCGGAGGATTAATGAAATTCTAAGATATTATCGCGATGGGATTTTATGAGATTATTAAAACCTATCGTAAAAAGTGTTATGAAAATATTTAGGTTTCTCCTTGCTCGCGATACTCCTTAAGCACGACCCTCGCTCTCGTCAGATCCTCGCGACGAACGTAGATCTTGACCTCTCCGAGCCCGTCGACGGTTATCGGAAGCACATCATGAACGACATCCGCCTTAAGCAGTGACTCTATTCCTTCGTTGTCGAGCACGCTCCGAATCATCTTCCCCTCTATCTCTCCCTGAACGCTTGCAAGTTCTACGAGCTCGTCCCTGTCCGTTTCACTCATTTTGACCTCGATGTTTTAAGCCTCTTTATGATATTACTGAATCTTCAACAGATTAGCAATGAGAGAGAATAACTATGATCAACAAGCGGTCAAAAGCAAGAAAGGCTACAACAAAAAAGCCCGGCAATCTCGGCGCCCATATGTCGATCGCCGGCGGTGTGCATCTCGCGCTCGAGCGGGGACTCGGTATCGGATGTGACGCCGTGCAGCTGTTCATCAAGAGCTCCAACCAATGGCGGGCGAAGAAACTCACCGAAGAGGAGATCGAGCTTTTTAAAGAGAAAAAGCGGGCGTTCAATCCGGATTTCATACTTGCCCATACGAGCTACCTGCTAAACCTAGCCTCCCCAGATCCAGCATTACTCGAGAAATCGAGAAAGAGCATGCTCGAAGAGATGCAGAGATCAGAGCTGCTCGGGATACCGTACCTCGTACTCCATCCGGGAAGTCATCGGGGCACCGGCGAAGAGAAGGGGATTACTACGATATCAAAAAGTCTTAATATGCTCTTCTCAGAAACCAGAGGATGCAAGCTCATGGTGCTTCTCGAAACGACGGCCGGGCAGGGCAACACGATCGGACACACATTCGAGCAGCTCGCGGAAATCATTTCGCTCATCAAGGATCAAAAACGGATCGGCGTCTGCTTCGACACGTGTCACTCCTTCACTGCGGGGTATGATCTGAGAACGAAGCGCACGTACGAGGATACGTTCAAGACATTCGACCGTGTCCTCGGCCTCGAAAACCTCAAGGCATTTCACCTCAATGATTCCCTCAGAGAGCTGGGGAGCAGGAAAGACCGGCACACACATATCGGCAAGGGCGAGCTCGGTCTAGCTGCATTCAGATACCTCGTCAACGACCGGCGGTTCAAGAATCTGCCGATGGTCCTCGAAACTCCCAAAGGGCCCGATCTCGCCGAGGATATCGAGAATCTCGGCGTTTTGAGAGGCTTGATCAAAACAAGATGAAGCGCCTCGATCAGGTAATGTCGGTTGTTTTGCAGAGTTTTAAATCACAAAAAAACACCACGATCGGACTAGCTCGCCTGTTGCTATGAAAATGAATCGACCGTTAAGCAGTGTGATTAATTATTTTATATGAAGCTCTATGATATCGCCGTCCTGGAGGATGTAATCCCGCTGGACCGGCTGCCCGTCGAATTTAGACGAGCCCCAGACCCTCGAGAAACGCAGGCCGTCGGCGAAGTCACGGTGAATCTCTCGGGCGAGGTCCATGACGGTACACCCCGTGTGAATCACATAGGGATCGGCGAGATCCGCCTTCCTGCCCGGAGCCTTCGTATACACGCGTATTATCTCTACGACGGTGAAAATCTCCTCTCGCAGATTATCGATCCCGGTTCCCGTTGACGTTGAAACGGCCGTCACCTCTATTGCCTGACCGACAACCGCCTTCACCGCCATGGCGACCCTCTCGGGATCTATGCAATCGCACTTGCTTATGACAACGAGCATTCTCCTGCGCACCGCGCCGATGGGGATTGCGCTTTCCGACGTGAGCGGGCTGAAAATCTTCCCCTCCTCGAGTTCATCGAGGATCAATTGCAGCTCCGTAGCCGGATCGTCCGAACCGTCCACCACGACGATGAGGGCATCGGCGGTGCGCAGCAGGTTATAATAGGGCAGCTTTCGAACCTCGTCAGCGAGGGGCGGAACGTCGATAATCTGTATCTGAATATCCTTGTACTCCATCATGCCGATTACCGGCACGACCGTCGTGTACGGATAATCTGCGATATCGGGAGTCGCGTTGGTGAGGGTGTCGAGGATGGAGGACTTGCCGGTGTTCGGCATGCCGACGAGGATAACCTGCGCCGCACCCTGTTTGGTGATGCTGTACAGTGAGCCCTTTTTCGTCTTTGCGCGGGATTCCGACTGGAGCTTCAGCTGCGCTATCTTACGCGTGAGGCCGGCACGGAGCTTGTCGGTGCCCTTGTGTTTCGGCATGATCGCCATCATCGCCTCGAGCGCGGCGATCTTCTCCGGCGTCGTTTTCGCGTTCTTGTATTCCTTCTCCGCATCGAAATACTGCGGAGGAAGATTTGCCGGCATATATACCTCCCATATATACCTCCTCAGAACCGTTGTGAGGATAACAAAAACGGAGCCGGTATTCAATTCCGAACGACTAACCCTTGCACAAATGACCTGATTGCTTATATAAAATAGAGAATATCGCAACGGGGGGAATTAAAGCGCTTTGTATCCATATATATAATGGAGAATAATACAGGAGGGAATTAATGTATGATGTAACGATTATCGGATCGGGCCCCGCGGGGCTTACCGCTGCGATCTACACAAGCCGCGCGGAGCTCAAGACACTCGTCGTAGAAGGCATGAGCGCAGGCGGGCAACTGATGATCACGTCCGAAGTGGAAAACTTCCCCGGATTCCCCGAAGGGATACAGGGCCCGGAGCTCATGGGCAGGATGAAGGAGCAGGCAGGCAGGTTCGGCGCGGAGTTCAAAGCGGGTGATGTAACTGAGGCAACACTCGACAGCCAGCCTTTCAAGCTCACGATCGGCTCGGAAACGATCGAAACACGCACACTCATCATCGCAGCCGGCGCATCGGCACGGTGGCTCGGAATCGAATCCGAAGAGAAGCTCCGCGGCAAGGGCGTTTCCGCATGTGCCACGTGTGACGGTTTCTTCTTCGCCGACAAGGAGGTTGCCGTTGTCGGTGGTGGGGATGCGGCGATCGAAGAAGCCACGTTCCTCACGCGCTTCGCCAAGAAGGTAACGATCATACACCGCCGGGACGAACTCCGTGCAGGGAAAACGATGCAGAAGAAGGCGCTCGATAACGAAAAGATTGCGTTCGAATGGGACTCCGTCGTCGAGGAGATACTCGGTGCCGAACAGAACAAGGTCACAGGCGTGCTTCTCATAAACGTAAAGACGGGAGAAAAAAAGGAGCTTCCCGTGGACGGGGTTTTTATTGCGATAGGCCATAAGCCCTCAACGGGGGTATTCAAGGGAAAGGTCGAAACCGATGAGAAGGGGTACATCGTAACGAAGAACAATACGAATACATCCGTGCCGGGGGTATTCGCCGCAGGCGATGTCAAGGATGTCCGCTACCGGCAGGCGATAACCGCGGCGGGAAGCGGGTGCATGGCCGGTATCGACGCCCTGAAATTCCTGGAAGGCGAGGAGGCCGAACCGGGATGGTAGGAGGCGAAATGATGCGCTTCAAGGGCAAGAGGGTATTGATCACCGGAGGATCGAGAGGAATCGGACGCGCCGCTGCACTACGACTCGCGTCGGAGGGAGCGGATTGTGCAATCAATTTCGTAAAGGACGAAGAGAAGGCGGCCGAAACGGCCGCTGAAATCGAGAAATTAGGTTCAAAAGCGCTCGCGATAAAAGCTGATATCACGGAACCGAAAGAGATCAAGGCGATGTTCAGAGCGGTCAAGGAATCCTTCGGCGGTCTCGACTGCTTTGTTTCAAACGCGGTATCCGGCGTGCTCGGTCCCGCCGAGAGAATCGGGAAATTCGGCTGGGACCGCGCGCTCAATACAAACGCGCGCGCGTTCATGCTCTGTGTACAGCAGGCGATCAAGCTCTTTTCCGAATCGGGCGGAAAGATAGTCGCCATATCGTCTATCGGCAGTTTCACCTGCCTCCCAGGCTACGCGGCCGTCGGTGCCAGCAAAGCGGCGCTCGAAACGCTCGTACGATACTTTGCGCTCGAGCTCGCGTCGAAGCACATAAATGTCAACGCCGTCTCCGGCGGTCCCGTTGAAACGAGGTCCCTCGACTTTTTCCCCGACCGGA
Source organism: uncultured bacterium (assembly GCA_965369375.1). GTDB lineage: Bacteria > Krumholzibacteriota > Krumholzibacteriia > Krumholzibacteriales > Krumholzibacteriaceae > CBDUQN01. The sequence continues at coordinate 155 of CBDUQN010000138.1, read as the reverse complement.
AAAAGATCCTCGGAGACTGGATAGAGCGGACACCTGCGCACCGAATCGCCAGACCGGAGGAGATTGCATCGATCATCGCTTTTCTGCTCTCGGACGAGGCGGAGTGGATTCAGGGGCAAACGATAGTGGCGGATGGGGGTTTGACGCTGTAGGGG
>CBDUQN010000137.1:0-4740 GCA_965369375.1 uncultured bacterium | reverse complement strand
TCTAGTGTGCGGATCAATCTTCCATTGACATCGTAGATTCGTATGCTCACCAAACACGAAACGGGGATGTCGTATCGTATCGTCGTCGTCGGATTGAAGGGATTCGGATAGTTCTGAACGAGCCTGAACGCGCTGACCTCTGGTGTCTCCAAACCTATCAGCGCGCGATTGAGGTGGAGATAGAGGAGCGACTGAAACGGCGCGTTGCACACATCCATGCAGGTGACGGTGAGTGAAACAGAGAATGTATCGCCGGGAGAATCGGAGAGGTCCAGCATATAGGTATCACCACCGCCGTCGGAAGTTGCACCGAACGGCATGTTCCCATAGTACGCAGAAGGATCGGGAATCGTGAGCCATGGGAGGCCGTGGCTCATCGTACCCGATACGTCGTAGGCGATGCCGGGGCCCGCATTCTCGAGCATTACGCGGATCCGCCACAAGGAATCGGCGTACGAAATCTCCTCATAGCCCGCTATGGCGATCACGGGCCGCCCGCACGAGAGCGACGGCACGCGGGGAACGTCAGAGCCGTAGCTCACGAAGCAGCGTTCGTCGGCGAGCAGGAGCAGGATCGAATCGGGCGGCTGAAGCGCCGTCCAGACATCGAAGTAGAGGCTGTCGAGATCGTCGGGAGAGGTGATCTCATCGAATGTGCCTAGCGATTGGTAGTTGAAAGCGTCGAACAATTCCAAATGCCCGCGTGAATTAGTCGGCGAATAGGGCCAGATATCGGGCGCCGGTTCGAGCATGACATCCGGGATCACAGAGCGATTCACCACCTCGACCCAGAACCTGTTGAACTGCTGTATTCCTATCTGCACCACCTCTGTGCCGATGATCTCTATATCGAGCTGGGGAATATTGAAATTGCACTCCGGCCGGACGCGCCCGCGGATCCCGAGATCTCCGTATCCCGCATCGCCCAGATCCTCGGCGATCCACACGGAGCCGTCGTTACTCGCCCAGGACTTGTTCGTCTCCATCGGACCGTAGTGATCGAGGGGCAGGCAGTACTGAAAACCGGGCGTATTGTATCGCACCGCGATGTAGACCGGATTATTCCGCGATAGATCTATCGCCGCGGGCAGATCGATACTGTAGTACCCCGATTCCTGCAGCGCTCCGTCGATCGGGCCGGCGAGCACGTTCTGAAGCGAGCCACCGGTGAAATCGTCGTAGATGATGATACGGTAGTTGCACGGATTCGACGTCGTCCAGATCTCGATGGCGTACAACTCGCCGCTCCAGACCGGTGTGAACTCCACCATCCCCCAGTCGGTGTCATCAGCCCACCCCGCATAATAATTGTACCCGTAGTCATCGTAGAAGTAGAGCTTCTCCATTTCGTTGTAGTAGCGGTGATCGGTGATAACATTCGCGTATGAACCTATACGCGCATCCCCATACTCGATGTAGAAGTACCCGTTGTCGCCCCACGATGTGCCCCACGAGTTCTTGACGATCCAGGCACCGCCGCACAGCGTATCGTTATAGCCGACGATCAACACGGCGTGGTCGGTCTCCTCCGTGCCGGAATATGTCAGGCAGGTATCGGTATCGTAGTTTTGGAATTCGGCCCAGCTGCTGTACATCGCCGTGTAGACCGGGCCGTAGTGCACGATGGCATCCTTGATATAGTACTCGTCGCCGGGGGTAACGACGCTACCCGTAATTACGCGCCATTCCCTGACACTCATCTGGTAATAGCAGGACGGATTCGAGCAGGATAATGCCGGGCACGTTCCCGGATATTGATCGCACGATTCCTCGACCGCGCCGAGCTGCGCAAGATAGCTGACGGCTATCCATGCATTCCCGCCTGTATTGCAACTGTATCCGTACAAGTCGTAGAAATGATTTCCGGCGCAGGAAACGATATTGTACTCCGAATAGTCCCTCGTGAGCCAGTTATTGATCAGGACCTTCGATTCGAGATCGCCGAGTGCGGCAAACGCCCAGCAGGTACCGTATGGATTCTGGTTCTTTACCGAAGTTAAACCGCCGAGGGTTCGCCAGTCCCAGGCGATGGGTGGCTGGAGCGGCGCCCGAAGACGCGCGCGCGAAGACCGCAGGTGGCCGAGATCCATCGGCGGCGGAATGAATCCCTGCCCATCCCTGATATCGGATTCCGGCCGCTGGGGGCCGGGCATCTGCCTGTCAATCCCCTCTCGAGCCGACCGCGCAGCTTCGTCCATCCGATTGTCGCCCGACAGCTTCCCCGTCGCGAGCGGCAATGCAAAAATGAGCGCCAAGACACATATTCCCAACGCGATCCGCGTGCGCCTCTTCATGATTGAATCCCCTTTTTGATATATCGCCGTGAAGTCCCTCGTGCTATGCTCCGGAAACGTCACCTTGCATATAAAATACCATGCTGATCGTTCTGTTGGCGATTTTTCAGCCGCGGAACCATTTTTCTCATATAAAAATACTGACAACGATAAACTGATGGTATACAAAACGACCATAAGTCCGACAGCTGGATTCTCCTAAGGGTCACCCATCAAAGGAGATGTGAACGTGAAGAGAGGAATCGAACGATGAAGAAATCCCTGTTATTCACACTTTTCTTTCTGCTCGTATGCTATGCGACGGTTTACGCAGATGCGGCCGAATTATGGCCCAAAATCGAACCGTACCAGGCGCGACATCTCGAGGTTTCAGATATCCATTCCATCTATTACGAATTCAGCGGAAATCCCGATGGAAAACCCGTCTTTGTTCTGCACGGCGGTCCCGGCGGCAGGAGCTCCTCCTGCTACCGCCGCTTCTTCAATCCCGAAAAGTTTCTCATCGTGCTTCACGATCAGCGCGGCTGCGGCAAATCGAAGCCGTACGCGGACATCCGCGAAAACACAACGCACTAAGGCCAAACAGGTTAATTTATCTGACTATCAGGAATTTGACCAGAAAGGTTCGCGAAACGTCCAAACCGGGGAGGAAAAGGCGGTACAAACTAGAGGCAGGTCAGAATCTTGTAAGATTAATAGACTAAATCTTGAAAAAAGGGCATGCTGGTTCTTCGAGTTCTGCTTAAAGGGAGGTGAATACAGATGGCATTGACAATAGCTTGCAAAGATACAGGGGTCGAATGTGATTTTGTGGCAAGAGCTGAAACAGAAGAAGAGCTGATGACACAAATCGCAAAACACGCAAAAGAAGTACATGACTACACAGATGAACAACTGAACGATCCAGCCATGATCGAAAAGATCAAAGCAATCGTCAAGGAGGAGTAGCAGATTTAGAGAAAGGTTCGCGAAACGTTCGGACCGGGGACGCAGACCGGCCCGCTGCTAATGATGCTGCGAGCCGGTCATTCTATTTTCAGAAAACCACTTGCCGTACATCGTTATTATCGCAGCCGAACCGCCCGTCCGGGGAACCTCAGTCCATGGGCCGTTCACCCGTGATCTCTCAATCCGTGGACGGCGCATACGCAGATTGTTCATCCGTGGATCGCTCCTCCGGTGATCGTTCATCTGCAGACCGATCATTCGTGGATCACTCATCCGTGCTTTGTTCATCCGTTGACCGCTCATCCGTGGATTCTTTATCTTCGGCCGCGATTGCGAGTGAACCGTAAAATGCCATGATCCTGTCCCATGAGCTCACCCATTCCTCTTCGATCCTCTTTTTCATCCTGCTCGATATCCCGACGTTTCCCCGCAGCGAGGAATGAGCGCCGACGCGGCCACGCGAGTTGTGCTGTTTCGCCACACTCACGCATGGCTCCCACCGCTCAACCAGCTCTTCACGCATGATACGGGCGGTCTGCTGCTCACCGAGGTCCTCGTAGAACATGGCAGCGCGCATCACGTATTCGGGTTGTGAGGGATCGAGACGAATCGCCGTTCGCGCCATGCAGAGCGGAATGACCTGATAGCCTTCGAGATGTTTCGAGACGGCGAAACGGTCGAGAGTCTTTGCGATCGTAGCGGGCTCGGACATCACGGAGAAGATGATTATTGCCACAAGCAGCGCGATCGCGATCACATTTCCCTGAACACGGTTGTTCTGATTTGAGCGATTTCCCGCAAGGCGGGCCCCATCGAGCGCCTGAACGATCCAGGTCAAGGCTCCGATCAGACTGATGGCGCCGAGCGCGAGGAGCATATACTCGAGTGTCCGGCTCGCGATCACTGCGGATCCACTTCCTTGATTCCCGTCCCAGAGCAACGAAGCGTTCGAGAGGATGAAGATCGACAGGAGCGCTGTCCCCACTACCCAGAGCGCGATCGCGGCACGCTTCACGCGCCCCGCAATGAAGAGACCGAGACCGGGCACGATGAGGCCGAGTGTACCAGTCATCCACGACTGTCGGATCCACGACGGTAGGTTCGGTACGATTATATTACTGTAGCGCCCGATAAGCAGAACGGCGCGAACCCAGGTGGTTACCGCGGCGAGAACCACGAAACTCGTAAGAACGATCAACAGGAGGTTCGAAGCGCTGCCCGCTTCGAGCCATGCGGATATGGACCTCCACATGGTAAGGAGAATCGCCGTCGCGATGCCGGAACCGATTGCGGCCGAGAGCCAGAACTTGCTCTTTCTTCCCTCGCGCGTGACAAAGATAGCGAAGGGCCCGAGAAGGTATGCGAGCAGGAGAAGCGGGGCGGTATCTTTTCGATAGCTCGAATTTCTGTAGAGTTGTTCCCGCGCACCCGTGCCTGACCGGGATGCGTACGTCCGATTATCCCTCGCCTGCGAAGCAGTGTGCCCTGCTTGCGAAGC
>CBDUQN010000136.1:0-4788 GCA_965369375.1 uncultured bacterium | reverse complement strand
TATGTCCATTCTTTCAGATGAAATCCTTCCGGTTCGTCGGAGAAATATCTCGAGATATCCCAGGGGCCGAAATAAGCGTGCGGCGTCCTGAAAATATAAAGCCCACCCTTTCGCAGGATCCTCTTTACCAGATCAAAATGATGTTCGACATCCTCGGGATGCAGATGCTCGATCAGCTGATCGCTGAAAACAACATCGACCGAACCGTCGGGCATGTCGAGATCGTAGCCGTTATATATTATAAGTGAGAAATTTTCCGGTTTTTCACGCGCACCACTACTCTGCTTGGAGATATCGATCGCGTATACTTTTTTAACACGGCCGCATGCAAAATAGGCAAAATTGCAATCGCCGGGCGCGAACTCGGCGAAGATCGTGTTCTCATCGACAAACTTCTCTATGATTTCAAAGGTCTTGGCGCTTGCTTCCTGAATATTTTTTTTGTCATCCCTGTATACGAGCCTCGGATGATCAGGAACCTTATCGAAGAGCTCGTCGTACATGCTTTTAAAAATCTGTTTTCTTCCCTCTCTGCTGCTGTTCTTAAGACGCTCCGCGATCGCCTTTTCGACCTCGTAGTGATTCTTTATTTGTTCATACGTGCGGTCATCGGGCAGCGGGTATTTTAATTTCATGCGAACCTTCTCTCCTTTGTTGGGTCCGCCAAGCATAACAGTCAACTATAATATGTCAACAGCCGGTCATAATGCGTCCATGGAATAGTATATAGGATTAATCGAAGAAAAAAGACCGCACTCATCTCAAAAGGATCATTTTCCTGGTTTCTATGTAATCTCCGGCCCGAAGCTGATAGAAGTAGATGCCGCTTGCGACCCGTAGCCCGTGCTGATTCGTCCCATTCCAGTGCAGTGATTTGTATCCGGCTTCCTGTCTCTCATCGATCAAGGTCACCACGCGTTGACCTTGGACATTGTAGATCGAGAGTCGAACATGACAATTACGGTGCACGGCATATTCGATCCGCGTGTGGGGATTGAAAGGATTCGGATAATTCTGATAAAGGGCCGCCGTCGGGATTCCAACAAAATCCGGCACGGCTACGGCGTTCTTTGAATCGGTCAAGGCCCAAAGAGAGAATTTATCGATCCCGCTGCAGGTAACGGAGTTTCCTATCGTGTCGAGCACGCAGCCCTGGAACTCCCACAGTGAGTCCACATCGTTGTAGCGGTAGAGTCCGAGTTCCGATTCATAGGCGAGACCCGAGGAGTCGAATTCCTCCTGTTCATAAAAGAGGGTAAGATCCGCTTCGAAGATCGCATCGGCCGGGTACGGCGTTATGTCGAAGTGGCGCAGGATCCAATAACTTCCCAAGAGGATATTCGGAGGCAACTCTCCGATATAGGCGCTTACCGTCACGCTATCCAGCGCTTCGGAAGCGAAGTTCATTACCGCCAGGGTATCGGAATCAGAAACAAAGAAAATGTCCACGCCGGCCGTTGCAACGGGCATGGTTACACTCTTTGCGTTGAGGTTCAAGAACACCGATACATTGTCGCTGTCCCTGTTCGCGGCTGCGCAATCAATATCACCGTCACCGTCGAGATCGGCCGGAAAGACCGAATACGGATTATCGCCGGCCGCGTATGTCACATGTGGGGCAAAGGTGCCGTTTCCGTTGTTGAGCAGAACCGAGATATAGTCCGATATGCTGTTGGCGATCATAAGATCCTGATCGCCGTCGCCTTCGATATCGGCGGTTGTGACCGTGAACGGCCGAACACCGGCACTGTACTTCACGGGTGGAAGGAAAACGGCGCTGCCCGTATTGAGCAGCACCGAGAGATCGTTATCGTAGTAATTCACCGTCACGAGGTCGAGATCCCCGTCGCCGTCGAGATCCGACGCGGCTATCGACACCGCACCGTCGCCCGCGGCATAATCGGCGCGCGTGAAGAATTCGCCCGAGCCGTTATTCAAGAGCACCGTTACGCTGTCAGGGAAATAATTGGCGGTCGCGATATCGAGATCGTTATCACCGTCTAGATCGGCCACGAGCACGGCCCGTGGATTTGCTCCGGTGGCGTAATCGGCATCCAGATCGAAGACGCCGTCGTCGTTTAGAAAAATCGTTACCGTTGCGGAGTAATAACTCGCTACGGTCAGGTCGAGGTCGCCATCGCCGTCGAGATCGGCGGGAAAAACGTCGAAGGGGGCGGTATCGGTATTGTAAGTTTCGAGACCCGAGAACGATCCGTTTCCATCATTCAGTACAACCGATATTTCATTGTAGTTCAGGTTAGCCGTCACGAGATCGAGGTCGCCATCGCCGTCGAGATCACCGGCACGCACGATATAGGGACTGTGAGCGACGGAGTAGCTTATCGAGGAAGCAAACACGCCGCCTCCCATGTTCAGCAGGATCGATACGCTGTCCGAATTTACATCAGCCGTTGCCAGATCGATGTCCCCGTCATCATCGAGATCACCCCCGCAGACCGATCTCGACCCGTCACCCGCCGCATAGAAGGCGCACGGACCGAATGCTCCCGGAGCGTCTTCAGCTTCTACGGTAAAGGACCATGAATACCCGGTGGCGAGGTGTGCGCCTGTCATGGATTCAATACCAATCGTCAGTGTTGCCGTGACGATTTCACCGACGTGAAAATTCGCATCGGGATACAATGCCGCAGTTTTGGCTCCCCCGAAATAGCTGATTATCCCCGAGCGATACCCCGTAAAATGCCCCGTCGCAACGAAGGTCGAGCTGTTGATCGTTGCGGCGTTCATATCGAGATCGAATGTCGCCGTTATATCGGCGGCTGTTGATACATCCAGCTCGTTTCGCTGTGGCGACGTGGCAACTACTTCGGGCCGCAGTACGCCGCTGTAGCCGTCTTGGTAGACGCGCTGGGCATAGATGTCGGTGCCGATCGATGGTCGATAATCGCACCATGCGATGAAAGCTCCACCATCGCCGTCTGATACGATCTCGGGATCGTGCTGGCCGTCCGCCGCGCCGCAGACGAGTTGGCCAAAAATGCCCCACATAACTCTTCCATTCGCATCGAGCTTTTGCGTGTAAATATCATCCGCGTCGTCGCGCAGGTCCCTCCATGTGAAAACTGCTTCACCGGAACTGTTCGATGCGATCTTCGGATACAGCTGATTCTGCGAAGCGATGCACACCGCGGCACCATTGGATGTCCACAGCAGGGCGCCGGCACTGCTGATCTTCTGGGCAAAAATATCCTGCGAGCTGTTTCGATTATCCTCCCACGTCACTATCGACTCACCGCCACCGAGCGGGGCGATCTGCGGCAGATACTGAGCCCCTAATGCGAGGCAGACGGCGATTCCGTTCGCCGCCCACTGGACAGTACCGCCGGCGCTCACCCGCTGGGCGTAAACCTTCTCGGTTCCGCCGCGGGCGTCCTCCCAGGTGATGATGGCGCCGCCGAAACCATCAGTGGCGATCCGGTTTTCCTCCTGCCTGCCTGAGGCGGTGCAGATAGTAACACCGCTCGAGGCCCATTGGATAACGCCGACCGAATCGATACGCTGCGCGTAGATATCACTCGAGTAGTCGGGATCATCCTCCCAGACGATTACCGCGCCTCCGGCGCCGTCCGGCGCCAGCTTGGGTTCGATCTGGTTGTATGATGCCTCCCGGACGGCGACTCCATCGGTTGTCCATTGAGCGATCCCATTGGCGTCGATATACTGGGCGTAGATGTCGTAATCACCGCCGCGCAGGTCCATCCATGCGATGATCGCCCCGCGCGCGCCGTTCGATACGATGTCGGGGGCGCTCTGAGCCCCAGAGGCCGCACATACCGCCACACCATTGGGCGTCCACTGAATCGTCCCGCCTGCGCTCACACGCTGGGCGTAGATGTCACCGCTGTCATACCAGGTGATAAAGGCGCCGCCCGCATTGTCGGAGACGATCCGCGCCGACCCCTGCGCACCCGTTCCCGTGCCGATAGGAAGGCCGTTCAATGTCCATCGAACATGCCCATCCGCATCGACAGCCTGCGCGTAGACGTCATAATCGCCGCCGCGAAGATCATCCCATACTATGATCGCCCCCCCAGCCCCATCAGAGATGAGCCTGGGATAGAACTGATTCCCCGATTCCGTGCAGATAGGTATGCCATCATCGATCCACTGTGCATAGAGCACCATTCCCGCAATAAGTAAGATAGCGGATAAAAGCGTCGAAGATATTATCCATCGTTGCATAGCTACATCTCCTTTGTTTTTATTGGAGAATTATATGCTTATATCATATCACAATCGTGCAATAACCTCAATAACGTTAACGGATCTACACTATTTGAAGTTATAGGCAAATTCATCAATGCGAATGTAGTTTGTGATAATCAAGAACCTGGTGGGAGCTACAGGATTTGAACCTGTGACTTCTACCGTGTGAAGGTAGCACTCTGACCAACTGAGTTAAGCTCCCACCCTGAGGTATGAAAGACTATAGTCATTTTTCATGCTCATTTCAAGCGATGATACAAAATGAATTTGGGCGGCAAAATATAATCGGGTCATTACCTCTTTTGCAGTAACCGATTAATATTTCCCCTCTTAAACCCACTCATTCTCTCTGTCTGAACTGGCTCATATGATCTTTCCCGAAAGCATGTTCCGCTAATAGCATATTATGACTCGGACAGAGCAATCTCAGATTTTCGGCCGTGTTCTTCCCTCCCCTGGCAAAGGGGACAATATGATCTACCTGAAGATACTGGTCCTCCGGACACCGCTTCCCATTAGTACCCACATACGCGCACCGGCCGCCGTCCCTCGTATATACCT
>CBDUQN010000135.1:0-5212 GCA_965369375.1 uncultured bacterium | reverse complement strand
GGCGTATACATATCGCGTCGAATTTGAGATCGAGGACGACAGGTGGCTTCTCTTCGAAACGGATCCGGTTACCGTGCCGGAGCTGCCTCTCACACTTTACCAAAATTATCCGAATCCGTTCAATCCGTCGACAAATATCAAATACTACCTGCCATACGCGGTTGACGTGAAGATAGCCGTATATAGCGTAACAGGTCGCCTGGTACATGTGCTCGTAGATGAGCATCTTGAACAAGGAAACAAAGAGGCCACATGGGACGGCAAGGATACGCACGGCAAGCAAGTATCCTCGGGCGTTTATTTCCTTCGGTTTAAAGCGGGAAAACAAACCGAAATCAGGAAGATGTTGCTGCTGCGGTAACGGCTCTCGCTCCAATTTAGGCCGGCGGCGCATCGATAAGAAAATGTGCAGAGCCGCTCGATAGTGCACCGCTAATAAAAATCGCGCTCACTCGTACATCCGGGTGAGCGCGAGATATTTTAAAACATGTACAGCTGTCAAGCAGCAATTACCTGTAGAGCCAGCGCAAGCATGAACGGAGATAAGTCATCCAGTCGAGGCCCTCTGCCGCTCCACCTCGGCCCTTGCCTGGATGGTCGACCCATGGATGCTCGTCGAGCAGGTCCTCCGCGTTATTTCCCTTACCGCGGCCCTCGACCCATGGATGCTCGGCGAATGCCGGCGCAAAGAAGAGAAAAACGGCAATCAACAGCAGCCCGAGAGTCACAACCGATTTATAGCGCTGCATTCCAGCCCCCTCTTGTATGAATAACAACAAGCACTAAAAAAGACCCGTAACGGGAAACTCATTTTGATGTGTGTGGAATCGAGCTTCGAAATGGAGCGACGAGGGCCTGTTTTTTGGACGCGGCCGGGAGCGGCACAATTTCAAAAGAACTAATGCCTTAACACCTGAATCATCGATCTAAAAATTAGTATATCCACCTTATAGACATGAGGGGTCCGTATTCATATACTTCCCGTAACAATCCAGAAGCGCGGAGCAGGGGAATTGCACAAGACATCTTTTGTAAATGCATCTCCCCTGTTTCTTTTTATCCTCACTGGTACATCAAGAGAACTATCCCCTTCCGATATAATCGTCCCGTCAGCCGAAAATCATCGTTATCCTGTTTTTTTGAAAAGTGCCGGCAAGAGGCTTAGCTCTCTTTTGTGGAAATCCGCTTACTATCCGCGTATACTACAGTAGCCCGCCCCACTAACGAGGAATACCCGTCCATGCGCACTGCGACCGGCACATACCTCCTGGGAGCGCTTTTTTTATCGGCGCTCCCAGCCTGCAACGAATCGTCGGTTCAGCCGACTCCGCAGCTGCCCGAGCCATACGTTGTGATCGAGCAGCCCTCCACTTCGGTGAACACCCCCTTCTACTCCCAGTACACGATCTTCCGGTGGCGCGAAGGGGATGGAACCTTGATAAGCCACGTCAGGCATATCTTCACCCAGATCATCGATACGACAGGAGAATACAACCCCGGTTTCAACCTGCTCGGCGACATGAACAACAATCCCTGGCGGTATGCGGACCGGTGGTCCGGATGGAAGCCGTTCGACGCTCCAGACGGATCGGGCCAGATGACGATCATCGGCGATGACGAGGAGGTAACGCTCGGCAGGTACCACATATTCGCCGTCCAGGCGATGGATGACAAGGAGCAGGTTACGACAGCCTTCAGCACACAGATCAACGCGCGGAAATTCGGCGTTACCAATCCTGTCGGGCCGACGCTGAAACTCTACGAACCGATCCTCAGGGGAGATAAGTTCATCGGCATATCCCTCTTCCCCCTGGAGCGGGAGCTGCCCCCCGGCGTGCCGCTCACTTTCAAATGGATCGCCGACGCCAGCTCGTACGGAGGCGAGATCGCCGGATACCGGTACGGATGGGACATACCCGACTTCGAAGCATGGGACGCGCCCTATCTCTCCAACTGCACGAGCTCGATCGAGACTACATTCCACGCGGGAGTCCACACCCTCTACATAGAGGCGATCGATCAGGCAGGCAAGGTAACGAGGGGCGGAGTCGAGATCACCGTCATTCCCTGGCCGATGGAGAGAAACCTTCTCTGGGTCGACGACTTCCCCTCGGCCAATTTCACCCAGACTATCTGGGCAATACCGACCGAGGCGCAACACGATCTCTTCTGGACCGATATCTGTACGAGGGCCGAAGGCTTCGATCCCATTCTCGATGTGTACGACACGCAGCAGAATAGCCTGCGGCCGCCGTCCATCGACGAGATCGGCAACTACAAGAACATCATCTGGACATACAACGCCTCTGATTGCGCCTGGCCGGCACTGATCTACTTCACACCGGAGAGCGATATCGGCCAGGACAGCCGGCTCGCGGTCAATTACCTCCCCATCTTCCTGATGAAGGGAGGACACCTCTGGACGCTCGGACGCAGCGACCTGGACGGCGGGCTCTCCGCCATGCTCGCCCCGCAGGCGAGGGTCTTTCCGATGTCCATCGAGTGCGAGCTCACCGGCAACTCCGACCGTTGCGACGGGGATCCGAGTGGAATCCTGAGCTTTCCCTATAATGACTACTGCGTCACGATGCTGGACAAGGTGCAGGGCTCGCTTCGGGATGACGACGACATGCCCTACCGGTATCCGTACCATTTCGACGTCATGACGCATGCATATCGAGATGAGACGGACCGATACACCACGTCACACCACGGCCTTCCCTCCCGCCTCGAACTCTGGGAAGAGATCATACAGCCGGGCAGGTACTTCGATCCCGATTCGACCGGCATAGTGGGCGGATTCACATACGTCGAGGTCTACGATCCCGAATACTGGATGCAGCGAAAGGGCGAGATCTCGCAGTACTGCTTCCATCCGATCTACCGCATGAAGGCAAAGAGCGAGTACTCGGTCCTCAACGACTGCACTATCGCGCTCTGGGTGACGAGACACGAGGATGTCGTACCCCAGGTGGCATCGGGCCTTGCGGTCGCGGCGCCGAGTCTTCACTTCGGATTCCCTCTCTGGTTCTTCGAACGGGCAGCCGTAGACAGCATCGTACGGGTCGTATTCGAGGAATGGGGTATAGCGAAAGCGCAATGAACGTGAAGTATCTCAGATACGTAACACTGGCCGTTCTCGCCATCCTCGTTGGTGTAACGGTCTCCGGCTGCGACGGGGAGAGCCCGACCGCTCCTTCCGCAGTATCCTCATGGGTACGGCTGGAACGGAACGTGGTCATAATCGGCGATGACAGCCCGATGACACTCGAACAGATCGAGGATTCGACCTATGTGTTTTCTATCGTGGAATATCCCCTCGATATCGAGGTTGGCGATATTCTGATCGGCTCCGAAGGGGAGGGGTATGTGCGCCTCGTCACAGGGGTCGAGACAGCCGCCGGCAGGATGATTCTTCACACCACGCGCAGTCAGCTCACAGACGCTGTCATCTCGGGCGGTACGGAGTTCGTCTCTTCTGTCGGTTTCGGTTCCTTGCAGATCACAAAAGCAAAGGGCAGCATCGATCTCGCTCCCGGCGCGGTTCTCACAAGCGGCGGAATCGACCTCTCCGGACTCACACTCTTCGAGCGGGAGATCGAGGGGCTGCCTGCATCGATCATGATCGATGAGGGCTATGTCGAGTTCAATCCGGCCATCACTCTAGGCCTGGGATTAATGGACAATGCCGTCACGGTATTCCGCTCCGTCACAGAGGGCTTACTATCCTACTCCTGCGCGATCACCGCCGTTATCCCCTCGGAGGTATCAACGGGTGGAGAGATGCGCATCGCTACTGTACGTAACAGGCTCGTGGGCCGGATGGGGATCGTCCCGATCACAATGATCATCGAACTCGAGCTTAGAATCGCATATGAGTTCTCGGGCTCCTATGTGGGAGACTGCGCAAACAGCTTCAGCGGCGAATACGATCTGAAACTGGGAGCTGACTACTCTCGCGGCACCTGGACCGATATCGGGGAGATCAAACCCTCATTGGACGCCGGCCCCCTTAGCTGCATCGATTACGCAGAGACGAGCGGCTTGCTACTTCACATCATCCCCCGACTCAACGTAGAGCTGTACGGGGAATGCGCGGCTGCTGTAGACAACCGCGCATATACCGGATTCTCCGCTCATACCGCGACGCCGCCGGTTTGGGATTGGACGATCACCGGCGGATATTCGGGAACCTGCCAGTTGCGCCCAGATTGTTTCGGATCGGGGCCGGGACCGTACACCCCGGCAGACGTACTCTACGATACGACGATACGAACGGGCCCCTACGCTACCGATTCCTACATATTCGAGACCCTATGGGGAACCGAAGGCTCAGGGCCCGGCCAGTTCTCATATCCCCGCGGAGCCGCAACAGACACCGATGGCAACCTCTACGTGGCTGACAGCAGGAACAGCCGGATACAGAAATTCGCACCGGACAGTACATTTATCGTCAAATGGGGCAGGGAGGGGCTGGGTGACGGACAGTTCGTTCTCCCCACCGGTGTGACGGTGGACGGCGCCGGTTATATCTACGTCACCGACAGTGGTAACCACCGTATACAGAAGTTCGCGCCCGACACGGCGTTTGTCACTTCTTGGGGAAACCGGGGAAACGGCCCGGGAGAGTTCGAATCGCCGACCGGTATCGTCGCAGGTCCGGGCGGTAGCATCTATGTCGTGGACACCGGAAATCACAGAGTGCAGAAATTCTCATCGGAGGGCGTCTACATCACCGGATGGGGCGAGCAGGGGAGTGGACCGGGTCAGTTCGACACACCGAGAGGGGTCGCCGCCGATAACTACGGTAATATCTACGTGGCCGGATGCCGGAACAACCGGGTTCAGAGATTCTCGAGTGAAGGCGCATATCTGGATTCGTGGGGCGCCTACGGAACCGCCGAAGGGCTCTTCAACTGCCCGATTGCCATCGCTGCCGACGAAGCAGGAGACGTCTATGTCATCGATTACGGCAACGACCGCCTTCAAAAGTTTACATCGACCGGCACTTTTGTTACACTTCTCGGAAGCGGCGGAATCGGTGAGGGAGAGTTCGACAGGCCGGAAGGTGTCGCAATCGGCCGTACCGGTGCCATTTTCATGATCGATTCGAGAAATTCGAGAATCCAGAAATTCGCGCCTATCCAATGAAGCTACCACCACGCACCAAAACGATCATTCTCACAGCACTGTTCGCGGCGATCTGCGCGGG
>CBDUQN010000134.1:0-5581 GCA_965369375.1 uncultured bacterium | reverse complement strand
CAGAGCAAGTTGAACCGGATCGAGATATACGATCCGGCATCAGATAATCTCGTTCGTGTTTTCGATTATGCGCCGTTCAACATCTTCAGCAGCACGCACAGCACAAACTACACCGTTTCCTATCTCGACAGAAAAAACTATCTCGGATACCGGATCGCCTGGTTCGAGAAGGGGAATCCGGAAACAGAACGAACCATTGCACGTCCGGAGATCGAACGGCTCGAGTGTCCCCGCCTTATCGATGCGGATGTATGGGAGCTGTGGGAAAAGGGACCGCGGGGATGGGAACTCTCCGTTTTCGATCCCGCAGCAGGTATCGTCAGGGAACTTCACGACTTCGAAGTGACCAATGTAGGGGCAAATATGTACACCGAGAGCCACTTCAACAGAGGAGACAACGAATGGAAATTCATCGATCGTGATAAGCTCTACTCCATAGAGGTCGGATCGTGGGAGAAACGGTTGCTTCTTACACTCCCATTTGAGATAAGCGAGTACGACTATTATAAGACAAAGCCGTTCGAGAAGCTCACCGCGGTACGTAACGATACCCTCTACACACTGCGAAAAATCAGCAGACAGGATTACGACCTGAGAACGATACGACTCCCCCGTCGTCTAAATATTAATCATTGGACAAAAAGGATCGATTTCGATGAATCGGGCAAATGGTTCGCCGAGAGTGACAGCGATAGCTTGAGGATATACGAAATCAGGGGTGACAGGGCCCGCATCGTGCACAGCACCTCATCGTGTGTCGGTGCAACGTATATCCTCCAATCAGATCTGGTAGACACCTTCTGGAAGGGAGATACCCTCATCCATTTCGGCAACAGCGGGCTCAAGATATTCAAGGGCACAAAGCCGATATACACGATGGACAACGAAGAAGTCCTCATCGCGTACAATAAGAAATCAGAGGATTTTGCCATTTACCGTGTTCCGAACGAGTTCTCTGTTTTCAACATCAAGTCGCTCCGGACCCGGTGGACGGAAAAGTACACCGTTACACAACTGCAGGTTTATCGGCTGCTCAAGGAAAAATACTTCCTGATCAATCACATAGACGGCACGTCACTTCTCGATATTCCAACGGGATCGGAACTGCTTCGGATACCAAACGTTGCCAACCGTACCCATCAGGTGAATCAGGATTCGAAGAAAATCCTGTTGGGAGGTGAAACCTTCCTCGGAGTATACGAGATCCCGAACGTCCAACGTCTCAGAGGAGAACTGACTGCCGTTGCGGCGAGCAGCAAATGGGCCCTGCAGGATACCGCCACGGCCCTGGCACAGGCGCGTGAAGCGCTCTCACTCGGCATGGACCTCTCGAGCGATCTCTCCGAAAACCTCCTGGAAATCTTTCACGAGCTCAAGCTCCACAAAGAATCGATCCGCCTTATCAGTAATATGGCGATCAGGACGGATGAAAAGGTCTGGACGAAGAAGCTGAAAAAATCCGGCGCCGAATTCCTCGTTCAGCCTGCGCTCAGTGAATTTTTTACTTTCTTCGTGATGAGGGACGGTTTCTTCGCCTGGCCAGTATTAACCTACCCGTTCAGTCTCACGAAGGGCGAGCCGAAGAAGTGCTACTGGTTCGAAAAGCCGAAATACAAAGGAGAAAAACGGGTCGTTCCCCTCGCCGGCCTCAGCATCACGCAGAAGAATATCTTCTTCTTCGAGTACAAGATGGACGAGGCGGGCGAAAACCTGATATGGAGCCCCTTGAACCTCACCGATTCCGGCGAGCTCGAGAACCTCGGACCGCTTCTCACGACGCCGGTCGAGGCGGAGGAATTGAACAAGCAGTATTACATCGATTACTCGGTCGAAACACACCCCTTCGAGTCCAACCTAGGCGATCGGGCTCTCACCAACGTGATGCTGGTGATGGGTGGTGTCGGTGGAGCGGGGAAAAACGTCGTATCAAAGCACTTTACGGCCGGGATCGATCTCTCCGGCAAGGGAGCGAACTGGTATGACACGACACTCGTCAATCCTGTCCGTGCCGGGAACAGGTTCTATGCCCACAGACTGTACGGGCATCTTATCTGCGATGTCACGGAAGGCTCGCAGGCCGATTCCATCGGAGTCAAACTCAACGACATCCTTTTCTCGTTCGGCGGTTACCCGATCGAGAACACGATGCAGGTGAATAGAATCAAAATGCAGTACCCCGATCGGTACCCGCTCGATTTCACCGTCGCGCGAGGTGCAGATACGCTCAATTTCACGGTGCTCAACGGGATCATCGGCTTCATCGCCTGCAGCGCCTACGATCTGGTCGAGGTGAATCCAAAAACCGGTGAGATTATCAATTCGATGAAGCTTCCCCTGGGGTACGAGATAAAAGGTGTCAACTCGTCCGGTGAGCTCGTTTACACCTTCCCGGACAGGGATTCACTCCTCTTCTTCAACCCCGTGACGGGTAACGAAAAGCGTGTCGTGATAAAGGAGATCGGTGAGTATCAACGGTATTACGAGATTCAAGAAAGGGATATTCTCCTTCTGCACAAGAGGGACGTCGAGGAGGTGCTGGCCCTCGACATTTCAAAGACGGCCGATGACAAGGACCGGATTCTCTGGAAAGAACGGTTCGAAAATGTATACCAACTCTATGGCGATCCGCGGTACTGCCTCACCGACGATCCCGACAACCTTCCGATCGGCCTCGACGACGGCACGCTGCTGATACTCGATGCGAAAACCGGCTCCGTGCGTGCCCGTGAAACCCTCCCCTTCCAGGATTACGGTTTTCTCCCGCAGGTGTGGGACGGGATCTTCTATGGCGCATTCGGAAACAACATCTTCGGTTGGAAGATCGCTTACTTCCACCCGCCGTTCCCATGGAAACACACGGGATACGGCGCCATTGCACTCATTCCTCTGCTTTTCGTTTCTCTGCTCTACAACCGTCATCGGATCGAACGGCTGAAGAGGATGCAAGTCCGGGAGCTCAAGCGTGCCGAGTTAGACGCCGAGATCTCCGCCGCGCGAAAGCTCCAGGCGGCGCTCATTCCGACCGGATCGCACCGCCTGGGCGACTTCCAGGTGGTCGGCAAGTTCATTCCCGCCTCCGAGGTCGCCGGGGATTACTTCGACTACCGGCTGCTCGACGACGGAAGACTCGCCGTCGTCATAGGAGATGTTTCGGGTCACGGATTGCCCGCGGGCATCCTCGTGTCGATGGCAAAGGCATCGCTCATGACGGTGAACCGCATGGCGGGCATCGATCTCAAGACGACGCTCGACGCGCTCAACGAGGTCGTTCGCAACGGTTCTCCCGGCAAGGATATGTTCATGACACTCTGCTATCTCCTCATCGACCCCGTCAGCCAGACAATCAGCTGCAGTGCGAACGGGCATCCCTTCCCGCTGATTGCGCGCAAAGACGGCACGGTCGCGGAGATAGGCACAAAAGGCGGTTACCCGCTCGGCGTGCGTGACGAGCAGCATTTCGAAATCATCGAAACCAAATTCGAGCCGGGAGATACGATCCTCATCTACACCGACGGCCTGCCCGAGCAGATGGATATCAACGGCGAGCCGTGGGGATACGAAAAATTCAGTCTTACATTCAAGGAGCTCGTCGAAGAGAAAGACCTCGAAAATCTCGTCAATGGAATACTGGAACGAGCGCTCCAGTATTCCGGACCGGCGAAGAGAGAAGACGACATGGCACTCGTTACCATCAGATATAAATCGTAAGTGACGAAATGACCGTTCATGGGATTGGCCTCGCGCAATGACGAAATGACCGCCAACGAAATCGGCTTCGCACGATGAATACTTCGTACTCACCCGAAGATCACTCCGACAAACTCATGTATTGTCTCAGATCGCTCGCAGATATGGGTGAAACCATTGCGGGTGTGCGTTCCATAGACAAGTCGACGCGCGAGGTTCTCCACATCGTACTCGGAACAATCGGCGCCTCGAAGGGGGCGCTTCTTACACTCGAGGGCAATACCTTCAGGGTTGCAGCCGCACGGGGACTTCAAACCGGCATAACCATTCCAATCGAGAAAGAACATCTCCAGAAACTCGAAACGTTAGACTCGACGCTGCTGCCCCGCTGGAAACCCATTTTCCCGGAGAAGCTGAAAAATTTCTGTGACGAACACTTCTCGGATCTGGGAGTCGCGCTCGCCGTGATCTTGAGGGCACAGCAAAAGATCGTTGGGATATTCCTTGTATCGAGAAAATTCATGAACCAGGAATATACAGAGGAGGACCTCCAGGTGCTCGAAATGATCGGCCGCCACGTTTCGGTGGCCCTTTACAACTTCGATCTCAGAAGAAAGATTCAGTCGACGAACTTTCAACTGTCGCGCAAGGTGCTTCACCTCGAGTCGCTCCATGATATCGGCCTCAGCGTTGCATCATTCAAACCTAAATCGGAGACGCTCCGTGAAGTGTTGTACGGATCGATTTCACTCCTCGACGCCCGGAAAGCATTCTACATACACATCGACGGCGGCACGTTGAAAACGGGACCGCATATCGGCATCAGTGATGAAATGCTCGAAACATTCATAGCGAGTTCAACCTACTCGAGAAAATTTCTATCCGGCAAAACGGTGAAGCTCCGCTCGAGCCGCGAGATCAAAAAGATATTCGAAACATCGTCGCTGCTCGCCGTACCGGTCAAGACATCCAATAGGCTGTTCGGCGCGCTCGCCATTCTCGGAAAGGAATCGAAGGATGATAAGGCATACTTCACCGGCGATGACCAGAAACTCCTCGAGGCCTTTGCAACGCAGGCCGCCGTCGCGCTGGAAAACGCCGATATGCAGGAAGCGGTCATCGAGCAGGAGCGGCTGAAGAAAGATCTCGAGACCGCCGCCTCGATCCATCGGCTCATCGTTCCTTCGCCGGGAGATCTCCCTGAGATTAACGGCTATTCGATCTACGGCTATAACTTCCCGTGCAAGGAAGTCGGCGGCGATTATTTCGATGTCATTCCGATCTCGGAAGACCGTTTTGGATTCGTCATCTGCGACGTGAGCGGCAAGGGCCTCTCCGCTGCGCTGCTCGTCTCCACCCTGCAGGCGACATTTCACTCCCTCTTCCAGAGCGCCACCTCTCTCATCGATATCGCCGACAAGACGAACAAGCTGCTCATTCGCAATACACCCTCGGAAAAATTCGCCACGGCCTTTCTAGGGATTATAGACACGACGGATGGAACGATGGAAACGGTCAACGCCGGGCACAACGAGCCGTTACTGCTCAGGTCCTCCGGCAACATCGAGAAACTCCACGTCGGGGGGTACATCCTCGGGATGTTCGATTTCGCCGAATACGAGTCCCAGAAAACAGCGTTGAATCCGGGTGACGAGATCTATCTCTATACCGACGGCATCAGCGAAGCCTTTTCCCCGGAAGGCGAAGACTTCGGCATGGAACGTCTGGAAGCACTTGTAAAATCAGGAATCAAAAGTTCTCCGACCGAGCTCCTCCGGGAGATCGAACGTGCGATCAGGGAGTGGACACGGCAGACGACGCCGGGCGAGAGCTTCACCCATGACGATTTCACGCACCTCGCGATTCAGAGGAAATAGATCTCAAGAGCGTTGCT
>CBDUQN010000133.1:0-5651 GCA_965369375.1 uncultured bacterium | reverse complement strand
CGCCCGAAGGAGCTTCAGGCTGCCGGCAGGGGATAAAAGGCTCGTAAATGGAATTCTGGAAGAGAGAATGGAAATCTTTAGGCCTGATGACGTTGGTGTTTCTTGCCGGTTTCTATCTCCCTGTGGAAGCGCTGATGGAATCGGCGCGCATTAGAGGCGCATTCTGGGAAGCACTCTATCTCGTCCGCTGGTATGCACGGGAACACGTGCTGTTGTGCCTCGTTCCAGCATTCTTTATTGCTGGCGCCATTGCAGTGTTTGTGAGCCAGGCTTCCGTTATAAAATATCTGGGAGTTCGTGCGAACAAGGTCCTGTCCTACGGGGTAGCCTCGGTTTCGGGATCGATTCTCGCCGTGTGCTCCTGTACCGTGCTGCCGCTTTTTGCCGGGATCTATAAGAGGGGCGCCGGTTTGGGCCCGGCGACGACCTTTCTCTATTCAGGCCCTGCGATAAATGTGCTTGCGATTGTTTTGACATTGCGGGTGCTCGGTGTCGAGCTCGGGATCGCCCGGGCCGTCGGGGCCGTCCTGTTCGGCATTGTCATCGGACTACTCATGAGTTTCATATTCCGCAGGGAGGAACTGGAAAAAGCCGATGTTCGATCGGCAATGCCCGAGCCCGAAATCAAGCGGCCCCTCTGGCAGAATGCCGCGTACTTTGCCTCCATGGTCGCGATTCTCGTATTCGCCAACTGGGGAAAGCCCGCTGAGACATCCGGATTCTGGTTTTTCGTATATTCCGTGAAATGGATCATGACAGGCGTGTTTGCCGGGCTTCTCGGTGTTGCCTTGATATTGTGGTTCGAGACAAAATGGTGGCATGTAATCATAGCCGGGATTCCCGCCGTGCTTCTCGCGGTGGCCGCGCCGGACAGGCCGATGATCGCTTTTGTCGCCGGCGTGCTCGGGCTTTCGGTTCTCGCGAATTTGGACAAGGGAGAGCTCGGCGACTGGTTCGGGTCGACCTGGGGCTTTGCGAAACAGATATTGCCGCTGCTGTTCTGGGGCGTGTTGATAGCGGGAGCGCTGCTCGGAAGGCCCTCGCATGAGGGGCTGATACCTTCGTCGTGGGTGAGCGGCGCTGTGGGGGGCAATTCGATCGCCTCGAATTTTTTCGCCTCGATTGCCGGCGCATTCATGTACTTTGCGACACTCACCGAGGTTCCGATCCTGCAAGGATTGATCGGAGCCGGAATGGGCAAAGGGCCCGCGCTCGCCCTGCTGCTTGCAGGTCCGGCGCTGTCGCTCCCCAACATGCTGGTCATACGCAGCGTCATGGGATCCGGCAAGACGGCCGTGTTCGTAATGCTTGTCGTGTTGATGGCGACCGTGACCGGCATTGTATATGGAGCATTGTTCTGATTGGAGGCGCCTGATGAGAAAGATCCAGATACTTGGAACGGGATGTCCCAAGTGCAAGACGCTGGTGGAGAATGCCGAGACCGCCTGCAGGGGGCTCGGCCTCGATTTCGAGCTCGAGAAGGTGGATGATATCAACCGGATTCTCGAGTTCGGGGTCATGATGACACCGGCCCTTGTGGTGGACGGTGAGGTCAGGGCGGTTGGGAAGGTGCTCTCGGAAGAGGAGATTAAAAGCATCTTGTCCGACAACAGCTAGAAAACGAGGTATTCATGAAATCCAAGCACATTATCACCGGGATATTGCTCTTATTCGTAATCGCAAGTGTTGCATTCCTGGTGTTCAAGGAATCCAAGGAGGAGCCGATGGAGGGCTCCTCCGATGAGACGGCGATTGATAGAAATCCCGAAGGAACAAGTGCTCCGGGCGGTATACGAGAATCCGACAAATCGGGCCGCGAGTCCGGCGGGTCGGGCCGCACCGTGATCGCTTATTATTTCTTAACTACAAAGCGGTGCCCGACGTGCAGGAAGATCGAAGCGTACACAACAGAAGCGATAGAAACAGCGTTTGCCCGGCAGTTGGAGTTGGGAAGGCTCGAGTTCCATGTCGTGAACGTCGATGAGCCGGAGAACAGCCATTACATTGATGATTATCAACTGACGACAAAATCGGTGGTTCTCGCCGATTACCGGGACGGAGAGCAGACACGGTGGAAGAATCTCGACCGTGTTTGGCAATACGTCGGAGACAAACAGACCTTCATGGACTATATCGAAGACGAGACCAACAAAATTATGGGAGAGCTCTCACATGAATGAATTCGTTTCCGGTATGGCGCTCGCCGTGTGGTTCGGCATTCTCACGTCGATCAGTCCCTGTCCGCTGGCCGCGAATATCGTGGCCATATCATATATCGGCAAGAAGGTCGAGTACCCGCGCCTTGTTCTGTTGACCGGTTTGCTCTATACGCTCGGCAGGAGTCTGACATATGTGGTGTTGGGCATTATCCTTGTGAAGAGCATGCTCTCCGCTCCGCATATTTCATTCTTTCTCCAGAAGTACATGATGAAGATAATGGGACCGCTCCTGATAGTCGTCGGCATGTTTCTGATGGGTCTCTTGAACGTCAACATGAAAGGGTCCGGAACGAGCGATAGGATGCTGAGCAGAGCGGACAGAATGGGAATATGGGGGGCGGGGCTTCTGGGGATCGTTTTCGCTTTGTCGTTCTGCCCCTCATCGGCGGCCCTCTTCTTCGGAAGTCTCCTGCCTCTTGCCATCAAAACGGAATCGGGAGTCATCCTGCCGTTGCTGTATGGGATCGGGACCGCTCTGCCGGTAGTTGTCTTTGCGTTCCTGGCGGCGACGGGTGCGCATTATATCGGGAAGGTATTTCACCGTATCACCCAGTTCGAACTATGGGCGAGGAGGATCACCGGCGTTTTGTTCATCGTAATGGGCGTCTATTTTTCGCTGAAATACATCTTTCAAATCTTCTGAGGTGAGAATTGAAAAATAAATCCAGGATTCTCTTTCTGTGCACGGGCAATTCGTGTCGAAGCCAGATGGCGGAAGGATGGACCGGGCATCTGAAAGGTGATGTCCTCGAGCCATATTCGGCGGGCATCGATCCCAAGGGTATGGATCCGCTCGCAATCCGGATCATGCAGGAAGCGGGTGTTGACATTTCAGGACAAAGATCGAAATCGCTCGGTGATCTCTCAGGTGTAGAATTCGACTATGTGGTCACGGTATGCGATTACGCGCGGGAGATGTGCCCGATTTACCCCGGAGAGACGAAGGTGGCTCACCGGAGTTTTGACGATCCGCCGGCGCTGGCCCGCGATGCGGGCGATGAAGAGGAAGTGTTGAAGATTTACCGGCGCGTACGAGACGAGATCCGGGATTTCATCGAAAGCCTGCCCGAAGCGCTCTCTTCGATTTCAGTTCCATAATAGCCCTTTGAGTAAAGCGTATGGGAGAGATAATACATGGAGCCGAAAGCATGCATCACCAAGCAGCCGAAAGGGCTCGGTTTCTTCGAGAGGTATCTCACCCTTTGGGTGGTATTGTGCATAGGGGCCGGTATCCTGCTCGGAAAGCTGGCGCCTCACGTGGCGATCTTGCTCGACGGGATGGCGATAACGGTGAACGGCGCCCCGGTCGTCTCGATCCCCATCGCGATCTGTCTTTTTTTCATGATGTACCCGATCATGGTGAAGATCGATTTCGCCGATATGCTCAAAGCAGGCAAAAGCGTGAAGCCGGTCGGCCTCACCCTTTTCATCAACTGGGCGGTGAAACCGTTCACGATGTACGCGATCGCGCTGCTCTTTCTCGGCGTGCTCTTTAGGGCCTTCATCGGTGCTGAAGCCGTCGATTATGTAAAAATGCCGCTCGGCCTGGATCTTCCCGTCGGTGCAACGTACGGTGCGGGGACGGTTATCATGAGGGAAGGCATAAAAATGCTGGAAGTGCCCTTATGGCGCAGCTACCTCGCCGGCTGCATTCTGCTCGGCATCGCCCCGTGCACGGCGATGGTGCTCGTCTGGGGGTACCTGGCAAGGGGGAACGATGGACACACACTCGTCATGGTCGCCATCAATTCACTGACGATGCTCGTCCTCTACGGCGTGCTCGGCGGATTCCTGCTCGGTGTCGGAAGGCTTCCCGTGCCATGGCAGGCGCTTCTGCTGTCAATCGGCATATACGTAGCGTTGCCTCTGGTGGCCGGGCATTTTTCGCGGAAATTGATCATTGCCACGAAGGGTGAGGAGTGGTTCAGGGAGGAATTCCTTCATCTTCTAACGCCGATTACCATTGTCGCGCTTCTCATCACCCTTGTTCTTCTGTTCTCCTTCAAGGGCGATGTCATTCTTTCGAATCCCTTCACTATCCTATGGATCGCCATTCCCCTGTTCATACAGACAAATCTCATTTTCTGGCTTGGATATGGACTATCGAGGGTATTAAAGTTATCGTATGAGGATGCGGCGCCATCAGCAATGATCGGGGCGTCAAATCACTTCGAGGTGGCCATCGCCACGGCGGCGATGCTCTTTGGACTGTCCTCGGGCGCCGCTCTGGCAACTGTTGTCGGCGTGCTCATCGAGGTTCCGGTGATGCTGCTGCTGGTCAAGATCTGTCTGAGAACGAGATCATGGTTTGCGCCGGGTAGGGCAATCCGGGCGGCCACGTGAAATGGAGGAATGTTTATGAATCGATATCTGAAGCCGGCCGTTTTTGTTCTCACGGTCGCTTTACTGCTCGTGGTTTTTATTTTTTCCGTTTACGGACGAATGCAAAATGAAAAGTTTCCGAAGATGTATATCCACGAAGCCGCCGTCGATCTGGGGGATTTCTATGAAGGAGAGGATATCGAACACATATTCGTCGTGCGTAACAATGGAGAGGGGGAATTGGAGATAAAGGTAAAACCCGGGTGAGGCTGCTCGGTGGCCGACTACGATAAGGTCATCCTTCCCGGGGAGGAAGGAAAAATCAGAGTTGTTATCAAGGGAAATAGAATTCATCCGGGTAAAAACAAGAAGAGCTTTACCGTAACGAGCAATGATCAGGAGAACAAAAAAGTAACGCTGTCCGTGACGGCTCAAGTCAAAAAGGTCTTTGATGTTTCGAGAAGGTTGTATCTCACCGGGTTTACGGGAGAGGATTTCGAAATAGAAACTGAAATTACGAATCTCCTGAATGAACCAATACGCATAATCGATTATCACTGGGCAAGGGAGAGCGTGCATCTCGACAAGTATAAGGACAAGCTTGATATCACGATCAGAGAGATCGAGAAGGGGAAAAAGTATTCACTGCGCATAAAAAAGAAAGAGGAGATAGAGCCGGGGAGTTATATGGGCACGCTGGCTGTGACTACAAATTCTCTGAAAATGAAGGAAAAAAAGATAGCGGTCGTGTTGACGATAAACCCGATCGTAAGAGTTAATCCCGAGATGATACTGTGCGGTGAAATGAAGATCGGGAAAGGTGAAGAAGGCGTCTTTGAAAAGAAATTCCGGATCGCGACGATACGGGGCGATTCCCTGAAAGTGCTCAAAGTGATTCCGTCGAGAAAAGATATCGAGGTTGATATTCAAGAACTTCTTCCAGGCAAAGTGTACCAGGGGATCGTGAAATTAAAACCGACGAAATCGACGAAAAAATATAAAGCCTCTATAAAGATCTATACCAACTATCCCGGGGGCGAGGAGCTCGAGGTGACGCTGCGCGGAACAGTTGTTGAAGTGGGTTCGAAATAGATAGCAGCATCAACCGCA
>CBDUQN010000132.1:0-5752 GCA_965369375.1 uncultured bacterium | reverse complement strand
GAGAATTGCTCAAGCTCGGCATCGAGGTCAGCCAAGCCACCGTCTCGAAGTATATAGTATACCATCGCAAACCTCCCTCCCAGAGTTGGCGAGCATTCCTGAAGAACCACGCCAAGGATATTGTCTCTGTTGACTTCTTTACTGTGCCGACAGCGCCTTTCCGAGTGTTGTTTGTTTTCCTTATTCTGTCGAACGATCGACGACAGATCATTCATTTCAACGTCACCGAATCGCCAACTGCAGCTTGGACAGGGCAACAGATCGTGGAAGCTTTTCCTTGGGATACCGCTCCAAAGTACTTACTCCGTGATCGAGATGGCAAATTCGGGGAAGCGTTCATTCACCGTGTTGAGTCAATGGACATAGAGCAAGTGTTGATCTCAGCTCGGTCGCCTTGGCAAAATCCGTATGTCGAAAGAATTATTGGATCCATCCGCCGAGAATGTTTGGATCATACGATCATCTTTAATGAACGGCACCTGCGGCGGGTGTTAAAAATGTATTTCATGTACTACCATGAATCACGGATGCACCTTGGTTTGGAGAAAGATTGTCCAATGCCAAGACCGGTCGAAACACCTGATGTCGGACCGATCAGTACAGAACCAATGGTTGGTGGATTGCATCATCGGTATTTTCGTCGGGCTGCATGAGGCGTAAGCTTTCTCCGTTGATATCTTCCTACCAGCATGGGATTCGTCTGCCTAAAAGCAGGCTGGAGTCCTCAAAACCACACTTTTCTAAACCCGATTCCACAAAATCTCTTTTTCCTTAACGGGCATCAAGCTCAACTTGTCCATCGGAAGCATGGTTTTCGTGTTGGATGATATTTTTGGGAGGGACAACCATAATCTCGGCGCTGAGGTCGCATCTTGCATTATCTCCAGAGAACCGTTAAATCCAATAAAAGCAGCGCGAACGACATTTTCAGAAGGAACAGTCGAAAGGGTATTCAAAAAATCTATATGCACGCCGCGGCGATTGCGCTAACATTCGCACAGGTCATTGAGGCCGTAACCAGTCACCCACGTCTGCGAAGGAGGAGATAGAGTGATGGCAAGGAAAAAATCTCGTACGTCTTCTGCGAAATCGGCAGCGGACAAGCCACCGACCAGGAATGAGATCTATCGCGAAATCGCTGCGAAGACCGATCTTACCCGGAAGGATGTCGTCGCTGTCTGTGATGCACTGACCGCTGTCATGGTCAAATCCGTAAAGAAGCACCGGACCTTCAACAACTTGGGCCTGATGAAGCTCACGCTCGTGAAGAAGCCTGCGGTGGCGGGTGGCAAGCTCGTCCGCAATCCCTTTACCGGCGAGATGGTCAAGCAAAAAGCTCGGGCGGCCTCGCGTACGGTGCGCATCCGCCCGCTGAAGGCCATCAAGGACTTGCTCTAAGTCAGGCTGCTTATTCATCGTGATATGAAGCTGTCGACTGTCCCTCGCCAATAATAAAGCGGCACGTCATTGTCAGAAGCACTTCATCGATTTTCGCGTTCAATTCACTCGATGTTGTTCTTTGAAAAGAAAGATCATTCCGGTTATGAAGCCCTGGATATCATGCGAGATCGATAGAAGAAAAAGGGTTCCAGTCATTCGGATGAATGATATTCCCGTTTCTTCTCCGGGGACCGCTATGCCGCTTGTTTCCATTCATAACGATGATGTAGGCCGCTGACTCGTGGCAGCGAGATCACTTTCGCCTTATCTTCAGGCCTCTTCTGAACCGGCCTGTGCTCGGGAGCATCTTTGCAAAGGCAATAATGGCAGCGATCCTCATTGTAGTAGCTTACGTAGTCTTTAATCAATCTATACAAATGTAGTTCCCCGAACACGATTACATGATCCAGCAACTCCCGCCTGCAGCTTCCTACCCAGCGTTCTGCGATTCCGTTTTGCCAGGGACTTCGATATGACGTTCGCACGGGCTTGATGTCGAAAGATTTCACGGTCTTCACCACAAGTCCGCCGAAAATTGAATCCCGGTCGAAGATCAGATATTTAGGCGCTGTATCGTACGGGAAGGCATTGCGCAGCTGTTGGGCCACCCATTCGGCAGTCGGATTGAAAGTCGCCGCAAAATGAATGATCTGCCGACGCTTGTGGGTGATGATGAAGAAGCCGTAGAGTTGCCTGAAAAGCACCGTGGGAACCGTGAAGAAGTCCATTGCTGCTACTGTATCCATATGGTTTTTTAGAAAGGCTTTCCATTTGGCGACTTTTTCCTCATCCGGCTCGCATCTTGGTAGGTAGCGGGAGATCGTACGTTCTGAAATGTAGAAGCCGAGCTTGAGCAGCTCACCATGTATGCGCGGTGCTCCCCATGAAGGATTTTCCCTGCCCATTCTGGTTATCAATTCCCGGATATCACTTGAAACACGAGGCCTTCCTCTTCGCTTGCCTCGCCTTGAAATGGCATTCCAGTAGAGTTTAAATCCTTGTCTGTGCCATTTGATCACTGTCTCCGGCTTCACGATAATGAGCGTGTTGATCCATTTGGACCAGATTCGGCGCAGAAGAACCCAAAATCCTCGATCGAGGCAAGAAATCCTAAGCAGAGGATGATCCCGCTTGAAGGTCGCGAGTTGCTGACGCAAGGCAAGATTCTCCAGCGCCAAATTGTTTTGAGAACGCAACCATGATCCCTGGAATCCAAGGATCAACCAGACGATTTCGAGCAGTTTATGGACTTTCATCTTACTATGATAGAATGGCTCAGGGACACTTGCAACATGTTGAAATCATAGCAGGATGAGAATAATGGCGAGGGACAGGCAGGAAGCCCTTGAAATAGGGAATTTTTTATAGTAAAATAATCCCTTCTGAAGGCGTGAAGCTTCAGGCTCTCACTTGGGACGTACAGCAGTAAAAAACGTAATTTTTCCGGGCCAGGGGCAACCACGCCGATATAGCCGCGCTTGCGGTGTGGGAGGTTCCACGATGAGTCCTGTCAAATGCACGTCTGTCACTCCTGTCCTTATCGTCCTTTTCCTCATACTCTTCACCGCGCTTCCCGGAGGCGCCCCGGGGTACGCGAACAATACGACGATGTCAAAAGAGGCGTCTTTTACACTGACACTGTCCGGTTATCCGCCCGAACCTATCACCTTGGTGGGCACCGAGGCGATCACATGGACCGATCCGTATACGGGAGGAGACAATCACGTCTATATAGATTGCGAGATCGTCGAGATGGAGTTATCGGACGTGGCGATGACAATCCGCACCAACACCGATGTGGTCAATCCGGGAACATCGAGAAGCATCGACGAGTGGATAGACTTTCCGGCGGAGAGTTTTTTCGATGTCCTTTACGAGATCGAGATCCCGGGGATATTCCCCGCCGAGACACTGCTTACCTACGAGCCGATGCATCTGGTCAGCTCGATCACCCAGTGGCCTCCTTACGGTCACCCCTACATGATGGCGAATCCGGTGATAGTGATCTATAACAGGCTCGGAACGCCTGTCGGAGAGATCACGGGGTGGAGCGAAGTGAATATGCCGCTGGTGGAGCTCCGTGTGGGTCTGACAGTCGATACCGGCTACGGATCGGACGTCGCCGAAGAGATCGACGAGGATGTCGTCGAGGCCAGAGCCTGCATCAACGTTCCGGACGAAGAAGTAGTCAGCGCGCAGTTCTTCTACAGGGAGTCGGGCATAGATCCTTTCACCCCCTTCTGGATCGACACGGATGGCTCGGGAGAAAATTACGGCACATCGGTCCCGAAAGAGAACGGCGACGGATGGGCGGGGTATCTCGATATCTCCACGTTCAGTACTCTCGGCGGATACTACGATCTGATGGTCGATTTCGACGTCCTCGGTGTGGGCCATTTCATGGATACGGTCTTCGTATATATCGATCCTACTCCCCCGATTCCTGTATTCAACAACGTCATCCCCGATTCGGTGATCTATTTCAACGTCGATTCGCTCTTTAATATCACCTTCACGATGGAAGACGAGATCGGAGGGTTCGGATCGTGCGAGATGCGCGTGTTCCTGCTCGAACCGGACTACTCGAGGACCCTGCTTCCGATAGACCAGAACAACCTCGACATCGAGCACGACGACAAGGAGGCGTGCGTGCCCACAGCGGTGGCGTCCTGCCTGAAATGGTTCGCCGAAAACGGGCACGAGGGGCTCGATCATCCGAACGGAAACGTTGAGGAGGAAGAGCTCACGGGAGAAGAGATGGCCGAGGAACTGATAGGAAATATGGGCACCGACTCCACCGGTACCAAACCCGACAAGGCTGTAGACGGTATAAAGGATTACCTCAATGATCACGGAGAGAACGCCGACGACTGGGAGGTTGAACACGAAGAGGTGGATGATTACGAGGATATCGGTGAGATGCTGAGGGAATTCGAAGCGGACAGCGAGGACGTGATCATACTGCTCGCCGATACGAACGCTGCGGGAGACACAGTCGGCCACGCGGGGACGCTGGGATCGAAGAGCGGCGATTACTACGAGGAAAACAACGGTGGCGACCTGATCGGGCATATCGGATACACGCTCGATTTCATGGATCCGAACGGCGGTGTTCCGTCAGAGGATAACGAATTCGGCGTAGACGAGAATGACGCGGGCAGGCCTACATTGCAGGGTTATTCATCCGATACCGACAGCACGGAGGGATGTGCCTGGATAGAAGGGTACATAAAGGTCTCCCCTCCTGAGGGCGCCGGAGGAAGTCCTCCTGGAAGGACTGGCGGGGAAAAGCCGTGGCGGAAATTCGACCGCGCCCCATCTTCGCCGGGTTGGACACAGGTCTCCACAGGCACGGTATCGGGTAGCGGAGCCGAGGACACATTAAGTTGGGATACGACCGGATTCCCCGGCGGATTGTACCTTGTCGAGATAATCACTGTCGACAACGAAGGGATCCAGTGCAGGGACCTGAGGCTCGGAGGCATCCCCCAATACACCGTAACGGGCGATCCGGAGACTCCCGGTGCGAAGACGATGCTGCGAGGCTCGTACCCCAACCCTTTCAATCCCTCGACGACGATAGAGTTCTTCATCGCCTCGAAGACTACCGTCTCTATGTCGATCTATGACGTGTCGGGCACGTGCGTGAGAAGACTGCTCACTAACGAGCCGTACGGGCAGGGGCCTCACAAGGTCCTGTGGGACGGAAAGAACGACAGGGGAAAGCAGCTGTCCAGCGGCATTTATTTCTGCCGCTTCGAGGCGGGAAAGCGTCTCTCGTCGAGAAAACTGATCATCCTGAGATAGGTCTGACCGGTAAGGCCTGGGGGTATTGTTTCTGCATCGACGACAGGTTTTGTTATACCTTTACGTCTGCCACCCGGGCATCTTGATTTAGATAGATAGTTATATTAGGCGAATTCAATTTTGAAACGCAACGCTATAAATAATTGACGTTGCTGTGCCTCTTGAAAATGTCATCCACGTTAACATCTTTGCACTTACACCGTTTCCATTATATCATAGATTTCATGTTTTTCATCATTCTACGCACCTTCATCTCAGCGCTAAGGTCGCACCATGCGCTTGCCCTGGAAAACCTTGCGCTACGTCATCAACTCGATGTCTTGCAACGGAATACTAAAAGACCTCGGTTGACGAATCGGGATCGTATCCTATGTATTATCCTATCACATTTCTGGACCGATTGGCGAAAATCATTGATGGTAGTCCTGTCCCTTTTGAAAACTTCGTCCGCATTGCAATACTTACACTTCCCCTATAACACGAGAAATCAGACCTCGAAACTGGT
>CBDUQN010000131.1:0-5775 GCA_965369375.1 uncultured bacterium | reverse complement strand
TTCGGTAACGACTAATTCGCTTGATCCCGCGTATTGGCTGAAAGAAACCGGGCTTCCATCAAAGATCTATTCGTAAAAAGCGAATCGATTTATTCGCTCACCCGGTAGGCCTTTCCCTCCAGTACGAACGTTACGTTCGAGCCGAGCGAGAGATATTTTCCGATTTCGATATGCTTCCCCATGAGCTCGAAGTATTCATCGCTCAGGTATTTTATCTCGATCGTTTTTGCATCTTTTTCATACGCTGCGTCAATCCAGCCCTCGCCGGTCTGGTAAAATGTCTTGCGCCCGATATGTCTCACGTGGCTAGAAGCCGGGGCGTCGAGGACCGAGCTATCTCGGCCTTTCTTCAGCTCGCGGGAAGCCATAAACGCATCTTCCCCCTTCTCCATTCTCATGCCGGCGCCGCCTCTCTGGTGGTCAAGTGATGTTGTGGCATCCGCGATGAGATGTGGTGCATATGTTTTTCTATGCTCGAGAATGAGGTACGAGGTGTACGGGGTTATGATGCCGTGTTCCTTGGAAAGCGTCACGACCTCGTCGATGAGCTCGTCGTTTTCGCCGTGCAGGCGAATTTCGGTCAGCAGGTAGGAGATCTTGCGATTCGCCCAGAGGCGCGGGATGAAATCGTACCCCCTGTTCCTTTTATTGAAATGCGTATCGTGAACAAGAATGGTCCTGTCGTCGAACGCTTCCCCGCTGATCTCTATCGCAGCGTTTCCTCCCTTGTTGTAACGGCCGAACACAACGAGCTGCTGGCCATTGAATATATCTGGCATTTCGTCGGGATAGATATCGGTGACCTTCACGCCGTCGAAGTCGATCGATACATCGGTGAGGACCGGTTCGCTGACCTTGGAGAAAAAGCTCGTCACCTTGACCTCTATATCTTCCTGCGGCTTGATATAATCGGCCGTGCCGCCGTTGCCAAGCGACAGGTTGTCGAGCAGGACGCTGTTTACATCGTATCCGACGCCGAAGGAGAAAATCCGCAAGTCGCTCTCGTTGCGACGGGCCACATTGCTGAGAATTTTGCTTTCATCCGTCTCGCCGGCGGTGGGCGCGCCGTCGGTGAGGAATATGATCATCTGCGGATTCGAGGAACCGTTCGACCTGAGGGCGAATTCCAGCGCCTTATCGATATTCGTGCCGCCCCGCGCGTCGAGGCTGTAGATAAAATCGAGGGCCTTGTCCATCGTCCTTCTCGAGACGGGCACGAGTTCCGTATCGAAGACTTTGACGTCTGTGGCGAATGCGATGATATTGAAACGGTCCCCCTTGTTCAGGTGCTCGACACAGTATTCGAGCGCATCTTTCGCCTGCTCGATCTTTTCTCCCTTCATCGAACCGGATACGTCGATTACAAACGTCACATCCTTGGCACGACGCTCACGTTCGTTCGTCTCGAGCGTTCCGGGGGAGACGAGAAGCATGAAGTAGCCGTCTTCGCGGCGGGATTTGTAGCTGAGCAGGTTGATCCCCATATCCTCTTCGGAGACCGTGTAGTAGAGGATGAAATCCGTCTCCGGCGCGACGTTTCTCTCTTCGAATCCGCAGGTGACGTAATCATCGGAGAGATTCACATCGATATCGTGACTCGGGCTGTAGATCGTTTTGATCGGCGTGTCGGATGATATCTCGACGGCGACGGAAACCTCTTCGAGCCTCATGTGCGCGAAGGCGCTGCTTCTCAGCGGGAAATGGTATCCGATCGTGCCGTCATCGTATCGGAGCACCTCGTCGTATGATATTTCAATCTTGACCGATCCGTGCGCCGGGATCGGATACACGCGGGCCTTGAACATATTCCGGCCGGCATACTCGAGGAGCCCCGGGTCTTTCATCTTTCGCACGATATCCTCGTAGATGCGCCTCGCCTCATCGGCGTCGAGCACCTCACCGGACACCTTTTCGCCGTTCATCCACATCGAGAAATTGCTCACCGAAGCATTCTCCGGTATCGGAAAGATGTACATCCCCTCGAGGTCCCGGTCGGTCTCGTTCACAAAGACCTGCCTGATGACGGTTTTTGCGGCCTGGTTGTCGATGGTCGTCTGGACGTGCTGCTTCTGAATCGAAAGGAAGGGTGGCCGCCGTGGGGGCTGGGGCGGCCGTATCGGCACGTAGATGACCTGTGCGTGAATCGTGGCGCAGAGGGACAAGAGTATCAAGGCGGCAAGCGTGATCTTTGTTGTCAGCATTTTCGCATTCATGGGAGTCCTCCCCGGGATAAGCCTTTTTCCTCTTCTACTTGATTTGACAGTTCAGGCGGGCGGTTTGTTCCCGTGGAAAATGATATAATGGGCTATCTATCGGATTAACAACATCTTGCGGGTCTCGGAAAATCCGGTGCTAGCCTCGAGGCGGTAGAAGTAGATGCCGGAGGCGACCCGAAGGCCGGCGTTGTTCGTGCCGTCCCAGCCGATCTCGTATCTCCCGGGATCGTGATGCTCCCGAAGCAGCGTTTTTACCAGCGTTCCTCGGGCATCGTATATCTTGAGCTCGACGGTGCCGGGCGCAGCGATATCGAAGCGGATGATCGTCGAGGGATTGAACGGATTGGGGTAATTCTGGTGGAGCGCGGTCGCCGTC
Organism: uncultured bacterium; assembly: GCA_965369375.1. Taxonomy (GTDB): domain Bacteria; phylum Krumholzibacteriota; class Krumholzibacteriia; order Krumholzibacteriales; family Krumholzibacteriaceae; genus CBDUQN01. The sequence continues at coordinate 3,183 of CBDUQN010000131.1, read as the reverse complement.
GGCGGCTTCGGCAGCTCATCCTCGTGCTCGCCCACGAATTCCTCACTGCCCACGAGCAGCACGAAACGAGCATCCTCTTCGTTCGACACGAATCCTCTCTGCCCGAGAAAGAAGCGGTAGGTGCTTTCTGTTCGCAGATCGACAAGTTTTTCTAGATAGCTGTCGATGAGAAAAGCCACGGCTTGGGCGGGAATCGTCTCGATTCCTGCGAACTCCAAGGTAACCTCGTCGCCGCCTGAATCGTCCGAGAAGTTTTTCGCCATATCGAAACCCCACAGATGTCCCCAGATTTCTTGTTCATAGATGGAAAAACCGAGTTGGCTCACATTCAATTCCTCATATGTTCCCCTGATATCTTCCGTATAAAATCCAGGGTGCCGTTCCCAGGTGGTGTGGGGAAAGTAGAGGGAGATCGATCTTCCGGGGCTCATCGGCGGCTCGGAACGATCGCGACAATCCCAAAGGGTGGAGGCCTCCTCGAAGATGCCGACACTGTTGCAGGCGTCCGCGGCGTCAGCGCTTGCAGCGGAGATGGTGATGCGCCATCCGCGCACATCTGCTGTCTCCATTTCAAATTCCGGGACATTCGGCATACCCGCTGGCGGCGCCTCTTTCGGCGGTACGATGAGCAGATGGATTTCGCCATCGAGCACATTGATCCAGTATCCCTCGAACGGTGTCATGACCTCCACATTTTGCTGGTATCCGTGACCGCTAATCCAGCGTACGGGAGATTCGATGATCCCCCGGGTTTCTGCTTCGGGTACCGGTATCGAGTCGATGAGGCACGAATCCCAGGCAACGGGGAAATTGTAGGGATTTCCGATCATCGTCCAGCCCTCGTTGAGGATCACCGAGAAGCCCTCCCGGATCAAGTGTGTCGAGAATCCGATCGCCGGCGATGTTGTGATCCGGTTCGGATCGCGGGAGACGAGCCAGATGGAGATACCGGGGAAGGGGTGAAAAAGCTCTTCGAGCTTCTCCTCGGAGAGCTCGACGTATCTCTGAATTTCATCATTATTTATGTAACGATACGCTCGCCATTGAATGGGATCGTACGGTCCGAATTCCGGCTGATCGATTAAAAGCGCTTCATACGTGATCGACCAGTAGTCCTGTATAAACAACGGTATCGAGATCATGCGGTACTGTTCGCTGGGATAGATATGGGGTTCTTCGAGGTTGCGAACGGTGACCTGGATCGTATGGGGCGTGTCCGCGGGTGCGAGGGCGGGGTCGGATAATGAGCGGGTCATCGTATTCACTTCGATCCAGTATTCGATTCCCCGCGGGCCGACGAGGCTGTCCGGGATTGAAAATACAAGGCCGGGCTCGAGGGACGTCGGTCCGGCCGCTCGGTATTCGCTCTCGCCGCCGAGGCGGTAATGGATCGTTCCATCTACGAATGCAGTGCCCTGCTCGAGCAGGACATCTATATAGACGGGATTGTTTTCCAGGAAACCGAGGCTGGAGTTCGGCTTGGGATTGGATAAAATCAGAGTTGGGGCCACCACGGCTTGTGTAAAGTATGCTTCAGGCGCTCCAGGCGGATCAGTTGCGAAGATTCCGCTGTTTTCGACCTTGATATAATACTCCAGGCCGGCCTCGGTCACCCCTTCGCCCGGTATGACGGTTACGAATCCTGTCTGGGATCTCGTGAGCGCAACGCTGTCGGCGAATGCATGTGTGCTGCCGCCGGGCCGGTAGAGGAGATATCCGCGCTCGATCCGGACATCTAGAGCGGGGGTAATAATCGCCGTCACCGCCTCACCCAGAGGTATCGTATCCGCCTGCGTGAGGAGCTCCGTGCCGACCTCGAGGGCTCGGATATCGGTCGAAACCGAAATCGCTGTGGAAGGCTGCAGAGGATCGCTGCTCAGGATTAGCACTGGGCCTGTTACCGTGAGCTCGGTGCGGGGCTCACTATAGATAATCAGCGTGTCCCGCTCACCCGGGGCCAGATCGAACGGTGCCGGTCTCGAGATGCGCATCTCCGACGAGGGGAGATCAATGGCGGTCACCGAGAGCACGAGGTTGCCCGCGTTGCCGATGACGAGATCGGCCGTGACGGTGTCACCTACAGTAACGGTTGCAAACGGCAGTGATTGTGCTGATGTTGCGATAGCCGGTCTGTACGGCTCTATTGGGCCGATCTCCTTGAGATAGGGGGCAATGTGCTGGATGACGCTCACGCGTTTCGGCACCTCGATCACACGCAGGCGCAGTATGACGTCCGGCTTGTCGAACAGGAGAAGATAGGTATCCCAGTCGATCGAATCCCCGACTCCCTCAGGGGAAGTATAGAAGCGGCCAACCTTCCCGGAATGACCGTCGGTGATCGCAGGGTACCAATAGGGATCACCTTTGTATTGATACTCCGGCATGAGCCATGCCGGATCGGACTCGACATCGACGGCGGTGAAGTGAACCCGGTAATGCTCCCGGTCGATTTTTTCCGCCCGGACGGATCGCAGATAGGCGCCGTTGTTGGGGAGATGGTTTCGAGGAGAGAGGGGGTCCCCTTTGAAGGCGGGTGCTCCCTCTCCCGAATAGAGGGTGCTACTCTGGGCAGCCATATAACAACCATTCCCGCAGACGAGGTCGAGGTCGCCGTCGCCGTCGATGTCGCCGAGGGCCACGCTCCAGGTAACATTCGCCGGTCCCGACGACCAGGCGGGAGAGGTCTGGAAAGTGCCGTTGTCGTTGATGTAGAGCGTGTTGCTCTGCTCGTTGTTCCCGCAGGCGAGGTCGAGGTCTCCATCGCCGTCGATATCGCTGAGGGCCACACCACCGGTACGATTCCCCGACCCCGACCACCAGGCGGGAGAGGTTTGAAAGGTGCCGTTGTCGTTGAGGTAGAGCATATTGCTAGGACCATAATTTCCGCAGACGAGGTCGAGGTCGCCGTCGCCGTCGATGTCGCCGAGGGCCACGCTATGGGTACTATTCGCCGGTCCCGACGACCAGGCGGGAGAGGTCTGGAAGGTGCCGTTGTCGCCCAGGTAGAGCGTGTTGCTCTGGGGAGCGAGGCTACCACCATTCCCGCAGACGAGGTCGAGGTCGCCGTCGCCGTCGATATCGCCAAGGACCACGCTAAAAGTATAATTCACAAGTCCCGACGACCAGGAGGGAGAGGTCTGGAAGGTGCCGTTGTCGCCCAGGTAGAGCGTGTTGCTCTGGCCA
>CBDUQN010000130.1:0-5816 GCA_965369375.1 uncultured bacterium | reverse complement strand
CCATGCCGATTATGCTCATTGCGCGCCCGGCGGCCAAGCATTTCCCTTGACACGCAGCGGGTGCGGTTCTTATCTTCGGACTTTAAACGATTATTCTTCAAGTCGAGCACTGAAATAATCAAACAATCTCTTTAAGGAGGAAGCGGAAAATGGATTTCTTGTTTACCGATGAGCAGAACATGCTGCGTGAAATGGTCCGCAAATTCGTGGACAAGGAGCTTCGGCCGGCTGCTGAGAAGATCGACGAAGAGGAAAGGATCCCCCGAGAATTGATCGACACCATAGGTAAGCTCGGGCTCCTCGGCGTTTCATTCCCCGAAGAGTACGGCGGCGCCGGTATGGGAGAGCTCGGCTACTGCATCGTCCAGGAGGAGATAGGCCGGGGATGCGCTTCGACAGCCGCCTTTATCGGCGCACATCAGAGCATCGGCGCGAGCAGTATCTACCTCTTCGGCACGGAGGAACAGAAGAAGAAATACCTCGTTCCGCTTGCCGAGGGGAAGAAGATCGCCGCCTATGCGCTGACAGAAGCGAACGCCGGCTCGGACGCATTCAACTGCGAGAGCACCGTCGTGGAGAAGGACGATCACTACCTGCTCAACGGCACGAAGACCTTTATCACCAACGGAAGCTTCGCAGACATATTCACCGTATTTGCAAAAAACAAGGGCGGAAAGGCGGACGGCAAGCTTTCCGTGTTCATCGTCGAGAAGGAATTCCCCGGCTTTTCGGTGGGCAAGATAGAAAAGAAAATGGGTATCAAGGGCTCGGAAACGGCCGAGCTCATCTTCGAGGACGTCAAAGTTCCCAAGGAAAACCTCCTCGGGAGAGCCGGAAGGGGCATTCTCTTAGGGATGCGCGTTCTCGCCTGCGGCCGTCTCGGTCTCGGGGCGGCGGCGCTCGGAGCCGCGAAGGAATCAATCAAGCTCTCGGCCGCCTACGCGAAGGAACGCGTCCAGTTCGGAAAGAAGATTTCGCAGTTTCAGGGCATCCAGTGGCTGCTCTCCGACATGGCGGTCGAAGCGTATAACATGGAATCGATCGTCTACCGGACGGCATGGCTGTACGACGAGGGCAAACCTGTCACGAGAGAATCGTCGATCGTAAAGCTCTACTGCTCGGAAGCGCTCGACCGGATCGTCGACAAGGCGATGCAGATATACGCGGGGTACGGCTTCATGAAGGAGTACCCGATCGAGCGTATGTACCGTGATTCGAGGATAAACAGGATCTTCGAGGGAACGAGCGAGATCCAGCGGATGATCATCGCCCGCGACGTGCTGCATTCGCGCAAGCTCTAATTTCCGGAGCATCGTTTACACGCACCCGGTGAACGGCTCGCATGAGAACCTCTCAGCTACCACTCAAAAAATCACTACCGATTACACGATTGTGTTCGGAACCCTGTACTGGATCGCTTCGGCCACGTGCCGCGCCTCGATTTTCTCCGTACCATCCAGATCCGCGATCGTTCGCGCGACCTGCACAATGTTGCGCCGCGATCGCGCGCTGAATAGGAACCTCCTCTGAACCGCCCCGAGAAGCTCCCACGCCTCGCCGTCCATGGGACAGAACTCCTTGAAGCGTGAGACGGGCACATGGACGTTGCGGCTTATGCCCTCTGCATCCCGGTACCGTTCTTCCTGCACTGTCACAGAGCGAAGCACACCATCGCGCAAACGCTCCGATCCGATATTCGAAACTTCCATCATTCGATCGAGATCGACGGGACTCACGGCGCGAACGGGGATAAATATCGATACGCGGTCGAGCAGCGGACCCGATATCTTCGAGAGGTAGCGCTTGACCTGGAGCGGCGAACAGCGGCACGCATGACCGTCGCTTCCGTAGTAGCCGCAGGGACACGGATTCATCGCGGCAACGAGCTGAAACCGCGCCGGGTAGCGCACCGACGCGTTCGCTCTCGAGATCACGATGCTTCCTTCTTCGATGGGCTGCCGCATACATTCCAATACATTCCTCTTGAACTCGGTGAGCTCATCGAGAAAGAGCACGCCGTTGTGCGCGAGTGTTATCTCGCCGGGTGAAGCGCCCCTCCCGCCACCGACGAGTCCGGCATCACTCGCCGAATGGTGAGGGGAACGAAACGGCCTCTCGTAGGATAGGCTTGAACCATCGAGCGTACCGATCACGCTCCGTATTTTCGCGTTTTCGATGGCCTCTGTTTCATCGAGCGGTGGCAGGATCGACTGCAGTCTCCGCGCGAGCATCGTCTTCCCCGATCCCGGCGGACCGACCATGAGAACGTGGTGGCCGCCCGCGGCGGCCACCTGCAACGCCCGTTTCGCCGCATGCTGCCCGGCGACCTGAGAGTAATCGAGATCGTACCGCCTCCGCCGCCCCCGCGCGTCGATCCGCTCGACGGGTCGCGACCCACCCACGGTAAGCACATGCACCGCTTCGCGCAGATCCCTGCACGGCGCAATATCGATCCCTTTGACTGCAGCCGCTTCCCGGGCGTTCGCCTCCGGAATGAGAACGCTTGTGCGTCCCATCTCGAGGGCGTGACAGGTTATCGGCAGGGCGCCCCGCACCGGCTTGCACCTGCCATCGAGGGCGAGCTCACCGAGAATGACGACGCCGCCAACAACGGCGCCTCTGACCTGCTCACTGGCGATAAGAATCCCGAGAGCGATCGGAAGATCAAAGGCGGCGCCTTCCTTGCGGACATCGGCCGGAGCGAGATTCACCGTTATCCGTTTCTGCGGTAGCTTATAGCCGTTGTTCCTGAGAGCAGCAGTCACGCGCTCACGGCTCTCGCGAACGGCGGCGTTCGGCAGGCCGACAATTGTAAATGAAGGCAGTCCCCTCGCGAGATCGATCTCGACGGTGACACCGAAGCCGTCGATACCGATTACGGCGCCGGAAAGAATTTCTGCGACCATCCCAACCTCCCCTCGTCACATCCATCAGTCGCCTACATGTTCACCGACCCTGGTTCTCCACCGTCCTCGAGAATCTTATTCCCTCCGAAGATCCTCGAGCGGCGTCGCGCGTCGGTCCCTTTTATTATTTCTGAGAAACAGGTCTCTTCCTCTTCTTGCGGCGGGTCAAAACCGCAGCCGTCACGATCGGCAGCGCTATCGTGGCATCGCAGACGACCGTCACGCTCTCCGCGTCCTTTGCGATCTTTCCCCAGGATACGGCCTCCTCGAAGGTGCAGCCGCTCAAGCCCCCCCAGTGCGGCGCGTCGACGACGAACTGAATAGCGTATTTGTGTCCAAGCGCTTCACGATTCTTTACGATATTTGTCACTTCCGTCTGCTGGATGAAATTCTTCGGCGTTCCGCCTCCGACATAGATAACCATCGTCGGTTTGCTCGCCGCGAGCAGAGCGGTCTCCTCTACATCCTCTATCATGTCGAACAGTATCTTGCGGTCGGCCTCGGCCAACGCGATGCCGATCGACGAGTCACCGATCGCGGGACAGTAGACCGGTATATCGAGCTTCGCCGCCGTGCTCAGGATTCCTTTTTCACCCGTTGATCGCTTCGAAGCCTCCTGCCCGAGCAGCTCGAAAAACTCTCTTGTGGTATACGGACGATCCTCGAGCGCTTGCTTCGACCATTCGGCGATCTCGCGATCGAGCTTGATGAAGATATCCTCGTCGGCATATGTATCGTAAATCCGGTCGATCTTCGCTTCGCGAAGTTTTGAATCGTCTACGTGCGGCGTGCCGATAAAGTGGTGATGCCCGATCGTCTCGTAAAGGTCATGATACAGGTTGGCGCCGGTCGAGACGAGAACATCGATCAAACGGTTCTCCATCAAGGTTACGATGACGTTGCGCATGCCCGCAGGCACCATGGCGCCCGCGAGACCGAGAAAAACGAGTATGTCCTTGTCGAGGGCCCGCGACCATATATCCGCAGCGAGGGCGAGTCTCCGGCCCTGGAAGCTGCATCCTTCCAGGCCTTCGAGGAGATCACTGCACGACATATCCGGGTGCATCTCTATAGGCCTTGTCGGATGGACAAGGTGCTTATTTCTCATTTGAAGCCCCCTCTTTCAGATGCCTGGAAACAGCTTCGTATATAATCTTGGCCGCAATGAAATTAGAGGCCTCGTCGGTCTCGACGGGGCAGAGCTCGACGGCATCCATTGCGATAATCTCTTTTTCCCTGAAAACAAAATCCAAGAGGTTCATCAGCTCGTTCCAATCGAGGCCGTCCGGCTCGGGTGTTCCGACGGCGCGCACCAGCGACGGATCGAGAGCATCGTAGTCTAAAGATATATATACACGATCGGGAAGCTCCTCCACCGCCTTTTCGGCAGCCTGATCAAAACGCCTGAAAACACTCACTCCCGGCGATTCACTCATAAATCGCTTTTCGTCCGACGAGTAACTCCTCACGCCGATCTCGACGAGATCTCCGAACCGGAGCGCGTTCCTCGCTGCGCACGCGTGGCTCTCTTTTTCATTCTGATAGCTCTCTCGAAGATCGGCATGCGCATCGATCCAGACGATTCCTATGTTTGAGAGCCGCAAGCCTTCGAGAATCCATGGCGTGATCGAATGCTCCCCGCCGATAAAGCAGGGAAAACCACCGAGCAACGAGTCTCTGTTCTCCTGCAGGAACGATATAAGATCATCCTTGTATTTGATCCCGTTATTCACGGTAACAATGCCCGAACCCGCGAGATCGATGTCGAGATCGGCGTTGTAGAGTTCGATTTGAAGCGATGCCTTCAAAATCGCGTCCGGCGCGGTCGACGTTCCAGTCTTGTACGACGTGCTCCACTCGATAGCGACGGGAACCACAAAAACGCGATCCCCGTTCGTGCCCGCGCATTCCGGCCCTAAGAAATCAAAGCTTCTTTTCATCTATATACTTTTATAGCTGCAGAAAACCGCCGCTGCGACCGTCGTCGTCCACAGCCCCTCTTTCCCGAGTGTTGTTTGCGTTATATCCGTTGTTCGAACGATCTGTCCCGCTATCTTCCATTCCTGCTTTCTCTCATCCCAGGCCCTGGACAGATCGATCTCGATTCCGAGTGTCGAGGCAAGCATCGAGGCAGCCAGATCCTCTGTATAATCCCCGAGCTGTTTTCGTTTTCTTCCGAAATCGTGATGCTCGGATATATAGCCATACCTGCTTCTGTCCTTCGGTATCGCAACACCGATAGCGCTCCCGATGAGCCTATTCGGCTCGTTCGTACTGTTACTGCTCAAGACACAGTGCACGACCTCTCCCGCGCTCAGCAGAGCGATACCTCTCGAGCGCGGAATCAGAACACATTTCGGCGGAAAGATGCTCGATACCTGGACGATATTCAGGTGGGCTATCCCGGCGGCCCGGAGCGCCAACTCGAAACTCGTTAGTTTTTCCCGGTGCCTGCCGACACCCTTTGTGAGAAAAATCTTATTTGGCACTCTCGCTTCCAATGATTTCTCCTCACTCTAAGGTAATCAAATCCCAAGCACTCCTTCAACCCTCCCCATGCGCACCTCACGATATCATCATATAACTCCGTAAATAAGTATCAGTTATAAGATTTTATTGTCAATAAAATTAAGCGGGAAGGGTCCTCCCTTCCCGCTTGGCTCACGTACTATGCACTATAGTAAGACTTGCTATTGTTACTTTTTCTTCTTGGCCTTGGTCTTCCTCTTGGCCTTCTTCTTTACTTTCCTTTTGACTTTGCGCTTTACTACCTTCTTTACTTTCCTTTTGACCTTGCGTTTGACTTTCCTTTTGACTTTGCGCTTTACTGCCTTCTTGACTTTCCTTTTGACCTTCCGCTTGACCTTGCGCTTGACCTTGCGTTTGGTCTTAGCCTTTACCTTCCTCTTG
>CBDUQN010000129.1:0-5873 GCA_965369375.1 uncultured bacterium | reverse complement strand
CTCTTTACCCGACGGCCCTCTTTACCCGACGGCCCCGGCTGGAGCGCGGGAACGCTTCCGCGAGGTGGTAAGTCCGTTTCCGACAGGCGCATAGCGGCCCACTGGCAGCCCATGGAACTCTGCCCTGCGGGTTGCCAGACGCCGCGCAACCCATCTCTCCATTTGCAGTTGATAAGTCGGGGGGGATGTCGTATATATAGATATTGTAGACCGTTGGAAAGAGGGAGAGTACGCGTGATATCGAAAACATACAAGGCAAAACCCAAGAAAAAACGGAAGGCCGCCCGGCGGAATCCATGCGAGGATTGCATACCTGCAAAGTGCTGCATGTACTTCTCAATCGAGATGGACGAACCGGAGGACATGAAGGACTACGATGATCTTCTCTGGCTCATCGCCCACAAGGACGTCGAGATTTACATGGACGAAGACAAATGGTATCTCATGGTCCAGACGCCCTGCCGGTTTTACGATCCCTGCAAGGGATGCCTCATTTATCCCAAACGGCCTCAGATATGCCGGCGGCACGTGTTCGAGGAGTGCGAGTTCGAAGAGGGGTACGATTTCGATCTACACTTCCGAAACTACGAGGAGCTGGAACGTTACATAAAAAACAATATAGAATAAAAAACGAGCAGGGCTTTACGATCAAATATCAATTCGGATCATAAAGCCCTGCTTTTTTTCGTCTCGAATCGGGGAGAAACGGAAATCCCGATATTTCCTCCGGATCACGCCTCCCCGATATTCTATCGAAGCAACACGAGTTTCTTCGTCGCCTTTAATCCCTCGAGACTCAATCTCGCAAAGTAGATGCCGCTCGCGACAAGCTCGCCCCGGCGATTGGTGCCGTCCCATCGTGCCTGGTGCCTTCCTCCCGTATACACGTCGCTCACGATCGTGCTCACGAGCGCACCCTTGACATCATAGATCGCCAGATGCACGTACTTCCTCGCACCCGCCCCACCAGGAACGGTGAACGGAATCGTCGTGCTCGGATTGAAGGGATTGGGGTGATTCTGGTAGAGCCTCGCATGCATTATCGGTATCTCGATGCCGTCCGTTTCGAGGAACAGGTCCGGACGGCCCTCCGCTTCGAGCCGGTATTGGTATATGATTCCTTCCTCGGCCGATCGGTCGGTGAACTGAACGGTTCCGTTCTGATCAGGTTCGATGCCGGCATGGAGGATCGCAAACTCTTCCTCATCAGCGCGCCTCAGAAGATTCCAGAATGGTACGTCCGGAATGACGAACCAGCTGAGCTCCACCGCGCCGCCGAAGAACCGGTACGCGTACGTCATTTCCCCGACCGCCGTGGCGCCGAGGAACTCCTGCCATCCCGTATTGTGCACATTCGCGCGGAAGCCGTTCCATTCGGCATACCCGGCATACCTCTCAGCCGGCAGATCCCATACGTAGATGTTCTGATCCCAGCAGGAAGCGATGAGCTCTATATCGTTGTCGAAATCGAGATCGCTGACCATCGGGGTTCCGCGGATGAATCCGCTGAGCTTGATCGGAAATCCGGCGACATACGTTCCATCGATGTTCCACGCGTTGAGCAGCCCCTCCTCTGAACCGAGAATGATATCGGGAATACCATCGTTGTTGATATCCGCGATCGTCGGCGAGGATTCTGTGTAGCCGCTGCTCGCATAGTACCGCGGCCAGTTCGGTAAATAGCTTCCGTCATAGCGGAAGATATATACCATGCTGTTCATGCTCGGGATCACGACCTCGAGCTTGCCGTCTCCGGTGAGGTCGCCGAGCGCCGGTGAACCGACGAAGAACACTCCCGTGGCCGCGATCCATGAAGGCCAGTTGGCCATGGGTGTGCCGTCATGGTTCAATCCGAGAACCCTCCCCGCGCTGTTCACGGCGATGACCTCGAGGTGACCGTCGCCGTCGATGTCCCCGGCAACCGGGCTCGCCGACAGGTTGGCGGTCGCATCGCCGATATAGACGGGCCATCCCGGCACGTTCGTCGCGTATCCATCAACCGGATCGCCATTTATGCAGTAGATGCTGTCTCTCGGCGCGCCGACGATGAGCTCGACGATCCCGTCCTCATCGATATCGGCGAGCGCGGGTGTGGAGGTATGCCAGTAGCCCAGGTCGTCGGTCTTGAAAAAGACACCGTCCGTCGATGGATTGCCGTCCCAGTCGAACACCTCGGAGCCGTCGTGGTGCCAGGCATAGACGAATCCCATGATATCGAAGGCAAAGACCTCGAGATCTCCGTCTCCATCGATATCGCCGAGAAACGGGCTTGCCCAGCAGAGGAAAGCCGTTGTTTTCGGCCACCCCGGAAGAGTGTTCCCGTCATGATCGAATACATAAATCTCTTTCGTGTTCCAGGATGCGCCGACGATCTCGTTACCGATATTTCCATCGAGATTGCCGAGCGCCACCGTCGCGGTGAAATTATCACCTTCCGTGTTCAATATGCCCCACGTGAGCGGTTGATTGTCCCCGTCCCTGATCTCGATTCCGTTGCCGTGCCACGCGTAGACATATTCCGATCCGACAACGATATCGGGGTGCGTATCCCCGTCGACATCAGCGATCTTCGGACTGCTCGCCGTTTCCTTGCCCAAAGAGTTAGGCCATCCGATAAGCTGTGGGGGGCTTGTGGGAATCGCTATTTCGAAACTCGGCTCGCCCTCGTTGCCGCAGGAATCAACAGCTGTCACGATGTAGTAGTAGAGCGTATTCGGCAACAGTCCGTAATCCCTGAATAAGGTGTATCGCACGAGATCCTTGCTCGCCAATTCGTAGGGACCGCCGGCATCGAGCGAATGATAAATCAGATACTGGTACGTATCGAGTGTGTCGGGCGCCCTCCAGGTTACTTGTATCTCCGTCGGCCCGAAGCTCGCATCGAGCACGATTGTATGAGGCGCTCCCGGAGAGCGCAGCTCCATCCGTTTGCTGTATGTTCTGCCGTAGTCATCGGTCAATTCGAATGTGTAGTAATTGACCTCATAGATGTCATTCTCTACCATCGTGAAGCCGTCACCGTAAACAACGCCGAGTGTCGGGGCATCGTTGTACGTTGACACACTGTCATCAACGACAATGTCTCCATCGAGCGAGCGAATCTTCCCCTCGAGTCCGTAGGCTGTACCCGTGCCGAAGTTCTTGACGCCGATCTTGATCAGGAAGGTCTCCCCGTTCTCGATGGTGCCGTTGTTGTTGCCGTACGGTATCGTATCGCTTATGATTATCACGAAAAGCTCGATCTCCGGCGCATGCACTTCGAAGGCGAACCGCTCACTCCAGAATCCGCCAGTCGAGTCATGAATATCAATAGTGAATTCAATTGGATGTTCGTCTGCGATATTTGCGTCGACACTGAATTCGAACTCGTCGAGTCCATCCGCAACTGTGCCCGAGGGAATATTGGGAAAGAGGGCGGTGCTGTCCGTAATGGCGACTCCTGGATCACTCGAACGAATAATCGCGTACAGCTTCTGGGCAAAGCTCTGCCCGGTATTCTTCAAGCTTACTCCCAGGCTGACCGTCTCGCCGGCATCGAGGAAACCGTCATTGTTTCCGATGATATGGTCATCGATATCCGTATTCTTCACCTTCAGGTATGGATTGGCTTCTGCGAGAACCTGTATCGTGTCGACATACCGGCCGTGATTTCGGGCGGTAATGGTCACATCGATGTCACCCTGCTGCTGGCAAAGAAAATCTTCGAACAGTACCGTGCCGGTTCCATCGGTATAGTCATAGGCATAATCGTCTCCATACTTGTAGAGACAGACCAGAGCGGACTCAAGCGGCACACCTTCACTGAGCACTTCGATCGAAATGTCGTTGGGACCGAATACCGCCGATTCCGGTACATTGGCGGTCAGAGCCTGCAACTCACCCTGAAACAGACTTACCTCGGGATCTCCGAGATAGTTGTAGATATAGTGTGTCCATCGATCAGCTGATTCACCATATGCGCTTGGCGTGTATGGCTCTTTCGATTCCGTATATGTTTTTCCCAGCCGGACCTCATTCGCAAGGAAAATGAGATTGTAATAGTAATCCATATATGGTTTCGATGCGCTCGGGAAAGCAGAGCGGCTTGAACCGGCCACGGCAAAAGCCCCGCCATCCTCATTGAGCAGAAAGTACTCGGCAAGGCAATCCGTGTCGAACGCGACATTCGTGCAGTTCATGAGATACATGGAGAAGAGCGCGTCCCCGTTTGTCAATCTGCTCGCATCGTAGTTGAGGATGCTTCCATAGCCGACGGACATGTTGTATTTGTATCCGTGGCCGACGTGTATCACATGGTTCGTCCCTGCGTTGAGAGAGTCGATGCTCTCATCAGCCGTCAGGCAAACCGTTCCCGGATACAGCGCGCACGTTTCGTAGAGCCTGGCGGTTGTGACCTCGGGATTACCGAGAAGATAATCCTGATATACACCCTCGGTTATATCTCCCGCTCCGTCGAGAATGATGTCATCGCCGGGAGTGTAGTCGGAGGGGAAGATAACCTCGGCCAGAATGAGAAACTTCCGCTTTGAGGGGGTATCAAAGGGTGTTGAGTAGCTGATAACCTTATTAACGAGAATCTCTGCTTCGGAATAGTGGGAAGCCGGCAGCCTGCCGAGATAAACCTCGGTGTAGAGATCGACCACGTCACCCGGATCCAACGTGGTGTGATACGCTTCTCCCCAGAGCGAATCCCCATCGTCGTTCCAAGTGCCGTCGAGGCACGAGTAGTACATATCGGTCGGAATGAAATCACCGGTATAGAAGGTACAGTACCCGAAGCGCGCGGGGATGACATCCGAGTCGCCGCCGAGCAGCACCCATTCCACACCCCACTTCGCGTAAGCCTCCTGCAGGAATATTCTGACCGACTCACCGAAATCCGCTCCACTCCGGTAATTCTGCCCTATCCACTCAATGGTGCGAACTACCGCCGGGATTCCCTTCTTCGTCTTCCAATCCGCGAGTACCTGGAATGCCGGGGCCATTTCCTCATTCGTGACGATCAGGTACGATACCTCGCTTCCCTCCATGCTGGGAAAATATGTGGGAGCAAATCCCTTTTTGCCCTTGTCGACGGTGATTTCATCGAAGGTATAGGCAGCAGCGGTTTCCGGATTTATTACTTTCGATTCGACATCGCTTCTCGCCTGCTCCCTGAATCCGGGAATGTGCCTCATTCTCTCGAGCCTCTCGGTATCCACCGGCGCCGGTCCCGTCTCAACGGTCACCGTTACATTCTTCTCGAGGATCAACCTGCCCGAGTCGACGTTGTATCGAATCGGGTATACGGCGATAGCAGCGATTCGATAGCCGCGACGATAGCTCGATCCTAGGTGGCGCACCTTCCAGCGGGGAAAGATGGATGCATCTGAAACGACCTCACTCTTGGAGGCGATGGCGCCCATCTTCAAACCGTCATCGCGTTGATCTCCTTCGAACCGGGCCAGCGAAATCGAAGGATCGAGCTCGAGAAGCTCGTTCACCTCTAGCGAGACCGATAATACCTCTTCGCCCTGAGGCACGAGCATATTGAATATCTTGTATGGCAAGGACGGATAGTCGAGATAGTTGAGCGTGTTGTAACCGTCTACGAGAACCGCGACCCTTCCCTGTTCCGTTTCACGGTAATTCACCTCCGATGGTGAGAGATCAAATCTCCAGGTATGGGTCGATCCGCTCGCGGCGGCAAGGGGCAGAACGAACACTGCCGTCAACACAGCAAATACAGGTAGAATCCGGAGCATGTGTAAATCCTCCCTGATTAGAGTTCAACCTATTTCATGAGTTAAAAGGCGAATGCCTTCAACCAGTAGCGTTTTTACTGTAGACTGCAGCTCCTTTAGGATATCCATGTTGGTGGTCTGCAAAGCACG
>CBDUQN010000128.1:0-6358 GCA_965369375.1 uncultured bacterium | reverse complement strand
GGCGACGGTCTGCAAAACCGTTATTCACCGGTTCGAATCCGGTTGCCGCCTCCAGTTTTTTCTGAAACGGAATCGACCACCGTTGTGTCACACCGGCGCCCGTTCTTTCTCGCCTGCCAAGCTCTATTCCTCTCTAAGATTTATCCGTTGCCGGGGTGGCGGAATTGGCGGACGCAGTCGCATCAAGCTTGATTTGCTCCATCACGAGCTTGTATAATAGATCATATAAGGAAAGGGATTTTATTAACATGAAAGCCATTTCGCTGTTGTGCGGCTTGTCGATCGCTCTGCTGGGCGTCGGATGCTCCGAGGAACCGGCAGAAAACGATATCGTTATACCGGAGATTCCTCCCGGTGTGCTGTTCGTTCCGGGAGAGTACGCGACGATCCAGGAGGCCGTTGGTGCGGCACGCGAAGGGGATACCATTCTCGTCGCGAAGGGAATGTATTCCGAAAATGCTTCCTCGGTTGTGGAGATAGACGGCAAGAGCGATCTTCTGCTCAAGAGCATGGACGGCAAGGATTCGACGACGGTATCAGGCCAGGGGGCGAGCGATTACGCCTTACATATAGCAAACTCGAATGATATTACGATTTGGGGCTTCACATTCGAGAATGTCGCGAAGCATGCCGTATATGTAAGCTCATCCAATGGAATTGCCATTATCTGGTGCTCGATGAGCGGTGCCCGGAGCATGTTCGGATTCGGCGTATATATTGATACGGACGATTACGACTGTGACGAGACGAGTACAATTGAGATTTCACATAATCTCATACACGATAATTTCGGAGGCGGGATATGTCTCGTGAATTCGTCGGATTGTTATTTTCTAGTGGCTGGTAACCATATCAGCGGTAACGGGTCAATGGGCGAGGGGAACGGTGTGACGTTGCTTGAAGGTGGTGGTTCGCATGGGAGCATGTTTTGGCGAAACACGGTCAGCAATAACAGAGGCGCCGGCCTTTATATCGAGACATTGCGGGATGCAGTCGTAAAGTACAATACGATTGTTGACAACGGTACGGTCCCGGGCGCCTTCTCCGGTTCGGGTGTTCACATGCGGGGGGGCGGCGATCAAGACATCCAGTACAATACGATTGCCCGCAACACCGGTGGAGGGATCGATCTCGGCTCCGCACCCGGCGAGCTGCTGACGGCGAACGTGACACGAAACATAATCGCTTCGAACGCTCGATGCGGCATTGCGCTCTACGATCCCTATTTGGCCGAAGTGAACGCCACCTACAACGATATCTGGAAAAACGGCGAATGCGGGTACGAGACGCCCGGACCGGATAATATAGCACGGGACCCGCTCTTCTGCGACGCTTCAAACGGAGATTATTCTGTTGCATCCAATTCCGTGACGATTACGGCGTTTGACAGCTACATCGGAGCACACACCTTTTCGGGCTGCCTGGAGAGATACTACGATCCGGCCGACAAAGAGGGGGTAGTGCAGAATCTCCTGCTCTCATACCTGAATACCGACATCGAGCGCTACGTCGAACTATTGCATGACGATTACCTCTTTTTCTTTCAGGAGGGCGATTATGAGCCAGGCCAAAACCATTACCTCATGAGGGAGGAGGACATGCGGTGCACCAGGAATATGTTTCTGGCTGCCAACGGGCAGTACGAACCTCATATTGATCGCCTGCAATTGCGATTAGATGATGGGATCTGGTATCCAGTGAATGAGATCGGGGGGGAGCCGTGCGATGACTGCTGGATGACGGAGCGGTACTATTATATCGTTCTCAATATCGGTGAAACGACCTATATCGGGAATGATGTAGTGATCATTTATCTCAAGTCCGTCGGTTCGGGGGAAGGAAACAGCTATAGAATCCTACGCGTGCATGATGTAGAAACAAGGTATTCGAATATGGAAGCCGTAAGCACCGAGGAAGAAAGCTGGGGAGCGCTCAAGTCTCTCTATCGCGGTTGATTCTGCGATACGTCATCATGCCCCGTGTCCCTAGAAAGCGGAATATCCCTTTAAAATTGACAGAAAGCATATTCCTGCTACCATAGCGTAATCGAACAAGTGCCGGGGTGATGGAACTGGTAGACATAGCGGACTTAAAATCCGCTGGTGCCTTAGCACCGTGCGGGTTCAACTCCCGCCCTCGGCACTCTATATTTAAACCTAAATATGCGAGAATGTTGCGGCGTTCGATTAAAAGATAGTCCGAATTTCTCACTAACCGCCGATCATCACAACAGATTGTAAATGTATTGACCCGTGCATGCGGCGTTGGCTACATTTTACTTACATGAGCAAGAATTTCAACATACGGTTCGAGCGGGAAAGCTTTCCATGGGAGGATGAAATACTCAAGGAGTGTGAACTTTATATCGTAGGTGGAACGGTGCGGGACATGGTTCTCGGATCTACGAGTGAGTTGTTGGATAGGGATTACCTCGCCGCGGGGATAGAGCTCGACCGGCTCGTATCGATTCTCGAGCGGTTCGGCAAGACCAATCTCGTGGGTAAATCTTTCGGCGTGATCAAGTTTGCACCGCCCGGCGGCGAGAGGGTTGATATATCGCTCCCCCGGGCTGAATTCTCAACCGGTCCCGGTCACCGTGATTTCAACGTCCGGTTCGATCCGAATATTCCTGTCGAAGAAGATCTTGTCCGGCGGGATTTCACGATTAACTCGATGGCGCTGCATATCGGGAATATGCAACTCATAGATCCGCTCGGCGGTTTGGCCGATCTCGAGAGCCGACTTCTCAGGATGAACAGCCCGGATTCGTTCCGTGAGGATCCGCTGCGGATTCTGCGCGGTGTTCAGTTTATGGCCCGCTTCCGATTCGAGGTGGATGCAGAGACGCTCGAGCACATGAGGCATGATAGAGAGCTCCTGCCGACGGTGTCGAGTGAGCGGATCAGGGAGGAGCTCAACAAAATGCTCACACTCGCCGAAAGACCGAGTATCGCTTTCGATTTCATGCACGAGACAGGCATCCTAGAGTTTGTGCTGCCCGAGCTAGAAGAGACGTATGGCGTAGAGCAGAACGAGTTTCATCCGGACGACCTCTTCACGCACAGCATACGGAGCTGTGATATCGGCCGGCCAACGCTCGTATCGAGGTGGAGTGCTCTGCTGCACGATCTCGGAAAGAAGAAGATGAAGCAGGTGATCGATGGGAGGGTTGTCTTCTACCGGCACGAGGCCGAGAGTGCGGAGATCGCCAAAGCGGTGCTCGGGAGGTTGCAGTTCCCAAACGATTTCACAAAACAGGTTGTTCATCTCGTCAAGCATCACATGTTTCTCATCACCGACGAATGGTCGGATGCCGCGGTGCGGCGTTTTATCGCCCGCGTCGGCAAGGAGAGCCTCGACGAACTCTTCGAACTTCGGCGCGCGGATGCAACGTCACGGGGAGACGCGGATATTGAAAATGGTCTCGCCTATATGAAGGGCAGGGTCGATACGGCTCTCGAATCTGAAGCGGCGTTCAAGCGTGAGGATCTCGCCGTCGATGGCTCGGATGTCATGCGGATACTCGGTATCGACGGCGGACGAGAGGTGGGGGAGGCACTGCAGAATCTGCTCGAAATGGTACTCGAGAATCCCGATCTGAATACGAGGGACAAGCTGGCAGAAATACTAAAGAATATGAAATAAAACAAGTTCCTGCAATGTGGTGTCAGGGGTAAACCATCATCGAGGAGCTAGTTTCCTCGATTCACCACCGATGAGTTAACGTTATAAAAGCGAAGGCGTAATTGCAGGAACTTAAGAAACAAGATAAAGTAAACAGCGCCTTGTTGTCAATACAAAGTTGCAGTATATTTATGACAGAGGAGCTCCGTCATGCGGAAGTTAGAAAAGCTGATCTTTGATATGCGAAAGCAGCTCTTTCCCTACCATCATGATCACGATATCGAGACAGGCAGGAAGCGGTGGGATGTCGCCGATGGAGAGTATATCGCCGCATGGCTGGGTGAGCACCTTCGTCATTGCCAGAAGAGGAACAGGTGCACCAAGAAGGGGCGCTGCGGCTTCTACACGTACAGCGACCTGGCGAGGAAAAACTACGAGATTTGCTATGAAGTTCTGCTGCGCATAGAAAACGGCGAGGTCTGGTGCACTATCGTCGACGAGGAAGAAAATAGAGAAAAATAGATAATTAGCTGTCTGCCATTATGTGCCAATTCGGCAGCTCTGTCAGAACAATCCCTGGAAATATATCTCGAGTTCATTAATAGCAAAATCAGACATTCCTATCTTATATAAATACATCAGGTTATAAGAGCGCAAAAAAGGCCGATGTGGCACGGTACTTGTAATTCAATTTAGTGAACTCGAGCATAATGAATGTGTAATAAGAGAATTTTAATGAAGAAAAAGGGGGAAAAAAATGTCAAAGATAATCGGAATCGATCTGGGAACAACGAATTCATGTGTCGCCTTCTACGAGCACGGTGAGGCTGTGATTATCCCCAATCCCGAGGGAGGACGGACGTCACCCTCGGTTGTCGCTTTCAAGGATGGCGAGAAGCTCGTAGGAGTGCTTGCCAAGCGGCAGGCGGTGACGAATCCACAGAACACCATTTATTCGATCAAGCGATTTATGGGCCGTAAGTACTCGGAGGTGTCAAACGAGATATCCGAGGTGCCCTTCGAGGTGATAGATGGTCCAAATGGTGATGCGTACGCTAAAATCGGCGACAAGGAGTATTCGCCGCCCGAGATTTCGGCAATGATATTACAGTATCTCAAAGATGCCGCGGAAAAGTTTCTCGGTGAGAAGATCACCGAGGCAGTTATCACCGTGCCTGCGTATTTCAACGATCGCCAGCGGCAGGCGACGAAGGATGCGGGACGTATCGCCGGACTCGATGTGAAGCGAATCATAAACGAGCCGACAGCCGCCTCGCTCGCCTACAGTCTCGACAAGGAGGGTGAGAAGAGGATCGCCGTATTCGATCTCGGCGGGGGCACATTCGATATCTCGATACTCGAGCTCGACATCGTTGCGAAGGACGACCAGAAAGACACACCGGGCGGCGGGATTTTCGAGGTCAAGGCTACAAACGGGGATACGCATCTCGGTGGAGACGATTTCGACCAGCGGATCATCGACTGGCTCGTCGAAGAGTTCAAGAAGGATCAGGGAATCGATCTCTCGGGAGATCCGATGGCGATCCAGCGGCTCAAAGAGGTTGCGGAAAAGGCCAAATGCGAGCTCTCCACCGTACCGCAGGCGGAGATAAATCTGCCCTTTATCACGGCCGACGCGAGCGGTCCCAAGCATCTCAATACAAAGCTCACGAGGGCCAAGTTCGAGGCGTTGACGGCCGATCTCGTCGATCGGGTCGTCGGGCCGTGCAAGCAGGCCCTCGCGGATGCAGGCATGATGCCCACCGATATCGATGAGGTGCTTCTCGTCGGCGGGGCGACTCGCATGCCCGTCATACAGGAAAAGGTGAAGGAACTGTTCAACCGTGAACCCCACCGTCAGCTCAATCCCGACGAGGTCGTCGCCCTCGGCGCGGCGCTCCAGGGTGGCGTGCTCAGGGGGGACATCAAGGATATGATCCTTCTCGATGTCACACCGCTCACACTCGGAATAGAAACCCTCGGCGGCGTCATGACGAAGATGATAGAGCGGAACTCGACGATACCGGTCAAGAAGACCGAAGTCTTCTCGACGGCCGCCGACAATCAGACGACGGTGGATATCCATGTTCTGCAGGGAGAGCGGCAAATGGCAAATGACAACAAGTCGATCGGCCGTTTCCAGCTCGCAGGGATTCCGTCCGCCGCGCGGGGCGTGCCGCAGATAGAGGTTGCATTCGATATAAACGCCGACGGCATTCTCCATGTCACGGCGAAGGACAAGGCAACCGGCAAGGAACAGAAGATCATCATCCAGGCGTCGAGCGGCCTCGAGGAGAGCGAGATCGATCGGATGGTCAAGGAGGCGGAGTCCCACACCGCAGAGGATAAGTCGAAACGGGAACTCATCGATCTCAGAAACCAGGCCGATCAGATGAGCTACCAGACGGAAAAACAGCTCGAGGAATACAAGGACAAAATCCCGCAGGAGGACCTCGACGAGCTCCGCCGTGCGCTCGAGGAGCTCAAAGAGGCAGCAAAGACCGACGACAGCGGCCGGATAAAGGCGGCTATCGACAAGCACAACGAGGTCTGGCAGAAAGCTGCGCAGAAGATGTATCAGGATGCAGGGCCACAGCCGGGCGGAACCGAAACGAAGCCGCCCGAATCGGAAGAGCCGAAGGAGAAAAAGAAAGACGAGAAGGTCGTCGATGCGGAGTACGAGGTGCTCGACGACGATAAGAGTAACTGATGTTCCGTGTCAGCGGAAGATTAT
>CBDUQN010000127.1:0-6510 GCA_965369375.1 uncultured bacterium | reverse complement strand
GAAACTGTCATATCGAATAAAACAAACTTATCATATTTGTCAATAATTGTTCAATTGACAATGCCGCGATGGTTGCCTATAAACGGGGCAGAAGGCTAAATACACTGTTTTGGAAGGAGGTAAGTGGTGCAGACCTACATACTTCTCACAAAGCTCTCACCGGAGACATCCCAGAAGATCAAGGAACGGGCGAAACTCGGCAGGGCGTGGCTCGATCAGGTGAAACGGAAGTGCCCCAAAGTGAAGTTCATTTCTCATTACGCTATTCTGGGGCCTTACGATTTCATCGATATCTACGAAGCCCCCAATGAGGAGGTCGCGGCGAAAGTTTCGATGATAAGCCTCTCCAACGGCGCTTTCCAGGCGGAGAGCCTCATTGCAATCCCATACAAACGATTTCTCGAACTGACTGACGAGATCTAGAGGGTAACAGCCGGGGATAAATGAAGAAATCTAGAGGGTAACAACCCGGGAGAGCAAATTTACGAGATCTAGAACATTACAGCGCGGGGGCGCAGATTTACGAGATTTAGAACATACCAGCGTGGGGGGAAAAGTTTGCATGAAAAGCTATAGAAAAGAGCTCTGGTTCAATGTGCCCACGAGAAGAGCCTTTATCAATATCACGCCGCAGGTCGAGAATTGCCTGAGCGATAGCGGAATCTCTGAAGGATTGGTCCTCGTAAACGCGATGCATATAACAGCGTCGGTATTCATCAATGACGACGAACCTGGTCTTCACGAGGACTACGAAGAATGGCTCGAAAATCTGGCTCCTCACGAACCGATAAGCGCCTACCGTCATAACAGGACCGGCGAGGACAACGGGGATGCGCATCTCAAACGGCAGGTCATGGGACGCGAGGTCGTCGTCGCCGTTACGGAAGGGCGTCTCGATTTCGGCCCGTGGGAGCAGATATTTTATGGGGAATTCGACGGACGCAGAAAGAAGCGCATCCTGGTCAAGATCATAGGCGCCTAGCTCGTAAATCCCGGGATCCCGGTGGTGTGCGATTTTCAGGTGCTCTTGATGACAACTATCGTCATGTCATCTTCCTGAGTGGAATTGCCGGCGAACTGCTTGATGTTCTCGATGATATATTCCTTGATCTCTTTCGCCGAGAGAGTGGAAGTATCGGCCTCTCTGAGCAGCACTTTGAGCGTTTCGTGTTCGAAGAACTCGCCGACTTTGTTTCTCGCATCGATTATCCCGTCGGTGAAGAGAACGAGCACATCGCCTGGATTGAGCCTGACGGTCTTATCCTGGTACGTATTCTCCGCGAGCACCCCAACCGGAAGACGCGAGCCATTGGCGCCGAGGCTCTCCACAACCTTTCCCGTTTTCAGCAAAGGGCTGTTGATACCGGCGACGGTATAGGTGAATTCCTTTGTTCTCGGATCGATGGAGCCGAAACAGAGCGCGGTAAACATTATTTCATCGGTTGTGAGATACATTGAACGGTTCAGGCGTGTGACGAGATCTCGCGGCGTATTCGCTTCATCCGCTTTCGAATAGATCATTCCACTCGACATCACCGCTATCATAGCCGCCTGCATCGCTTTCCCGGAAACGTCACCCACGACGATACCGAGTTTGGATTGTTCGCCGTTCATCCAGAAGTAGTCATAGAAATCACCGCCCACCTCGTTTGCGGGGATACAGATTCCGGAAATGTCGAAACCGTGTACCTCGGGATCATCCTGCGGCATAATCGACATCTGTGCCTGGTGCGCCGCCAGAAGCTCCGTTTTCATGCGGATGCCCTGAACCCTTCTCTTGTACACTGCGACTATCAGTCCCAGGAGCACGAGGGCTGCAATTATCCTGAAGAGCCACGTATTCCAGAATGGGGGAGTGATCGTAAGATGGATCGATGTCCCTTTCTCATTCCAGATGCCGTCGTTGTTTGATGCTTTGACCATGAAGACATATTTACCGGGTGCGAGTGTCGTGTAGTTGGCAAACCGCTTATCGGAGTCGGTGTAGATCCAGTCCTTGTCCAGCCCCTCCATCTTGTATGCATACAGATTTTTGTCCGGCGCCGTGAATTCGAGAGCGGCGAATTCGAAGGAGAAGACGTAATCCCTGTAGGAGAGCTCGAGATCCGTTTTCTCGTATATCGGCTCATCCAGCTCAACATCCTTGTTCAGCTTTTTGAAGGATGTTATGACGACGGGTGGTACGTGGAGATTATCTTTGATCATTTCCGGATAGAAGGCATTGAAACCTTTGATTCCACCGAAGAACATTTCACCGCTCTTCGATTTAAAATAGGATCCTCCGTTGAACTCGTTGCTCTGCAGCCCATCCCTTTCGGTGTAGTTCTTGAATGTCTCGGTCACCCTGTTGAAACGTGAGAGACCCTCATTCGTGCTTATCCAAAGATTCCCTTCGCTATCCTCTAGGATGCCGTAAATCGAATTATTCGGAAGGCCGTGCTCCGTCGTATAATGGGTAAAGGTCCCTGATCGGGGATCGAACCTGTTGAGCCCGCCTCCCCATGTTCCGAGCCAGATCATTCCCGCATTATCCTCATGAATCGAAAAAACATAGTTGTTGTTGATGCTGCTTGCATCTTCGGTATCCATGATGAAATGGGTGAATTTACCCGTTGTTCTATCGAGCTTGTTCAAACCGCCGCCCTGCGTTCCTAACCAGAAATCGCCGTTTCGATCTTCGTGGATCGCCCTGACAAAATCGTTGCTCAAGCTGTTGGAATCACCTTCAATGTTTGCAAAGCGGGTGAATCGGTTTTTCTCGCGATCGAACCTGTTGAGCCCGCCTCCGTTGGTTCCGATCCAGATCGTCCCCGATCTATCCTCATAGATCGATCGTACCTCGTCATGGCTGAGGCTGTGCGGATCATCGGGACTGTGAAGGTAGCGCGTGAATCTCTCGGAATCGCGGTCGAAGGTGCACACGCCGCCGCCGTGAGTGCCGATCCAGAGCGTGCCGGCATGATCTATAAATACATTCCTCACAATGTCGGCGCTCAGACTGTGAGGATCATCAGGATTGTGACGATAGTGCGTGTAGTGATTGCGCTTTCGATCGAACCTGTTCAGACCGCCGCCATGCGTCCCGATCCAGAGCGTGCCGTCTTCGTCCTCGAAAATAGACCAAACGATCTCATGGCTCAGGCTGTGGGGGTCGTTCGGATTGCGTGCGTAGTGAATAAGCGCCTTTTTCTTGCGATCGAATTTATCGATCCCGCCGCCATACGTGCCGATCCAGAGGACTCCGGAACGGTCCTCGTAGATCGCGTAAACTTCGTTGTAACTCAGACTGTTCGGATCATATGGATCGTTGATATAGCGTATGAATGTTCCCGTTGCGCGGTCGAATTTGTTCAGGCCGCCGCCGTTCGTCCCGATCCAGAGTGTTCCGAGCCGGTCTTCATAGATCGCTAAAATCGAATTGTGGCTCAAACTCTTTGCATCAACCGGGTCATTTGCGAAATGGATGAATGTTTCAGTTGCAGGATCGAATTTGTTGAGGCCTCCGCCATCAGTGCCTATCCAAAGCACTCCGGCATCGTCAACGAAGAGCGATCGAACCGAGTTGTGGCTCAGGCTTCGTGAATCGTTCGGATCATGCAGGTAATGGGTAAAAGTTTCTGTATCCCCGTCGAGCCGGTTCAAGCCGCCACCCTGCGTTCCGACCCAGATTGCGCCCGAGCGGTCTTCACATATCGCCCTCACAACGTTATGGCTCAGGGTCTTCGGATCCGTTGGATCGTGCAGGTACCGTGTAAAGACTTCTGAATGCTTATCGAACCGGTTCAAGCCGCCGTCCGTTCCTATCCAGAGAGCTCCGGCACGGTCCTCGCAGATTGTTCTCACCATGTCATGACTGAGACTCATGGGATCATCGGGGTTCGCCCTGTACCGCTTGAACTGGTCCTTCGCGGGATCGTATCGGTTGAGACCTCCGAGAAACGTACCGATCCACAGAAAGCCTTCCTTATCTTCGCTTATCGTCAGAACCTGATTATAGCTGAGGCTGTTTTCGTCGTCGGGATCATGGCGCAAAACGGTAAACCGGTATCCATCGAACTTGTTGAGACCGTCCTCCGTGCCGAACCACATAAAACCGATGTTGTCCTGAGTTATGCATTCGACGATACTCTGCGAGAGTCCCTGCTCGAGAAAAATCTGTTCGAACCTGATATTCTCCGTCTGAGCTGCCAGCCCGCGCGGAGCGAATAAGGCAAAAAACGCAACGAGATAAGCCAATATCATGCAACATGATATAAGCTCACCACGTTTCGTGCAAAAGTGCGATTCTGCTGGTATCCCCATAACTACTGTTTCCTCTGAGAAGTCTTGTCAGGCGGGCAGGCGCGGACTCTGAATGAATAATTATAAATTAATCCGGCAAAATAAAGTTCATTTTTCATTTCAACGCCCAGCACATTGCTTATCTAGTTAATTAACGTTGGTTATCGATGAAAAGTTGCAAAAGGCTGAAAAAAAATCAATGACTTTCTTGCATGATTTCTGCCGATTCGGCGTTTATATTAGTATGGATTACTCTTTAGCCCCCACTGCCACCTGGATGATGGAGGTTGAAAATGAGGAAAGGAAATATCTGCATTGTTATGGCGGCTCTTTTTGCCATGATATTTGGGGCGGTCGCTCCCGCCATAGGGCAAAACTATGAGATCCTGTCAAGCACCAAGAATCCCGATGAAATTGTATCAGCCCTAAAGGAGCGGTTAGAATTATCGAAGGACCAGGAAGAAAATATCCGTTCGATAATCGTGGAGGATTTTGAAAAACGGGATGTGCTGAAGAAAAAGTACGCCGAAGATGATTCCACGGACGAGCTTTCGCTCTTGATCGAGCAGAGAAGGCTCACAAAGCAAACTGAAGGCAGAATCGAGGAAATACTGACCGAGGAGCAAATGGCGGCATACGAAGCCTTCAAAGAAGAGTACCTTGCCAAGGCGCAGCGGGAGGCCCGGGCAAGAATAACAGACGAAGCGATACTGATAATGAAGGAGCGGCTCCAGCTCACCGAAGAACAAGCCGACATCGTGCTGCCGATAATCGACCAAGCTATGAAAGAGAGACAGGCGATGATGCAAAAATTCAGAGGCGGCGGCGGTCGTGGCGATATGAGCGCTATGAGGGGCATGAGGGAAGAGATGGAACGCATCGACGAGCGGACGGAGGAACGCCTCTCGAAAATACTCACTGAAGAGCAAATGGAGGAATACAAAAAAATAAAAGAAGAGCAGCGCGACAAGATGCGTGAACGCATGCGCAGCCAGATGGGTGGACGACGGGGAAGTAAGGGAGGAAGCGGCAGGGGAGGCGGCGGAAGATACTAAAAGACCCCAACTCCCACCGATGTGTCGGCGGCTCTTGATAGCGGCCGAATCACGTATTATCATTAGCCAAAATCCGGATCATGTGTCATATTTGTTCTGTGTAGTAGATCCATTCAAACTCGGGAGGAGTGAATTGAACAAAAAAGTAGCTTTATTGGGAAGCCTCTTATTATTCGCATGCATGAGTTGTTCGTCGGTGACGACAAATTATGATTTCGATCCGTCGGTGAATTTCACCGAGGTAAAGACTTTCTCGATCTATCAGGGAGAATCGATACCGGGAGACGTGCTTGCAGCGCATCCGCTGGTCAAGAAGCGGGTCGAGGACGCGATCGTTCGTGGATTGAAAGAAAAGGGATTAACGCATATTGATAATGACGAGACCGATGTGGTGATTGTTGTGCACGCCGGCACGCAGGACAAGATTCAGGTTACTGATTACGGGCACTATGGCTGGTACGATCCTTGGTGGGGTCCATATGGCGGCCATGTCGATGTGAGTCACTACACCGAAGGTACTCTCGTTATAGATATCGTGGAATACAAGACCAAAGAACTCGTCTGGCGCGGCCTCGGCACAAAGGTCGTACACGATTATTCCAATCCCGAGAAGATGCAGCGCGAGATCGATAAATACGTCTTCGAAATCCTGCGCAATTATCCGCCGCCGGGGAGGAAATAGCTACAAATTATACCCTCGAGTATCTCCTTAGATTTTGCTTAGGTAAAATTGTATACGCCCAACGAAGGAGGATGCATTGATTTTCTTGTATCTCAACAAAGATACCATGGGATTCGGCGATCCCGAATTAGGAAGGAAGCTGCTGATTTCTTTTCTGAAGAACCTCGTTGAATCGGACCAGAAGGTTAACATGATCGGATGCGTGAACTCCGGCATCAATCTTACCACCGAAGACGGTGAACCGCTGGAATTACTAAAAACCCTCGAATCGAGGGGAACGAACATCGCCACGTGCGGCACCTGTCTCGACTATCACAAGAAAAGGGACCAGTTGCGAGTCGGCATTGTAGGCACAATGTCTCAGACTATCGAGATAATGGGGAAGGCGGATAAGATTATTCAGTTATAGGAATCTATCTATGAAGAGCATCAGACGGATCAAGAAGGTTTCGCGGAGCAAAGCGACAATCGAGGGGGCCGGCGTTCATCTAA
>CBDUQN010000126.1:0-6738 GCA_965369375.1 uncultured bacterium | reverse complement strand
ATGAAGAGCAAGGAGGAACAGGCCCGTGAATTAGAGAAACAGAAAGAGCACAAACTGCTCGGCCTCTCCAACGAGGAGGAAATCCTTTTTGTGGCTGACCGCTCCCCCCTCTCACTCTGGCCGGTAGCGCTGCTCTCTCTGATCTCTATCGCTGTATCGACGACTCTCTCCCCCACAACCTCGCTTCTCCTCCTCGCCGCAGGCCTTATCGGTTTGCTCTACCTCGCGCGTGTCAATCGTTCGACACGATACTACATCACAAACTTCCGCGTCCTCGTTCGCACACGATCCGTGCTGCAGAGAAAAGCGCGATGGTCGGCCTTGCACCACACGGCGATCCGCCGGCTATCGGTGGAACAATCGCTCATGCAGCAGAATATCAGACTGGAAGGGCGGGCAAAGGCGGTAAACATCAAGGGCCTGAGCCGTGACCGGTCGGAGATGGCATCCCGAATACTCAGGTGTCTCATTCACACTACTTCGGCGTAGCGGGATAGACGCTCGGCGCTTTTCCCGAGCGCTTCTCCACCCTGTTCGTCAGGGTTCCGATCTTCTCGATCGATACCTCTATTTCATCACCCGCTTTCATTGTTGCAGGGGGATCACGGAATATGCCCACGCCGCTTGGGGTTCCGGTAGCGATGACATCGCCCGGCAGGAGCGTTATATTGCGGGAGATAAAGGACAGGATCTCGGGGATCTTGAAGATCAGATCGCTCGTATGTCCCTCCTGGCGCAGCTCACCGTTGAGTGTGGCGGTCAGGCGCAACGTGTGCGGGTCCGGGATCTCGTCGCGCGTCACGATGGCGGGACCCATCGGACAAAAGGAGTCGCAGGATTTACCGCGAAACCACTTTCGGTCCGCGAACTGTGCGTCCCGCGCGCTTACATCGTTGACGATCGTATAGCCGGCGATGTAAGACTCCCAGTCTTTCTGCCGTATCCGAAAGGCCGGTTTCCCGATGACAAACGCCAGTTCCACCTCGTAGTCGACATGCTCTTCGTCGACCGGGTACCAGATCGGATCGCCGTCACCGGCGAGCGATGTAACCGCCTTGCTGAAGAGCAGCGGCCGCTCGGGCAGCCGGGCGTTCTGCTCCCGTGCATGACTGTGGTAGTTGAGCCCCAGGCCTACGATCTTCGACGGATCGGTAACGGGCGGGCCGAGACGCTCATCACCGCCGGTGCGCAGCCACCCCTCTTCCGGTCCGGCTTCGATCCAGCCGGCGACGCGCTTGATACCCGAAGAGCCGAGCTCGAGGAGATGGCGGATGGTCCTTATCTCATCACCGGAGGCGAGGCGCAGGTCGAGGATAGTCTCGTTGCCCAGCAGAACGCCGGGGCGCTCCTCACCCGCCGGGCCGTATGATATCAACTTCATGATCAATCTCGCTTTTTTAATAATGTCAGCATTTCTTTCATCGTCTCGCCGCACGCTCCGTGAATAACGACATCCGCATGACCGTCATAGGGAGTGGCGGTGAGATTTATTATTGCAAGCTTGGATCCGGTACCGACCGCTTCCATGGGAAGATTCGCGGCGGGATATACGACGAGTGATGAACCGAGCACGATAAAGAGATCGCATGAACGTGCCATTTCAAACGACGCGAGTGTCTCCTTCTCGGGCATCGCCTGCCCGAATGAAATCGTAGCCGGTTTCAACAAACCGTTGCAGGCGTCACACCGCGGAACCTCTTCGCCCGCCTCGAGCCGCTTCTCTATTTCTTCGCGGTCATAGGGCGCCTCGCACTCGAGGCACTTCACCCTGAACGCGGTGCCGTGGATCTCGATCACCCGCTCGGGGCTGCTCCCGGCTCGCTGGTGAAGATTATCTACGTTCTGGGTGATAATGCAGCGCAACTTACCCATTTTTTCGAGCTCTACGAGGGCTCTATGGGCGTCATTCGGCTTCGACAGCTTCATGGGAAGGTAGAACTCCCGGTGGAATTTCCAGTACGTCTTCCTCGACTCCTCCGTGGCGAGGAATGCCTGGAAGCTCAGCTCGTCGGGATCGTAGCGGTCCCAGACCCCGCCGGGGCTTCGGAAATCCGATATGCCCGATTCGGTGCTCACACCGGCGCCGGTGAGCGCAACTATCCCCGAGGATTCATGGACAAGCCGCGTTAGTTGTTCGATTTCAGCTTTCATTACCGTAACGGTCTCGGACAGTGACGCGAAACCCTGCGAGGGAGATTCTCTGTGAACAGAGCCGCTCGCCGGCCGATCGATTCGGCCCGCGTTTCGACTATCTCCCGGCCTATATCGGTAAGCACGAACACCGGTATCCCGAGCCCGATTTGCAGCTTCGCCTTCGGACCGACCACATCCCACACGGCCTTGGACGCACATGCCCACACCATATCGGCATGACGTGCCATTAATTCGGCGTCACTCGTATTCACGCCTGTGTTGCAAATCATCAAAACGACAAGCATACCCCTGCACTGCTCCGCCATTCGCCTGAGCGCCGGAAGCCGGCCGGCGAATCTCCCTGCCAACGTGACGGCGACCCGCTGAGCCCCCGATTCAAACGCTCTTCGAGCTCCCCCGAGCTGATCTATACCGGCGTGCTCGGGATCGACAACGGTTCCGCCCGCACCCGTAATTCGCTCTATGACCTCGCAAATCGGGGAAGTATCAATGAGCCCCCCCATCCACTCTCCTATACCCTGTATCAGCCGGGGCGTTGCAGCGATTACGGTCCCCGCGCCGTCACAGGCGAGAACCGCGCAATCTATGATATCGTGTTTTTTTGCGCACATCAGCATCTCGGAGGCCCCGTAGGGAACGAGATCGGTATCGGATTCGACGATACGATCTTTCGTAAACATGCCGACCTTATCGATCTTGTATCGAACGATATCCTTGATAAAATCTTTCGTGCAGGCGACATCTCCTCCGTACACCTTCTTCTTGAGCGGGCACCATTCGATGAGTGGTTCGGTTGCATCCACCACTTCACCATTTTCAATAATTACCTCCGCTCCCGCATGTCTCATTATATGTCTATCGGTCACGAGGGAACCTCTCGTTGCTTCACAATATATTCTTCAGCCATCAAAAGATTTCTATCCATCTTCCAGAGGTCGACCGAATCCCGATGCAATCGATCATTGATTTCTGCCGTACGGACAGATCCTGTTCAACCCCGTCAGGTGACAAATGCCGGCGCCGGTCACACCGTACACGAGATAGTCCCTTTTATGCCTCCTGAGCGATTTCAGAATTGAATCGAATGTGTTGTTGACGAGCGTTGTGCCGGTGATGACGACAATGTCCGATTGCTCGACCAACAGCTCTGTTTCATCTCGCCCGTCCAGTATTAATACGCCGAATTTTTCCTTACCGGTATTATCCCGATTGAGATCGCTGACCATGACATTCTCTTTTCCAAAGGTCGAAATCAAGGCCTCGGCAATTGCCGGATTCAATCCAACGAGTCCTACCCTGGCCGTACCCTCTCTCTCGAGCACGAATGCGGCAATCTCCTTGGCGCACTTCTCTGGATCCTCGTCCTTGCAATGGACGGTACCCTCGACTTCACCTAGATACCTGAGCGTTGCGTTGAGTACGGCGATAAAAACAGCCCTCTCCCGGTTCGATATGAGGGGAAGCTCCAGCACCTCACGCATGGTGCCGCTGAAATCTCGCGGTGAATCAGTGAAGGCATGGCCCCGCGCACCGTTCACTGTCGCCTCGATCACTCTTTCTTTGCCCTCTATAATAGGGAAATCTCGTCGCTGTGGCTTGCCGATGGCCTCTTCGGCGGTCAAGGGCCTAACCGTCACTGATACATGCACGTCGAGTAAATGCTGAGCCTTCAGGATCGCCGCGAATTTTCCCTTCGCGTCCTCGAGAATCGATGATGAAGTTTTATCCATTAGATCGTCACCTCAAAGAAAGAGAGGATAAATTTCAGTGATACAAAGGTGAACACAACTCCGAAGATCAGTTTCAGCGATGTCGAGGGAAACCGCTTGTTCAATCTCGCTCCGATAGTGGAGCCGATGAGTGTGCCGAGACAGACAGGAATTGCTATTTCTACTGCAACGAATCCATGCGCCACCTTCAGGAGTGAGCTGCAAAAAGCGTTTGCGGCAAAGCACGCGAGGGATGAACCCATAGCCACCTTGATCGACGCATCGAAAAGAAAAGCAAATGCCGGCACTAGAATTGCGCCCGTGCCGATCCCCAGAAGGCCGGGGAGAATTCCTCCGGCAGTGCCGAGCCCGGCTTTCTTCCATGGAGATCCGAATATACCGTTCCTGCCCTCGTCCTTACTCCTGCCCATAAAACGAACAGACAAACCTTCCAGTATCATGCGGGCGGAAACAGCAGCGAATACGACGCCCAGTCCAAGGTCGATCCATCTCTCCCGGCTGGCAAGATAGAGGAACCCAAATGAAAAGACGATCGTTGATACAATGCCTGCCGCAACTACCGGAAGCAGGGGCTTGAAGTCGATATGTCCCATCTTGAAGTGCCGGTAACTGCCACCGAGCGTGGTGAAAAAAACCGCCAAGATACATGTTCCGGCGGCGATGGCCGGCGGGAGGCCGAGACCGTACCGCAGGACCGGCATGATGACGATCCCTCCCCCGATGCCGAGCATGCCTCCCAGCATTCCGGCCAGTATACCCACAAACAGTATTACCGCCATTTCCAGCATATCGGAACCGTGCACCTACTCCCGTTACCTGACGAACATGTTCTGCATCTTCTCGTCCCCGATCGTTGTTTGCGGACCGTGCCCGGTGTACACCACGGTTTCGTCGGGAAGGGCATACAGCTTCTCCTTGATCGAAGCCACGAGAATCTCCATAGATCCTCCATCGAAGTCGGTTCTACCGACAGAGCCGAGAAAGAGCGTATCCCCTGAAAAAAGAGCATTCTCACTTTCGATATAAATGGATATCCCGCCGGGGGAATGTCCGGGCGTGTGGATTATCTTCAATTCGAGGAGCCCGAGTTTCAGTATATCGTCTTCCTTTATATATTCATCCGGATCGGGAACCTGATCAATGACGATGCCCCATTGCTCGGCCGATTTCTTGGACCTGCGAACAAAGGAGAGATCCCCCTCATGGAGCAGGAACTCGGCCTCGAGCTCTTCCTTCAGTCGCTTCATCGCCGCGATGTGATCGAAATGACCGTGCGTGGCCAGTATGTACCGGATCTCGAGTCCCGTCTCCTTTACGGCGTGCAATATCTTCTCGGGATCTCCTCCCGGATCGATTATCGCCCCCTCATTGCTCTTTTCGTCTCCTATTATATAGCAATTGGCAACAACAGGTCCTACGGCGAGACCTCTCACTATCATTTACGTCTCCTTCATTTGGTGCTTATTTTTTCGGTTTCCCGAGCACGGCCTCGAACAGCTCGTCGTCCACCCTTTTTCCCTCGGCGAGCAGCTGTCTGTACTTGATGAAATCGATCGTATCCTGCTCGGTGATCTTCTTCGTGTTGAAGGCTGCGAATCCGAGGAACGCCTCGCTGCTCATGTTGGTCGCGAGCCAGTGGCGGTATGCGTGCTTGCCCTGATCCCAGAAAAACTTCTTCTTCTGCCTGACCGAGTCGATCGACATCTGAAGGCAGTGGGGAAACAGGTTTGTGAATGTCCAGACGATCTTCGCCACTTCCAGATCGAGAAGCTCGAAATCGGTGGTTGATTCCTTGACCAATGCCCGCGCCTTTTTCCCCTCCTCGCCGGTCTTGAACTCACCGTAGACGACCTCGCCGGCATCGATGTATTTGTCGATTACAACCTGAGGATTACGAAGCCACGTGCCGTCCTGCTTGATGACCGGGACGGCCTTGGAGATGAGCCCGAGATTCTTCATCTTGTAAGCGCTCCACATCTCGCATGAGATGCAGTTCCACATGGCGAGCTCCATCGGCAGCATCCAGGGAAGAAAATCGACCGAACCGCCGACGGGCGCCGATCCGTGCCGCGGACCGGCCTGGCCGAAGATCGCGAGATCGGAGGCGACGGCGAGATCACACGCCATGCCGATCTCCTGGCCGCCCGCCACGCGCATCCCGTTCACCCGGCAGATAACGGGCTTCTTGCAGTTGAGAATGCTGTCGACCATCGCATTGAAGAGATCCATATAGAGGGCATACTCGGTGGGCTTGAGCGAATAGTACTCGGCGTACTCCTTCGTGTTTCCGCCCGTGCAGAACGCCCTGTCGCCCTCAGCCGTGAAGATAACGGCCACTACGCGGCGGTCCATGCTCGCCTTGTGAAAGCCGGCGATGACACCCTTGACCATCCCCGTCGTATACGAGTTGTACTGTTTGGGATTATTGAGAATCACCCACGCGGAAAAGAGACCCTCGACCGCATCGCCCGTCTTCGGATTGACGATCGGCCGAAGCTCGTACTTGATACTTGGCGCCTCGTCACCGAAAAACTCGTCTCCCCAGAGATCGTGATCCTTCACTCCATCTTCTCTCGGTAGCCAATCCAAGCCCATCTGTCCTCTCCTTTTCTGACCGGAGCTCCATTAGCCCCGTATGTCGTTAGTTAATTAAAAAAGCGACCGGCTATTCAATGCGGAACACCGGATCCGCTTCATTCGAGTGGCGTTCATGCGCTAAAGCATGAGCGAATGTACAGGAAATCCATGATCAGGTCAAGGCATAAGCCTCGTGCTGGAAGATCCACCCAACGGGTTTTTCTGATGAATGACATTGGGCATACCGACGGTGCCGATAACATAGAGCCTGGCGTCG
>CBDUQN010000125.1:0-6755 GCA_965369375.1 uncultured bacterium | reverse complement strand
GGCCTCGCACCCAGAACAAGAGCATAGCTAAGCCCAAGCAATCACGTTATATACCGCAGTCGGTGAGAGACGAGGTGTATACGAGGGATGGCGGCCGGTGCGCGTATGTGGGTACTAATGGGAAGCGGTGTCCGGAGGACAATTATCTTCAGATAGATCATATCGTTCCCTTTGCCAAAGGCGGCGCCAATACGGCGGCTAATCTGCGATTACTGTGTCCAAGACATAATATGCTCGTAGCGGAAAAGGAATATGGGAAAAGGCACATGATGCAGTTCAGACGACGAGAATGATAAAGATTTACTTCATGAAATTGATGGAGCGGAATGGAGAGAGAATGGGTGAATCGGCAACTAGAAAACCATACCTCAGTTACAGCGATTGGAATAGGGCGGATCAGCATGAAGAAAATCGTGCTATCGGTCAGCGATTTGGCTATCGGCGGGCGTTGTTTATATTATTAAGAATATGTGTTATAATTGCTTATAAACATTATTCCACATGGTCGATATAGTTCATAACGCTTTCATAGCTTCTCAGGGAGGTTCTATTGCATAGGGCGATTCGGATAATGCTCGTTTTCGTTTCGATTCTCACTATCATCTCAGGCGAGCTCCTAGCAGGCGATGAGAAGCCGTCGGCGCTTGTTCGCGCCCGGCTTACACGCATGCTTTCGTACCGGAA
This sequence comes from uncultured bacterium, assembly GCA_965369375.1. Classification (GTDB taxonomy): domain Bacteria; phylum Krumholzibacteriota; class Krumholzibacteriia; order Krumholzibacteriales; family Krumholzibacteriaceae; genus CBDUQN01. Next base: position 6,071 of record CBDUQN010000125.1, on the reverse strand, counting down.
TCTTGTTTCCCGGGGTGTCGATGTCCTCGCGGTATATCCCGACGGGTATGCCGATCTCGCCGTTACCGAAGAACAGCTCGAGTGGATACGGACGCAGACTCCGATGTCCGTTGTTCTCGAGAGGGCGCGCCTCGGCGCTCCCATGGATATTGACGAGAATTTGGGACTATACCACACGTACGTGGAAATGGATTCGATGCTCCACGCCCTCGCCGATTCCTTTCCCGGCATTTCGCGAATCGACACAATCGGGACGAGTATCCAAGGTAATTACATTTTCGCAATGAAGATCTCTGATTACACTGATATCGACGAGGATGAGACAGAGGTACTCATCGTGGGGTGTCACCATGCCCGTGAATTGATGTCGGTCGACGTGCCTTTGATGCTCGCCGAGTACCTACTCGTCAATTACGGAACGAGTCCGCAGGTGACCGATATCGTCGACGAGCGGGAGATTTGGATCATTCCGATGCTCAATCCGGATGGGCATATATACGTTCAGTACAATCACCTCGGATCGAGCTGGCAGTGGTGGAGGAAGAACAGAAGGGACAATGGGGACGGGACATTCGGCGTCGATCTGAATCGGAACTATTCCTATATGTGGGGCTACGATGACGTGGGAAGCTCCGGGGAATCGTCGTCTCTCACTTACCGGGGGCCGTCACCATTCAGTGAGCCCGAGACGCAGGCGATGCGTGATTTCTGCGTGAGCCGCTCCTTCAACGTTGCCCTGTCGTATCATTCGTACAGCGAGCTGATTCTCTTCCCGTGGGGATACGCATCCCTCTATACGGACGACCATGATCTCTTTGTTGCCTTGGGAGATTCTCTCAAGCGGGGAAACGATTACCTGCCCGGAAATACGGCAATGGGTGCGATCTATCCCGTGAACGGTGATAGTGACGACTGGATGTATGGAGATACATCGACAAAGAATAGGATCTTCTCTTTTACTATAGAGCTCAATTCACTGGACGAGGGAGGATTCTCGCCGCCCGAGACTCTCATACAGCCTACCTTCGACAAAGTCCTCGAATTGAATCTGACACTTCTTCGCAGGGCCGGCAATCCCCACAGCGTTCTCGGACCGATGGCGCCTTCGATGTACGCTGCCGAAATGCTGAATCCACCTAACTACAAAATTCACTGGAGCGATGGATCACCGTCCGATCCCAATCCACCCGCAGCGTGGGAGCTCGTCGAATACAAGAATCTCATAGGCATTGTTGACTCGTGTGAATGGGATAACGGTCTCTGGAACCTCGATGGATTCGCGATCGTTCCGACTAGATCCTACGTGGGGACCTCCAGTTATTATTCGGGTGCCGGTTCCAATCTCCACCACACGCTTACCATGGCCACCATATATCCGCTTTCAATCGGCGACACCCTCGAGTGTTGGATCTGGTACGATATAGAGGAGAATTGGGATTACGCCTATTTCGAGGGAAGCACCGATCAGGGACTGACCTGGAAAACGATAACAGGCAATAGAACAACGAATTTCGATCCGAATGGGGCCAACCGCGGCAACGGGATAACGGGAAGCAGCGGGGGGCAGTGGGTCCAGGCGGCTTTCTACATCGAGAGCCTCGGCATTATATGGGAGAACGCGACTGTGCTTCTCCGTTTTGCCTACCTGACGGATGTCCTGGTGAACAACGAGGGATTATACGTCGACCTCGTCAATCCTGTCACCTCGTACGAAGCTAGAACAGTACTTGCATCGGCTCATACGCAAAATTATTTCCATCGATGGCCCGAAGACACGGGAGAATATGCGTACAATGTACGTGCGACCGATACGGAAAATCACAAGGGCTCATGGAGCAACATGGTATTCCACACGGTCGACGACCTGACGGCTGCGCCGGAGCCCGAGCTCAAGACGGTTCTCTCTCAGAACTATCCGAATCCCTTCAATCCGGTGACGACGATTAAATTCGCCATCGGACATGATGATTGTGGGGCGAACGGCGAAGCCCACGCCCGGCTTTCGATCTTCGATGTTTCGGGTAGAGAGATTATTGTATTAAAAAACAAAATGTTGCCGCCGGGCGCATACGAGATTCACTGGGACGGGAGAGGGCAGGACGGCAATCCCCTCGCAAGCGGAGTTTATTTTGCGCGCCTTTCGGTCGGTGGAAAGACGTATACCGATAAAATGCTGCTCTTGCGGTAACACGAGTATTTAAATGGCTGCTCTTGGGTAACACGAGTATTTAAAATCCTGCTCTTGTGGTAACACGAGTATCCAAAACACTACTCTTGGCTTGCCCTGTAACGGCTGTTTGAGTTATTATTCACCAGAAATCCAATGAGCGCGTGATCCCCCTGAGCACGGATGTTACTTCCATGGGGGATGAGTTCTTACCATACAAGGAGGAGAGAATGGACAAGCTCTACAGTGCCGCCAAGAAAGCTATCACGAATTCGCTCAAGCTCAAGAGAGGTGAGAAGCTCCTGCTCGTGACCGACCGGCAGAAGATGAAGATCGCCGAAGCGCTCGCGCACTGGGCGAAAAAATCGAACGCCGAGGTAACGACATATCTGATGACCGAGACGCTACGTCCGATACAGGCGGCGACCTCTCTCTTCGAAACAATGATCAAGAAGGCGAATGCCACGATCTATATGCTCGATGCAAGGGTCGAGGAGAAGCCATTCAGGGGTTTCATGGTTGGTAACGGGGGAAAATACGGCCGAATTTGCATGATGCCGGGAATCACGACCGACATGATGGAGCGGCTTGTTAATATCGATTTCAAGAAGATGGACAGCCTCACGAAAAAGGTTATCCGTATCATAAAAAATTGCCCCGATGTTCGCGTCACAAACGCCCTTGGAACGGACCTCACATTCAGCGTCAAGGGCAGGAAGTGGGAGAACGACAACGGTGATATCAGCAAGAAGGGCGGTCACGGGAACCTGCCCGCCGGTGAATGCTACACATGTCCCGTCGAACGCACCTTCAGCGGCCGGATCGTTTTCAGCCTGATCGATGACAAGATCGGACGCGGCGAGATGCTATTCGAGAAGGGAAAGCTCGTTGATGCAAAGGGGAAGGGAATACAGGAAATTCTGAAGGCCATGGGAAAAGACCCGACAGGACGCATCATAGGCGAGTTCGGCATCGGGACGAACCGCGGCGCGAGGATATGCAAGAACATGCTCGAGGCGGAGAAGGCGTTCGGGACGAATCACTTTGCCATCGGTGACAGCTATGGCTTGGGGAAGAACAAGAGCCAGTTCCACTTCGATGCGCTTGTAGAGAAGGTCACCCTGGTTGCCGGGCAAAAGACGATTATAAAAAACGGCAATTTTCTCGTGAAATAGCTCGAAGCTGCGTCTAACAAGGCATGCTAAAAAAAGGGAGTGGCACTTTTCCGCTCCCTCTTTTTTTAATTCTTAATCGAAGCTATATGAGATATATCTTCCGCTGCGGATGCGAAAGAAATTCTCCGCCATCGGGCCGGACGACGATTATCTCTTCCATGGTCGCGACACCGTAACCGGAGATCGTGATCCTCGGTTCAATGGTGTAAACCTGGGTTTCCTCGATCTTCAAGTATGGAAGATTCCCGTACCGTTCCCACTCGGGACAGAGCAGTCCCGCCCCATCGTGCGTGCTGCGCCCGACTTGATGTCCGAGCGCGTGCGGATACTCCTCGTACCCCTTGTCGGTGATGTGGCTTCTTGCAATCGCATCCATCTCCCTGCCCTCCACACCGGGGCGGATCCGCTCGGCTGCGAGGGCGATCGCGTCGCGGATTGTCTCGAACGGCTCGAGCACTTCAGCCGGCGCCTGTTTTTCGTCGTCTCTGAGAAAGTACCACGTACGCTGGAGATCCGAGCAATACCCTTCCACCTTGACACCAAAATCGATGTTGAGGACGTGTCCCTTCTCAATCTTTCTGTCCGTCGGCCCGGCGTGGGCACCGGCCGAATCGGGACCCGTAAAGACTGCGGGGCAGAGCTCACGCTCCCAGGACGTAGTGACTCCCTCGCGATCGACCTCGGCAAGGAGAAAGGCAGCAACCTCTTTCTCGGTTAATCCCGGCTTCATGAACTTCGATACACGTGAAAATAGCTCCTCGGTGAGCTCGACGGCTGCCCTGATCCTTCGGATTTCCTCTTGGCTCTTTCTTCCGCGTAGTTTTGCTATGATCGATTCGGAGCTTGCCAATCGCTCCGCATACGTTGTGCCTTCCAGATATTTTATCAGGGTCATGTACATCCCATGGGAGAGGCCATCGGCCATGATATCGTTCTCCGAGAAATTGATGGCGATTCGAGTCGGGGAGAATCTATCAAGTTGTTCGAGAAGAGTTTCCTTTATTGATTTTGTGTAGCCGATTACTTCATATGCACCCGTTTCACGTATTCGAGCTTCATCGAGGCTGCCGACAATGGCCACGGTGTCCCCTTTCGGAGTTATCATGAAAGCGGAATGCCATGTGCAGTGCGCACCGAGGATGAGGTCGAGCGCCGGATCGTAATTGACCTCGCTCTCGCGCACGAAGGTAAGCCACAGATCGACATTTTCCTCTTTTAATATCCCGGAAGCCTGCTTGATCTTCTCCTGAACGATCACGTCATTATCCTCCCTGTGTAGTAGGTCCCGTTGAGCGCAAATTGAGCTTGTTTATTCCGTCAGCGTGAATTTCTCTGCAATGGCTATTTTATTATATATACAGTTCCGGCTTCGTTCTCGAAGGATTTTCTTAAGAATTCGGGCTGTAATAAAAATATATCCGCAAGCTTTGGATTCTCTTTAATATCACAATCCCAGATGACTATATATAAATCGAATCCGAGGCTACCGAGCATGTTCCACGTTTCCGTCTCGAGCCGCTCGCCGGAAAAGATCTCGTCACGAATCGACCTGTACCGCTCGACCTTCTCGCCGCCGTAATTATGCACCCTGATGTAGTCATCAGACAGGAAAAAGTTTCTCCTTCGAGCGTAGACGGGCATAAGATCGTATATATTATTTTCGATGATTACCGCCCGCATATCAGTATTTGCCCTGATCCATTCAAAGAGCTCCCGTTCGTCTTTGTTTATTTTATATCGTTTTTCATATCGCGGCGTCTTCGGTTTTTCGAGCATGAATCCTCTCACGGTGAGAACGGGCGGCACGAGAAAAAGTATGACTATCCAGATACTGATAGCTGCACGCTTCGGTCCCGTGGAATTTTTCAGGGCATCGATGATAGCCCATGTGACGAACGGAATTAGGAGCAGAAAGAGCGGAAAGACGATCTTGTTCTCGGCGAGCGCCGGCAGGTCGATGAAGATGCTTAATAAGAATATAGATATGAGCCACGCTGTAAGCGTGGTGAATTCAATGGAGCGTGAGGAAAATATCTTCCTGAGGGCAATCATCGAAAAGGGGATGAGCACTATCAGGGGGGCAAGGATCGTCGCGATGTTTTTCACGCCGATATGCAGATGATCACCCAGAATGTTGCCGCCACCTCCGCCCCTTGTCAGCGCAAGAAAGTAGGGCATCATGAGGAGCCCCGCGAGGACCGCGATGATCGGTGCGACATATGTCCGGAGCGTCGGCTGTTTCTGGCTCTTTTTCATACGATCCAGGATGAATATAAATATTCCAGCCCCGATGATGGTGATAACAAGCGTCATTCCCGTGACGACATGAAATAAAAACGAGCCTATGATACTTAAAAGAATAAAAGCACCCGATTTTATCTTGGATTCCCGGAAAATATCTTTCCCGAGCACCAGAATGAAACAGAGAATAAAAAGATTCAGGCTGTAGCTGAAAGCGGTGAGTGTTAGAAACTTGTCCAAATGGTTCATCAGCCACGTTCCCGGAGGCGTGAGAAACCATATGACGTCGGCCCCATTGATCTCGACGATACTGATGATTCTCCGCATCTCCTCGATTCCGCGAACGTCACCGACGAGGGAGCGCAGTATCAGAATGGGCCAGTAGAGCACCCATCCTGCCGATTCGAGGCCGGCGAAAGCGAAGAGAGGGGCTGCGAGGATGTATCGCCGCTTGGTGGTGAAGCACGAAACGAGCCGGGCGATGAGAT
>CBDUQN010000124.1:0-6893 GCA_965369375.1 uncultured bacterium | reverse complement strand
AATCAGACCATCTTGTGTCATTTTCTCTATAAAGCGAGTCTAACAAATTGAAACGACAATTGCATCAAGAGAGACAACAGCAAGGCGTCGTAAATCGACGTAACGCTCGAGTAGTGAAAGGAGGTCTCATGAAGATGAAACTTCTGATACTTGCGCTGCTGGTTGCTGTTTTTCTCCTGCAGCCTCTCGACTCCATGGCTCAGTATAAAGTGGACCGTGGCGTCTTCGCGGGCGGCGGGGGTGTCCGAGCAGGCAGCAACCGGTCGTACGACACGGTCGGCCAGACCGGTATCAATGTCGAATCCAGCGGCGGTTCCTATGCCGTCAAATCGGGTTTCTGGTATGTGGCGGAAATCTCTTCGACAGTGGAGGTGGCCATTACGGCTTTCGATTGCAGTTACAGTGGTGAAGCCGTGATTCTGCGCTGGGTTGCGCGGTCCGACAGCCCGTTCGATGGTTTTCATGTCTACCGTTCCGGCCGCGGCGAGGAACGATTCAGCATGATAAATCCGGAACTCCTTCCGGCGGACGGCAAGAACGAGTATGCGGATGAAAGTGTAATCCCAGGCGAATCTTACGATTACTACATCGGCGCGGTGGAAGGAAGTGAAGTGATCCGTTCCATTACGATATCCATCTCTCTTCCGCCAAAGTCCTTGACCCTTTGCCAGAATTTCCCCAACCCGTTCAATCCCGCGACCACGGTCAAGTTCTTCAACCCCGGGCAGGAACATATAACACTTGCGATTTATGACATCGGGGGCAGAAGGATCAGGACCCTGATTGATGCGGACAAGGGAACAGGCTGGCATGCCGTGCAATGGAACGGCACAAACGACTTGGGGAACAGTGTCGGCTCGGGTGTCTATTATTACCGTCTCACGGCCGGCAAGCAGGTGATAACCAAAAAACTCGTGATGTTGAGATAAAGGTGATGGAGTTACCCACGTGATATCAAAATGAGAAGAACGATGGAAATTTTCCATAATAGAAAACCAGAGAGAAGGAGCATCGAGATGAAAAAGCTTTTAATAATCACTTTGATACTATCGGCCGGGTTTATTCTCCCAGCCCGGGCCGAGATTCCTCAGACGCTCAATTACCAGGGCGTGTTGACGGACGCCGGCGGCTCGGCTGTTCCCGATGGCTATTACAGTATAACGTTCAGGCTATACGATGTGCCCTCGGGCGGTACCGCGCCCTGGACCGAAACGAATATGGTGCAGGTGAGCAAGGGGATATTCAGTGTAGTCCTGGGCACACTGGAACAGCTGAACCTCCCCTTCGACACTGATTATTACCTGGGGATGTCGGTCGAGGGCGAGGCGGAGCTCTCGCCCCGCGTTGTGCTCACATCATCTGCTTATGCACTGAACTCGCGTGGCGTCACCGGAATCGATAACGTATTCCCGCCGACAGGAAAGGTCGGTGTAGGAACGGCGCTGCCCACCAACGCATTTCATGTGCGGGCAGATGCTAGCTCAGAGATTGCCATGAAGGTTGAGGGAAACCATCCCACCCATACCGCCATCTACGTGAATGCGATGGATCCCTCTTCCACTTCCGGCATCGGGTTCTGCCGGGGAGCCCTCAAGGTAAAATTATTCGCCGACGTGAATGACCACCTGAGATTCAGGATTGGATCAGCGGAACACGTCATTTTTCGTTCCGATGGCAGGGTGGGCATAGGAACCCTGATGCCCGTGGAAACCCTTGATATCAACGGAGGCATCAGGATCGGCGATGCTTTAGCATCGAACGCCGGGACGATCCGCTGGAGCGGCGCCGATTTCGAGGGATACGATGGGAGTTCGTGGAAGTCTTTTACAGACACGGGCAGCGGCACGGTGCCCTCGGGATCATCCGGCCAGACACTCCGCAATAACGGGAGCTCGTGGGTGACCGCGAGCAACCTCTACAACGACGGTACGAATGTGGGCATCGGGACAACAAGCCCCAATTACAAGCTGCACGTTTCTAGTTCGAGTATATACTCGATGAGGGTCGAAGGGACTGCGATCGGTTCGTGGGCTGGAATTCAGATCAACGCTGCCGGTCTCGGCAGCAACCCTTCGATATTCTACTACCGGCAGGGCCTTCAGAAGGTAACCAGTTATGTCGACGGGGGCGGTAAATGGAATATCCTGATCGATGGAGATGACCGCCTCACGGTCGAGCCGAATGGCGATGTGGGAATAGGAACCGATTCCCCCGAGGAGAAACTGCACGTCGCGGGAGACTCGCAGGAAATGATCAAGGTCGAAACGTCCGCTTCTACCGGCCGCTCCGGTCTGGAGCTAAAGACCACGGGAGGCATATATGACAACCTCTCGATTATCAAGCATTCACCTTCTGCCAGCGGCACGACCGCCGGCAGCATTCCTCTTGCTAACCTTGCACGTGTGGCCGCCGGGACACAAGGCGGACCTCTCATGCTGCAGGTTACCAACCTGAACCCGATGTACTTCGTCACAGACAACGAGGTGAGAATGCTGATCGATTCGGATGGAGAGACGGGGATCGGGACAACGACACCCGATGCAAAGCTCGATGTGACTTGTGCCGAGGCGACAAAGGTACTGGATGTCGTAAGCAGCTATTCCGGTTCACTCGGCAACGTGGTCAACATTCAACGAACTGTAATTGTTCCAAGCAACAACGATATGCTCCAGATCATGGTGGCAGATGGTTCGGCGGACGATTTCCAGTTTATCGAATGCCAGCGCAGCGCCGATGTCAAATTCAAGGTGGAGGGGAATGGAAATGTCTTTGCCGATGGATCCTATACAAGCCCGGCCGCCGACTTTGCCGAGATGATCGCCGTGAGCTCCGGTGCATCTCGAGTTGAGCCGGGAGACGTTCTGGTGATCGATTCCTCCAACCCGCGCTCCACGGTAAAGTCGGTGCAGCCAAGATCGACGCTTGTAGCCGGCATATACAGCACAAAGCCTGGCTTCATAGGCTCCGAGCGCGATTGGGATAAGCCCATCGCTGGAGGAGACGGGGAAAACATCGGGACCTACACGCTCGGCGATATGGCGGCGGAGTTCAACGAGATTCCTCTCGCGGTGGTCGGCATCGTTCCCTGCAAGGTATCGGCCGAGAACGGGGCGATCCGTCCGGGAGATCTCCTCGTCACCTCTGACACCCCCGGGCATGCCATGCGCGACGATGATCCAAAGGTCGGCACCGTCCTCGGCAAGGCCCTCGGCTCGCTGACCTCGGGAACCGGCGTGATCAAGGTGCTCGTAACGCTGAACTAGGAGGGAATCGAAAGGTATTCGTTCAGAGCGAGGGCGGATTTCAACAGAGACCCGCCCTCGTCTTTTTTATGGAGGCAGCCGCAAGAAATTTAAAAAGGCTCTCTCTAAGATTTCGGAGGGTGAGATTGCATCAGTCGGTAATAGGGCGTAAGCGGCTGATGTGAAATGTTGATGTGAAATTTTGCATATCGACAAGCGCGCAACTTTTTGATATAATTACCATATTACATACATCTCAATTGCCAAGCACATAAATCAACCGCGGTTTGGTCAAGTTGCAACCATTCAAGGGGAGGATGGATATGCTCAAGGTTTCATCTATTGCGGCAATGGTTCTATTCGCGTTCACCTTTTGTGTCAATGCTCAGGTGCCGCAGACACTGCACTACCAGGGGGTATTGACGGATGCAGAAGGCACGGCGGTCACCGATGGAAGTTATTCCATCACATTCAGGATCTATGATAGCTTCGCAACAATTTCGCCGATCTGGGAAGAGACACAAGCAGTCAATGTAAGCAAGGGGATTTTCAGCGTTACACTCGGAACCAGTGAAGACTTGGATTTGCCCTTCGACGAGCAGTACTGGCTCGCCATGTCTGTTGAAGGTGAGGCGGAGCTCTCCCCGCGCATACCGCTTGCTTCTGCTGCCTACAGTCTCAATACACTCTGCGCGCGGGGTGATAACATTATACCGGCAAGTGGTTCCGTCGGTATCGGCACTCTCGCCCCGGCCGAAACGCTCGATGTCGCCGGCGGCATCAGGATCGGCAATTCCATGAATACCAATGCGGGGACGATTCGCTGGACGGGGAGTGATTTCGAGGGGTACAACGGGAGTGAATGGCAGTCGTTCACCGATATCGGGAGCGGCACACTGCCTGGAGGCACTTTGGGACAGACACTGTACCGTGGTGCGAGCTCATGGGCTGCCACTAGTAATCTCTTCAATAACGGAACGAATGTAGGCATCGGGACAGTTGCACCGACTTCCGTACTCGAGCTCATGGGCGGATCGTTCCGGTGCCGGCGCAATGATGCGCAGTATCTCGATATCCGGAATATGGATCATTGGGGCACACAGATAACGGGGCACTCCCCGGAGAGCAACAAAAAATCTTTATGCATCAATGCGCTGCATGACGAGGGCGGTTCGCCGAGCGGCGAGACCTTCATACGGTTTTCCGTGGGGCCGGAGTCCGCACCGCTCTATCCGATGATTATCAAGGAGACGGGCAGAGTCGGTATCGGCACGATCGATCCGGACCGACTTCTCGAAATTTCGGCGGATCAGGCATACGTGCGGCTGACGGGGAATGTGAGCGCAGGGCCGACTTTCGAGATGAAGTGCACAGATACCGATGCGGATTTCCGCACCTACGGGCGGTTGAATTTTCTTGATGCCACTAATGCGGTCAAGGCGTCGATACGCTCCGAGTATCGTAGCTATGCAGGCGCTTCAGGTTTGTATTTCAGTTCTGGTAGTGTGACCAGCATGATTATCTCAGAGACGGGTGAAGTGGGTATCGGCACCGTCTCGCCCACGTCGAAGCTCGATCTCAACGGTGGTAAGATGCGGGTCCGGGAGCAGGACAGTGAGGATCAATATTTCGAGATCGACAATGAAAATGCAAACAGTGGCTCTTTTAGCCTGCACTCACCGCAGGACGGAAAGAAGTCGTTGCAGATAAGATGTGTGCATGACGGCAGTGGAACGGCAAGCGGCGAAACCTGGATGCGTTTTTCGGTGGGTAACAAATATCTTCCAACGCACGCCATGACGATACGGGAAAGCGGTAATGTGGGTATCGGCACGTCGTCACCTTCACGCCCACTGACGGTGCGGGGCAACATTCTCATCGAAAGCGCGAGCACCGGCGATCCCGTGGCGGAGTTTGGTGAGGGTCTCGATTACGCCGAGGGATTCGATCTATCGGAAACATCAGCGATCGAACCGGGTACGGTGCTCGTGATAGATCAGGATAATCCGGGCAAATTGACGAAGAGCACGAAGCCATACGATAAGAGGGTCGCCGGCATCGCCGCCGGGGCAAAGGGGCTCGGCTCGGGCGTGCGCCTCGGCGTGGACCGGTTCGACTGCGACGTGGCGCTCGCGGGGCGCGTGTATTGCAATGTAGATGCCTCGGGCGGCGACATCGAACCGGGCGATCTTCTCACGACATCCGACACGCCGGGATACGCCATGAAGGCGAAGGATCATACATCGGCGCAGGGGGCCATCCTCGGAAAAGCGATGGAACGGCTCGAGCGGGGGGCGAAGGGTCAGATACTCGTACTCGTAACGCTGCAGTAAGGGGGGTGATCGTGATGAAAAGGATGTTGATTATACTACTCGTCGCTCTCACGATGCCCGCCGCCGCTACGGCGCAGATCGTCACACGTGAGGAAGCGCGTACCGTCGCAGAAAATTGGATCAGTATGATCACTCAGTCCACCGGATCCTGGGGTGGTTCTCTGTCCGCTTCGGTTGGTGAGATCAAAGAATTGAGACGCGGCGACCGGCTCCTCGGGTACTGGTGTCACATCACACCACGCGGGCACATCGTCGTATCGCTCCGCAGGGAGCTGGCGCCGGTGAAGGCGACCTCGGAGACATGGGACTGCGATCCCGCATGTGACGTCGATCTCGTCGATGTGATCAAGTACAAGATCGAACAGGAGCATGATTATATAGAGGAAAATGCCGGGCCGGTCGCGACTGCAACGACTGCGCAGGTCGAGGCGCTGCTCGAGTTCAGCTACCGTGACGCCTGGATGCTCCTGGCGCAGGACCGTGATGACTTCGAGCGGGATCTCTTCATGATGGCGCCCGCCGAGAATTACCAGGCGGGGCAAATACTCATGACCACGAACTGGGAGCAGAACCATCCGTACAACCTCTTCTGCCCGGAAAATGCCCTCTGCGGAGGTGAGAATTATCAGGGTCGGTGTGCCGTGGGGTGCGTCGCCACGGCCGCCGCGCAGATCATGCGGTACTACGCGTGGCCCCCCTACGGCGTCGGGCATCCTTACGACGATCAGTACAACTGGCACCTCATGCCGGATGCGATCGACGCCGGTTCGCCGCAGGAGCAGATCGACGCCGTGGCCAACCTCGGCCGCGAGATCGGGCATGCGTGCCTAATGGACTACTGCGGGGAAATAAACTGTGCTTCAAGCGCATGGCACGTCGATATGCTGAATGCATACGAGAACTACTTCCGCTACGACGATGATGCATATATCGAATATCGCTCGTCGTACTTTTTCGGCCTTGAATGGTTCAACCTGATCAAACAACAGATAAATTCGAATAGGCCCCTTCAATACGAGGTCCCCGCTCATTCGATCGTGTGTGATGGATGGCGCGAAAACGAAATCGCTCCACGGTATATGTACCATATGAACTACGGATGGGGGGGCTACAGAAGGTCTGAATCTTGTTGGGATCCGTACGAGGAAACCGGCAGCAATACATGGTTCCCGCTCGATTGTCTTCCCTGTACGGTGCTTGATGATGAATATATGATAGTCGCCCTCGTTCCCGATGAGTCGCTGCCATCGACGCTCGCCACGACATACGGCAACAATCCGGGCTTTCCCTACCGGTATCTTCCCCTCGATACACAGGG
>CBDUQN010000123.1:0-6908 GCA_965369375.1 uncultured bacterium | reverse complement strand
AGACGGCGCCTGGAGTGACCAGGACGGTCTCTACAACACCGATGGTGCGGCAATCGTCGATTCACTTGTTATCGTTGACGCTACTGGTCTGAAAGATTTCGAGAATTGCGAGATTGCTGCAGTTGGTGACCAGCAAACCGACGGTGACTTGAATGGTTTCCACTGGACGGCAAGCGCGCCTTCGGGATTCGGCATCTATTCCGGTCTTATGTCGAACCTCCTGGCCTATGATCCGTGTGGTTACAACTACCAGACGCAAATCGTCTTCCATATCGCGGCGGGTGAACCGCATGCAGGTTATCCATGGCCCGGCCTGTTCTGCACACCGCGCTGTAAGGGTCCCGGCGGAGTCGAGGCGCCTTGCCAGAACGAGATGGTCATGTCGCCCGAAATCGATATGATGAAGTACTCGAGCAATTGCGACGATTATCAGGACGCGATGATCCCTGATCCGTCAAATCTCGGCGGCTGCATCCTGCGGTTCTCGACATACCGCGATCTGCCTCTTGCGAACCTGGTATTCTATACCTGGGCCGTTCGCAACATAGTGGATGGCTGCCCGGGGCCGTGGCGTAATCGTAATTACTTCTACTACGGTCCCGATTTGGACTATATCCTCGGCGGATTCGATGTGAGCGATCTCGTTAGTGACGATCCTCTGCAGGTATACGTAGGCTGTATCGATATGTGCCAGTACTGGTATCTGCAGTACGGTAACTGCGTGAACCACACACCGGCGCCCTATATCGACAATGTTCGTGTTTACCGTTACGAGACGGTCGGTCCGCAGTGGTATTCGCGTGACCTCGATCTCTTCCAGGATCAGTTCCCGACCGAGGGCCTCACCATCGAATCGTGGGTGCGAACCGACGCGGCGAACGACCTCAATCCGAAGGAGGATCCGGTCATAAGGCCGGGGGACTCGATTGCCCTGACCTGCACCTCACCGCTCGGTGGCGGCATCAAGTATACCGGTGACAGCTGGCCGATGGTCTACATGTATGTGAAGGCCACGTACATTGGCTGTGCGAACTCTTGTCCGGGCCACACGCACCCAAAGGCTGCACAGCTCTTTGGCCCGTCCCTGGAGGGAACGTACGGACGATACGTCAGCGATGACGGTTCGACATGGACCAAGATCCAGCTAGAGGAAGCAAAGACAGGTGCTGCATCGGTGCCGGCACCTGATATGTATGCATGCGATCTCAATGACTCTCTCTTCACGAGAGGGTACTTTATCGAGTACTACTTCGAAGCGGTGGACAGTGCGAGCCAGGTGTCAACGCATCCGGCAAATGCCTATGCCAGAGCGACGCGCACGTATGGCTCGCCCGTTTACGACGGTGTCAGCTATATCTTCGAGATGTGCTGCCTGCCGACCGGCTGCAGCGACATTCTCTATGTGGACGACTTTCACGGCCGTGGAACGTTCTGGGGAACCGTCGAGCAGTACTTCAATTCTGCATTCCTGGCGGTTATTCCGGACGACAACTATCCGGACCGTTACGATGTGAATAATCCGTCATCCCTTGTGGGCAACGGCCTCGCACGCTCCGCGACGAGCGGGATACTTACGTGCTACTACCGTAAGATCATCTGGGATAGCGGTGATCTGAGCAGCGGAACGATCGGTGACGGAAGCACCGACAGTGACAAGACGAACGACTGTAGTCTGCTGATCGACTGGATGACGCTTCATCCTGATTCGATCGCCGGAGCGGGCCTCTGGGTCCTTGGTGACGATGTCGCCCAGGATCTCGACGGTCTCACCTCGCCGCAGGCGCACGCGCTGCTCACGACCTGGTGCGGTGTTCTTCCGTATGCGCATTCGAGATGGGGCAGCTACTATGCCCTTACCGGCGGGTTCCCCGTTGGTGTCGTGACTCCGCTCGTCACCGGTACCGCGTCGGGTATCTTCTACCACCTCGGAGTGGCTGATACCTGGTACGCATTCGGCGGCTGCCCGATTGTCAACCGGTTCGACTGTCTCGACGCAGCGACTGGTGCGACGATCGCCTCACAGTACCCTGCGTACGGAGAGCACACCAACATCGGCGCTGCGATTCAGAATGTAACCCTGAACGCGTCGAATGCTCCGCTCAAGACGATGTGGTTCGGTCACAGCTTCATATACATGCTGGATGGGGGTCCTTCGAGTCCGCCTATCCGAAACCATATCATGCGGGATGTCATCGAGTGGATGAACAACACAGTCAATCCGGTCATCACAGAGGCAGAAGTTCCGAAGGCATACAGGCTCGAGCAGAACTTTCCCAATCCGTTCAATCCGGTGACAACGATACGCTTCGACGTGAAGGAGCGGGGACACGTGAGCCTCAAGATCTACAATGTCGCGGGGCAGCTGGTGAAGACGCTCGTCGACGAGATAAAAGACGCGAGCTCCTACGCGATCACGTGGGACGGCACGAACAACCTCGGCGCAGATGTCGCGAGCGGCGTCTACTTCTACAGGATGGAGAGTGGCAGCTTCAGCAGCACAAAGAAAATTGTCCTCTTAAGGTGACCGAAGGAGAGGCAAAATACATTGACTGAACCGGTTAACGATGTTATTCTGATCCCGGATCATCAAATCAACTCGAACATTGATATACGATGAAGACCTTCGCTGGAATTCTGTTATTCGCCTCTCTCGCGCTCCTGCCTTATGACTCCGTCTCGGCACGTAACGACGGACATAAACGAAAAATCATCGCTTCCGATTTCAAGGAAAATATCTACGCGGAAATTGCAGATCCGGAATTGTACAGACTCCACTCTGTTGCGCAAGTCGACACGTACAACATCGTAAAATACGATTTCGAAATCCGCGATTGGCAAAATTGGACACGCCTCGACCGTACCGCGCAGATCGATACCTTCTTCCACGTCGACGATTTCAGCGATCTCGCCGGCGGCGATTTCGGGCGACTTCTCCCGCTGGAGGGAAGCAAGTCGATGTGGTGCGGCTCACGGGCGAATGCCGGCGACATGTACCTGTGCGGATGGTCCGATCCACCGGGTTATGGCAATGCATGGCGGCAGATACTGGTATCCGATGAGATCGAGTTCAGCGGATCGGTATCACTCATATACAAGGGTCTATTCGATACGGAAACGGATTGGGACCACACCTTTATCGAGTACGATGCCGGTGATGGAGACTGGATCGAATTTACCGCGTATGATGGCGTGCTCACGGGAACATTCAGCCATCAACTGCAGCTCTCGCAGGCCTCGACGAAGTTTCGTTTCAATTTCGTGTCGGACGGCTGGTGGAGCGACGAAGACGGCCTGCATGACACGGACGGAGCATGCATCATAGACAGTATCGTGATTGCCGATGCTTCCGGCACCATAGATTTCGAGAATTTCGAAGCTACCCCGGTCGGAGCTCACAGAGCGGACGGTGACGGAAACGACATTTTCTGGAAAGCGGATATCGGAGAATCATACGGCCTGCACTCGGGTCTCTTTAATTATCTCCTGCAGGAATACGATCCCTGCAACAAGAATCAAACCACGCAGGTGACATTCTTTCTCGATTCCCCGAATCCGAGCAGCTCGTATCCCGGACTCTTCGATACTCCCTTTTGCAAGGGACGCGGCGGCACGACCTATCCATGCCAGGACGAGATGATCATCTCGCCCGTCATCGACCTGACGAAATATTCGACCAACAACGATTCAAACCAGGATGCCGATATCCCTGCGGGCGAGCTCGCGGACCTCAACGGGGTATATCTCAGATATACCGTTTACCGTGACCTGCCGCTCGAAAATCTCGTGTTCTATTACGTGTATGTCCGCAACATAAACAGTAACGGGTGCCCACGGGAATGGAGGGGCTATAATTACGTTTATTACGGTTCCTACGAGGACTACTTTTTTGCAGTCCATAACATAGGAAACTTTATAGAAGAAGATAAAATACAGGTGGCACTCTGCGTCGTCGACATGTGCCAGTACTGGTACCTGTACTA
Source organism: uncultured bacterium (assembly GCA_965369375.1). Taxonomy (GTDB): domain Bacteria; phylum Krumholzibacteriota; class Krumholzibacteriia; order Krumholzibacteriales; family Krumholzibacteriaceae; genus CBDUQN01. Next base: position 2,928 of record CBDUQN010000123.1, on the reverse strand, counting down.
CGGCAACTGTGGCTCACACACGCCGGCGCCCTGGTTCGACAATGTTCGGATCCAGCAGTTCGCAATAACCGGTCCGCAGTGGCAGTTTCGAAGCGTCGATCTCTTTCAGGACAGATTTCCCGCATCATACTCGGACATGGAAAGCTTTGTGCGCGCCGATGCCGCGAGAGATATCAGCGCACCGTATCACCCGGGAATACATGCCGGCGATTCGACCGTTGTTACCTGCACATCCCCCCACGGCGGTGGCATCGTGGAGGATCCCGACGGATGGCCGCATGTCTACATGCACGTGAGTGCCACCTATATCGGCCCGCCCGATCCCCCCTACGGACCGAAGCCGGCTCTGTACGGCCCCCAGATCGAAGGCACCTACGGCAGATACCACAGCGATGACGGAGCACAGTGGACGGTGATTCAGTGTGACCGCGTGAGAACTTCATGGGGCGGAGTACTCGCGCATTTCCAAGATCTGTACACGGCTGACCTCAATGATTCCCTCTTTACGAGGGGATACTGCATAGAATATTACTTCAGCGCCGAAGACAGCAGCGGCGCCGTCTCCTACTTGCCTCCAGATCCAGGGGCGAGAGCGGACCGCTCATACCGCGGCTATAAGGGTGTGAGCTACCTCTTTGAATGGACCTGCCTTCCCACATTCAACAGCGACATACTGTACGTCGATGATTTCCACGGGAGAGGATCATTCTGGGGAACGGTAGAAGAATATATGAACGCGACGTTCACTTCAGTTATTCCGTCTACCAATCTTCCCGACCGCTACGACGTTCTCCAACCGGCGAGCGCTGTCGGCAACGGTCTCGCCTCCTCGGCCGGCATCAACCAATTATGCCAGGCTTACCGCACGATCATATGGGATAGTGGCGACCTGCGTTTCGGAACAATCGGCGATGGAATGACGGGCAGTGACAAGGCAAATGATTGCATGTTGCTCGTGAACTGGATGTATACCAAGCAAGAGGACGCCGGTCTCTGGATTCTCGGCAATCATGTCGCATCCGATCTAGATCAGCGGTCCTCTATTCAGGCGATCGCACTCATGAACAGCTTGTGCGGTGTCGATCTCATCGACGATCCAAATGCAGCGAGTTACTTTGGCCTGACAGGCGGCCTTATGGGGAACGGGATAGTGACACCGCTTATCACCGGTACCAGTGAAGGAATATTCTCGCATGACGGCATCCCAGATCAGTGGCTTGTTTACGGGGGATGCCCGATCATCAACGATTTCGATGTTCTCGGCGCCACAGAGAACGGCGTGATCGCCGCTGAGTATCCTCCGTTTGGCCCCTATTCCAACCTACCTTCGGTAATTCAATCGGTGATGACTAATTCCAACGAATGCATTGTAAAGACGATCTGGTTCGGCCAGAGCTTCATGTATGTGCGGGACGCGGAACATACTCCGGGAGAACCTGTTATCCGTAACCATATTATGAAAGATATCATCGAATGGTTTGGAAACGAGGTGGATCCAAATATAACTGAAGCTGCGGTACCATTCGCATATAATCTCGAGCAGAACCATCCAAATCCCTTCAATCCATCGACAACGATACGCTTCGACGTGAAGGAGCGGGGACATGTGAGTCTCAAGATATTCAATGTCGCGGGACAGCTGGTGAAGACGCTCGTTGATGGAGTGAAGGAAGCAAGCTCCTACTCGATTCCCTGGGACGGGACGAACAATCTCGGAGCTAAAGTAGCGAGCGGCGTCTACTTCTACAAGATGGAAAGCGTGAGTTTCAGCAGGACGAAGAAATTGGTGCTGCTTCGCTAGTACGTGTCTAATGCCTATTTGAGCGCCTCGACGCGCTTCGTGTCGAAATTACGGTAAAAACTCAATGTGTCAAAGACTTCCCGGTCTATCACCGGCTTGCCGTGCACGATAAGACTCGCCATGTTCTTGCCCACACCCGGACCGAGCATGAATCCCTGGCCGCACATGCCGACCGCCAGAAAGAAGCCTTCCACTTCGCGTACGCGATCGAGGATGATGATGCCGTCCGGCGTCATCGGATAGAGCCCGCGCCAGGAGCGCCGGATCAACATGTTACCGAGCCGCGGGATGAGTTCGATCAGCCGGCGCGCGATGACCGGCATGAACTCGGACGTGCACGAGATATTCTTTCCGAAGATCGGCGTGATCGGCGTGTAGCAAAAGATCACCTGCCCGCGGTCGTTCTGGCCGAAGTAAAAATTCTTCGTCCTCCCCTCGGGACCGGGGCGGATATCGACGATGAGGGGATCGAAGAAATGTTCCATCGGCGCCGAGATACCGCCCTCGTGGCTGTCGGGAACGACGGGGATATCGATATCAGCCATGAGACCGATCTCGCGCGCTTCGGCGCCCGCGGCGTTGACAACGACCCCCGAATGGTATGTTCCCTTCGCCGTCTTCACGCCCTTGACCCTTCCCCCCTTGACTATCAGTCCCGTCACCGCCTCCCTGAACCGGCACTCCGCTCCCCTGTCCCTGCTCTCCTTCCAGAAGGCTGCGGCGCTCTTGAGCGGCGACACCTGGCCGTCACCCGGTGAATAGGTCCCACCTCTGAGCCCTTTCTCGTTTATACCGGGGATGAGTTTCATTATCCTTTCCGGTTCTTCCCAATCGATGTCGAGCTTGTAACTCTTCTGTATCGGAAGGATCCCTTTCAGGATATCCTCTTCCGCCTTTCGAAAGACGGGGAAGCAGTATCCGCCCGCCATCCATCCGATATCCGTTCCGTGCTTCTTCTTCCACGTGGAAAAGACCTCGATGCTCTGCAGGCAGATCGTGATCTTTGCCGGGTCGGAGTGTGTCGCGCGTACGCCCCCGATCGCAGCCTTGTTCTGGCCCTGCCCGGCCGAGGAGCCGCTGTCGAGCACGAGCACCTTCCAGCCCTCGAGGGTCAGAAAATAGGCGAT
>CBDUQN010000122.1:0-6942 GCA_965369375.1 uncultured bacterium | reverse complement strand
TGATCGAATTGACCGCCAGCTCGGTTCGTTCCCTGTACATAATGAACTCGAACGCCAGTCCCATATCCGGACCGTTATCCTTGACATACATGAGCGAGACATCTGCAGTGGCATACGGTGCCGGCAAGAGGGCGCTGCATGAGGCCAGTGTCACGTCGGTATACAGTGAAAGGGCGCCATTGTGAGCAAACGCACCGGTGAACATCAGCGTGACGAAAAGCGAAGTGATTACCAATGCTCTCATTTTCCCCGCCTCCTTTTATAAGGTTTCCTCTAGCACCTACCTAATAACCCTGATCATCGATGAATCGGTATTGCAACCGATTTCTAATTCGGTCGAAAGTTAAGACTACGGCTAAAACCTGTCAAGCAAAAACTAACTTTCGTCGTTGCGCAGCTCGGGTATACGGTCGCGGTATTCACCGAGAAACGGAAGTTGCCAGTACTCTCCGAACAATGCTTTCACGAATCCGACCACCGATAACGTCAGTGCGCCGAGCCCCGTGACGAGCTGTATGAGCCCGATGGTCACGAGCCCGAGAAACCGCAATTTACCGATGGTGAGCTCGAGCACGATAATCGTGACGATCGCGACGCATTCCGCCATGAAGAGCAGGAATCCCTGTTTCGAATGGAACTTGATATAGGGATCCTTTCCTGCGCGCCACATCGAAAAGAAACAGAGAAACATGATGTAGCCGAGGGCGGCGATCCAGCGCGACCGGTCGTGCGGAGTGCCGGGATCTTCGCCGGTTTCAGCCTTCCTGTTCGTCTCTTCCATTTTTCCTCGTTCAACTACGGAGAATCGCTATCTCGATTTCGATATCTCTCCGTTTGAGACCCGTACTCTTTTCCAGAAGCTTTTCGAGCGTTTCGAGAGCCTTTGCCTTCTGGTTGCTGTGCTTGAGATTGTCGGCGGCCTTTCGGAGGTATGCAGTCTCGTTGAAATGATTTGTTTTTGTGTTATTCACGAGCTCGAGGTAGATTTCGGCCGCTTCCTTGTGTTTCTGCATGTTCTCAAACGCGGAAGCCTTTCCGTCGAGCGCGGCGTCACGGAAGAACGGGTACTTATTGGCGTGTTGCAGGTACTCATCGAACGCTTTTACGGCCAATATATTTCTGCCGTCATCGAGAGCGCATTTTCCCGCGAGATAGAGCGAATAGACCCCTTCGCGGCGCGAGCCGTAGAGATCGGATACGGCAATGAAAGCATTTTCCGCACCCGAGACATTCCCGGCCCGGTACAGTTGCAGCGCCTCGGCGAGCTGGGTTGCCGCCGCGATCTGTTTTCCCCTGTTGCTGTGTGAGATCCAGGTCAATCCGGCAATGACCACGATGATGACAAGAAGGCAGGCAAAAAACAGATTTTGGTGCTCCCGGATATACTCCCAGGCCCTCAGCGTTGTGGTGATAAAAGTGTCTTCTTTGATCTCTCTCTTTGATAATTTTCGAGCGGACAAGCTGATTACCTCCTTCATCAACTAATTAACACGTTGGCTCCGGGCTTTTCAAGTCAATTTTATCCGCCTTGAGCTGACTGGTTAGGCGTTGACATTCGTACAACCATCTGCGAAGCTCTGTTATGTCAAGTCGTGAAGGGAGGATCGCGATGAACAGGATTCTGCGCGTGGGGATTATCGCGGCGGCGATTCTGATCATCGTATTGGAATTCTTCGGGATAAGGGATTTTTCGCGATCGCCTTACACGGGCATACGAAATCACAATCTCATCTTCAGGAGCTTCCGCGAAGACAGTCCGAACAGGCATCTCAGCTTACGCTCAGGAGATCGCATCGTCTCCGTCGACGGCGTCGTGCCGCGCAACCTCAACCACTTCAATTGTCTCGTTTATAATAAAGGCGAGCTGAAAGACCAGATCTACATGGTTGCACGCGGTGATTCCGTCTTTCATGTTACCGTCTCCAGCATCGACCAACCGCAAAAACAGATGCTGCGGAAGTTTTCACTCATGATCGTCGGTATCACCCTTGTGATCGTCGGGACCATCGTAATTCTGAAACGCCCCGACATCCTCGGATTCCTCTTCACCGTCAACTGTCTCATCTTCGCGTTTCTCCTGACGGACAGACCGATCACGTCGATCAGGCTCTTTCACATCGCGGGAGAACTCCTGCATGACTTCTGCTTCATATTTCTTCCCGCTTTCTTCCTGCATTTCTTTTTCATCTTTCCGGGAAAGGAGATCACGCGGGGGAGCAGAAGATCGAGGGCCGTGGATTTCCTCTACCTCCCCCCCACGCTGCTCTTTCTTTCGATATTCATCCTGGCGCTCTTGAGCTATTCGAGGGGAATTCGCCAGGAGATAATCCATTCGTTCGAAACGGTCACGGCGATCTATTGGGCGGTATATATGATAGCGAGCATCGTTGTGTTCGTTCGAACCTACCTCATGTCCGAGCGGGTGCAGCGGATCAAGTTCAGAATCGCTCTGTTGGGTGTGGCTCTCGGTATCCTTCCCATTTCCGCGGTTATGCTGATCACCCAGTTTCAGCGCACGTTTATCGTACCGTATGATCATTTGGCCGTGCTGTTCCTCTCGTTCATCTCGATATCATTCGCGTACACGATCCTAAAGCACGACGCGTTCGACCTCGGGATCGTCTTCAGGAAAAGCATCGTGTATCTTCTTCTCACGGTCTTGCTCGTCGCCGTGTACTATTCACTCGTCAATGTCTTGGGCGAGCGTTTCAGCACGGCTCTGGGATTACGCCAAACGATGGTTTCGATCATCGCGGTGATTTTCATTGCGGCCACTTTCATCCCCGCCAAGACGGGGATACAGCGTCTCGTCGACAAGGCCTTCTACCGCACGAGGAAGGTTTTCAGGGACAGCGTGATCGAGTTTTCCCGAAAAATCCAGTTCCTCCTGTCATTCGACGACGTTTCCGGATTCGTAACCGAGGAGCTTCAGAAGATTTTCGAGGCGGAAAGCGTTCATCTCTTTCTGCGCGATGACGAGGGAAAATACACGCTCCGCAACAGCTACCCCGTCGCGGTGAGGGTGCCGCTTACGTCGTTTCCGCGGGGAACGTATTTGATGCAGCTCATGAAAGATGAGCGTCTGCCGCTCATGATCGAATACTTCGACGGGCTCTGGATCAGAAATTACCTCGATCGCATGTCACGCGAGCTCCTCTCGATGTCGGGAACATCCGTTGTGATTCCGCTGATCGAGCAACAGGAGCTCTTCGGCTTTATACTTCTCGGCGGAAAGAAATCGGGGAGACCATACACGAAGGCGGATTCCGAGATTCTCGAGCTTCTCGGCGAGCGCAGCGCAATAGCACTCAGGAGCATTGAGCTCTACCGAGATTCGATAGAGAAAGAGAAGCTCGAAGAAGAAATCCATTTGGCGAGCGAGATACAGCGGCGTCTGCTCCCTGCCGCCTCCCCCCGGCTTCGCAAGGCAACACTTCTCGCGACACTGAAAAACAGCCGTGAAGTCGGTGGAGATTTCTATGATTTCGTCGAGTTTTCACCGGGAAAGATAGGGATCGCCGTTTCGGATGTATCCGGCAAGGGAATACCGGCTTCGATGCTCATGACGACCCTGCAGGCCAGCTTCAGGGCCGAGGTCGAACAGAAGAAATCACCGGGCAAGGTTCTCGCCGCTCTGAGCAAGTCTCTCTATGAACGGAGCGATGTGACGAAATTCGCGACGTTTTTCTATGCGACGTACGATGACGATTCGGGACGGCTGCACTACGCCAACGGAGGTTCTTTTCCCCCCATCATTTTGCACGGGGACGGACGGGTCAGCAGGCTTCACAGGGGCGGGCTCCTCATCGGCGTCGAGACCGATTCGAAATACAGCGAGGGCGTCGTGAAACTGAAGAAGGGAGATCTCGTCATCATATACACGGACGGCGTAAACGAGCAAAGAAACAATAAGGGCGAGCTCTTCGGAGAAAAAAGATTAATTGAATTTTTGCGGAATAACGAACATTTATCGCTCGAGGACATACTTGCAAAGTTATTTGCCACTCTTCTTGCATTTGGCCAAAATAATTTGCATGATGACACTACTGTTGTGCTACTTCGGAAAAACATCGCCTGAATCGTAACCCATCCATTATTTCCTTTAATATATTATTAATCTTAAAGATAGGCAACTATCTCCACCATGGATAAGATGTCAGGCATGCCATATGCTTCATATTCACCCGTACATCCGATACTGAAAGGAAATTCGATTTTATGGCAATGGAGGCAGACACACAAACCAAGCAGGGGGTGATTTAAATGTTCCCGCTGTTGCTCATCATTGACCTGTGGTGGTGGCTGCGCTGACGTTAAAGTTGATAAACCTTTCACGAGAAAATATTCCTGTCGATAATGGGTGTATCGGCAGGAATATTTCTTTTCGCCGCCCGCAGAGAATTCATAGCAGAATTCCTCACGAATCCGATTTAAAAATCATTATTGTCATGATAACTGAAATTCTTAAACCATTATATTATATCTATCGTATAATCGATTGATATATCAGTAGATAAAATTTGATAATTATTTGTATTTTTCTCTTGACAGCCCACTCAGTTTTTCTATAATCGGATACAACGAGGCACGTTGCGAACTACGCATTCGTGATCTGTCTGCTCTCAAGCCAACCTTTGAAGCGAAGCGATCATGCTGCTCAGGCCTCTTAAGGGCGGTTGGGACACGTCATGCAATGTGGTTGAGCACTGTCTCGTTACCTCTAATAAAAAGGGAATTGATCCAATGACCAGTTTTGGATCAATTCCCTTTTTGTATCTCTGGTGCCCCCGAGACGACTCGAACGTCCGACACGCGGTTTAGGAAACCGCTGCTCTATCCTGACTGAGCTACGGGGGCACGTGCGTTCTCTCTTCGAATGAGTGTCTTTCTATCTCATATATGATTATCAACGCGGATTCCAGGTCAAAATGCAAGGAGGCTGAAAACAGGTTTGCCCTCGAGTTTGTCTCTGCCGCCCAAAGCCTCGAGTTCGATGACGAAAACGATCTCTTCGACGATGCCTCCCTGCCTTTCGATCAGCCTTACCGTGGCCGCCGCCGTCCCTCCCGTAGCGAGAAGATCATCGACGATGAGCACCCGTTCCCCGCTTCCCACGGCATCGATATGCATTTCGAGCGTCGCTTCTCCGTACTCGAGGGCGTAGATCTCCGTAATCTTCTTCCAGGGAAGTTTCCCCGGTTTTCTCAGCAGTATCAATCCCTTTCCGAGTTTATACGCAAGCACCGAGGCGAAGATGAATCCCCTCGACTCGATAGCCGCGATCTTTTCGAATTCTCTTTTCTCATAACGTTCAGCGAGTAGATCACAAATGGTGCTGAAAGCGCTCGGTTCGAGAAGCGCCGGTGTAATGTCGCGAAAGAGGATTCCCTCCTTTGGAAAGTCCGGAACACTCCGGATCCATGCCTTGAGATCGTTACGCATGCCGCCTCCTGATTATGATGTTTTGGTTTCCTGGCTCTCGCCGGTTTCGAGCAGGCATTTGAGTTTTCTGAGCGCCCGCATCTCGAGCTGCCTGACACGTTCCCTCGAAACCTTCATCACCTCGCCTGTTTCAGCGAGCGTATGCGGTTCACCGTCATCGAAGCCGTAGCGAATCTTGATGATGAGCTTTTCCCTGTCGGAGAGCCGCTCCATGAGCTTACCGAGGTTTTCGTGTTCGATCTGCTGCAGAATGATTTTCTCGGGATCGCTGACACTTTCCGCTTCCTCCGATCTCGAGAGTTGATTGAATGTGTCCTTGCTGCTTGCAAGGTCGAGCGCCTTTATGTTGCCGATGAGCTCTTCGATCATGCGGCACTTCTTTGGGGAGATATTCAGTTTCTCGGCTTTCTCCTCGCACGAGAGGCCGGTGAGCTGATCCCCGATGGCAACATATTTCGTCATAAGCTGGAATATATGGATGGGAATCCGGATTGTCCTCGAGTAATTGGATATCGCTCTCACTATCGACTGTTTGATCCACCAGGATGCATAGGTGCTGAATCTGAAGCCCTTTTCAGGATCGTACCGGCTGACGGCCTTGATCAGACCGAGGTTGCCCTCCTCGATGAGGTCGAGAAACGGTATGTGGTACGTCATGTAAGATTTAGCGATGGTAATGACGAGCTTGAGATTGCAGAGGATCAGCATCCGCCTCGCTTCATCGTCACCTTTGTGCAGCTTCCGCGCAAGGTCGATCTCCTCGGCATGGGTGAGCAGCGGATATCTACCGATCTCCCTGAAGTATCTCTTCTGCAGCTTATCGTCGGAGCCGTCTCTTCTCATCATAATTCCTCTAATAATAAGTTACTTGAAGCTGTTCGCGCAAGCTAAAGGTAATCAAGAGGATTTATAGCTTTGCCCTCCTTTCTGACTTCGAAATGCAGGTGCACGCCGGTGGCGTTTCCTGTCCGCCCTATCCTTCCAACCACCTCGCCCGATTCGACCCTCGCGCCCTTTTTCACCTTCAAGGATGACAGGTGAGCGTACACCGTGCAGAGCCGCTCGCCGTGTTCGATTATCACGACCTTGCCGAACCCTCGCTGCCTGCCCGAAAAAATGACTTTGCCCGCGGCGGACGCGAGCGCTGCATCTCCTTCGGCGGCCTTGATATCTATCCCGTAGTGGAATTCCCTCGTGTTGTACCGGGGATCCCTTCGTTCACCGTAGAGACTCGTGATCCGCTTTTCACTGTAACTCCTGACCGGAGGCGACAGCGCAATATTCAAATGGAGCGGCTTATGCTCGTCGCTCGGTGCCGTCGTCTCCTTTCCCTCTGAATATCTCGGGCGCCCGTAATATTTCGGAGAGGGAGAGCAAGCGGCAATGGCAAATATCATCGCAGAGAGGAACACAGCAGGGTGAAGATGCAGGCGCCGTTTCGTCATATTGAAATGGTCGGGGCGAGAGGAATTGAACCTCCGACCTCCTGCTCCCGAAGCA
>CBDUQN010000121.1:0-7046 GCA_965369375.1 uncultured bacterium | reverse complement strand
GGTCCGGATTATCGAGAATGCTCCGGTCCCAGAAGACGGTGAGCCAGCCTCCCTGATCGCTCGGTACATCTTCAACAGCAGTTATTATCGGTGCTTCATGGGGCGGGCCGGGCCCGATATCCGGATTAATCCGCAGTACGAATATATCGAAGTTGATTCCATTTCGAATGTCATACCACGTGACGATAGCACCGCCATCATCATCAGTGCAAATTCGAGCACGCGCCTGAGTATACTGAGCGCCGCACACAATTAGCCCCGAGGTTCCCCATTCGACACTTCCGTCCGATATTACATGCTGAGCACCTATATCGGAGACTTCCGTGCCATGACGCCAGGTCACGTATGCTCCGCCTGATCCATCGGTTGCGATGTCTGTGATCAGGAGCCGATCCCAATACGCTGCGAGAGGAATACCATTCGACGTCCAAACTCCAACGCCACTCGCATCGATTCTCTGTCCATAAACATCACTAACGTTACTCGGGTAACGCGCGTCAGTCCATGCGATGATTGCTCCATTAGCACCATCGGTCATAATTTCTGGACTAGTTTGATCGTTAATGGCGTCGCAAACAATAACTCCATCTGTTGTCCATTGGATATTACCCGCCGAGTCGATTTTCTGAGCGTAAATATTGTAATCGGCACCACGCCCATCGTACCAGGTGATGATCGCACCACCGGTCCCACTTTCAATGAGATTAGCAAATAATTGATCTCCTGCAGCCGTGCAAATGGGTACACCACCCGGTGCGTATGAAGGATCAGTCCAGGAGATACCCCCCGCCGAAGTGATTCTTTGTGCATAGATGTTGTAGTCGGCAGTCCGTGACTCATGCCATGAGATAATGGCTCCACCTGAACTATCACTCACTAGATGCGCGAAGTACTGGAAAGCAGTGACAGGCGCGACCGCGATGCCATCGGGCCCCCATAATTTCATCCCCGAATGGTCTATCTTTTGAGCATAAATATGGCTGCTGGTCCCCGAGGAATCGTACCAAGCGATTATCGCATTGCCGCTTCCATCCGGAATCATGTATGGCCATGATTCATAGCCTGGGCTTGTTCCTATTGGTATACCGTTCACATCCCAGATTGGGTTGCCAACCGCATCGATCCTCTGAGCGTATATATCGTTATCCGTTCCACCTCGCAAGTCGAACCACACGATATAACTTCCGCCGATCCCATCGGATGAGGTTTTCGGACGGTACTGTCCAAAAGGAGCGTTGCAGACGGCAATGCCTCCCTCAAGCCATTGAATGTTGCCGTCTTCGTCAATCCATTGTGCGTATATGTCCGAGTGTCCAAACCTGTTGTCTTCCCACACGATAACCGCACCGTGCAAACCATCTGGCGCTAACTCGGGACGCAGCTGGTGGCCAGTTTCCCCACAAATGAGCGTTCCATCTTCATTCCAAACAGCGTTTGCCGGTAAGGAGAGTGTTAGCAAAAAGAGAGCTGACACTGTTACTGAATATAGAACCCTTTTCATCAGCGTTCTCCTTTCAGAATTATCTGCACAAATCGCCAATATGCCCTTTTAGATATGGATAAATTTATATTTATTAAATGACTACCCCTTTTGGGGGAGTCTAAATGAAATGATGATAATTTTCAATTATATTCTTGATCGATTTCTTTCATTTGCAACAATAAGGATATGGACGATTCCGAATGCGTTGAATTCCTCCAATGGTGTTTGCCCACACTCCGAATGCGCTGGCCGGGTTTCCGCAAAGTGCGGGGGCAGGTCTGCAAGCGTATCACCCGCCGCATCACCGAGCTCGAGCTTCCTGACTCCAGCGCGTACCGGGAATACCTCGACAACCATCCCGATGAGTGGAACAAGCTGGAGTCCCTGTGCCGTGTTACAATCTCACGTTTTTACCGCGACCGGCGTGTATTCGACACGCTCCGTTCGTCGGTGCTACCTGAAATCGCTGATTTAGCAAGAGTCCGCGGAGACAAAGCAGTCGGTTTCTGGAGCGCCGGCTGCGCTTCAGGAGAGGAAACATACACGTTGAATATTCTGTGGAAACTGCATGTAGATACCACCGACCGGCATGCTCAGGAGCTTCGGATCATTGCCACCGATTCAGATACACGCCTGCTCGAGCGTGCACAAAACGGCCTATACCGCAAGAGCTCGCTGGGAGACATGCCCGATGAAATGATCGAAGCGGCATTCGAGGATAGGCAGGCGAGCTACCAGCTGAATCCGGTGTTCAAAGAGGGAATTAAATTCCTCGAACAGGATATCCGGGCACGGATGCCCGAAGGACCGTTTTATCTTGTTTTATGCAGAAATCTCGTCTTCACCTACTTCGAAGAATCTCTTCAACGCAAACTTCTCGAAGGAATCACGCAAAGGCTGGTTCGGGGGGGATTTCTTGTTATCGGCATACATGAGGCGCTGCCGCGGCATGCTGAAACCTCGCTGAGACTGAGATACGAACCATGCATCTATCAAATGCCAATCAACATCTGAACTGCGAGCTCTGCATCTATCAGATGTCAATCAATCGGCACGTTCCCTGATGTTTCCTTTCAAATCAAGTTCATAGAGCCTGATCGAATCGCCGTCCCCGGCTCTATCGTCAGTAACGATAAATGTGCCCGCCACCTTCTCTCGAGTATCTTCTATGAAACATCCGCTGTTCCACACCTCGATGATCTTGGCGATGCGGCGCCTGTTTTTCCCCCGCCTGAATGCCGCAGTGGTCGTACGGGCGGCCTTGTGCGTATGCCCGAAAATAAAAGCGTCGGGACGCTTCCTGCTGAAGTAGAGCAGATACATCTCGATCGCTTCGAGCAGACCTGAATCGATAGGTTTGTTGTGCAGCTTGGAAACATAATCGATAAAACCACCGAGGGTTTTGTGCACCTTGTCGACAAACTCACGTGAATCCCTGAGAATAGAAATCGCATTTGCGACCATCTGGTACTGCGCGGTGCCGATGATAAACTTCCGCACCGCCTTGGCCTCATTGCCCCCTGCCTCGCGGACGAGATCATCGAGTCGCCTCAGAAGCGTTTGTTTTTCGTCGAGATAATGCCCATGAGTGACCAGCACGCGCTTTTTCCCGATCGTATACAGATAATCGGGATAAACGACAACAAAGCGATCGCGCATATTCCCGGGAGCGACCCCCCGGATAAACGGTTCTTTGAATTCACCGGCAAGCAGCGGCAGATTCTTTGGGATCTGCCCCTTGGAGATGGGCTCTACAAACGCCCTATTGGTCGCGAGAATGTTCCAGATAATGTAGTCATGGTTGCCGGGCACGTATACGATGCGGCCGACCGGTACCCCTCGCCCGCCAAAGGTAAAAGAGAGCCATTTCCTGAAACCGATACGCCTCGGCCAGGTACCGGATCCACGGACTCCCTCGATTGCCTGTGTGAGGGATGCGATATTTGCATCCAGTATATCCCCTGCGAGGATGACCTCTTTTATCAGCCCCAGACCGCGCAGAAATTTTCTGAATCCCTTTGAAACGGCTTCTCTCCTGAGCGAGCACTTCCTGTCACCGAAGTGCAGATCGGACAATATGACGCGAACAGCCATACTACTCCGCTCCCCCATCTGACATTTCCCGAGCACTCGAGGCACTGATTACTGTACTTTCATGGGCAAAAGAACTCTAGCAAATTTGCCCGAGGCAAACAACACAAGGAAACTGCTGCGGAGACTGATAAGCCTAGATTATTTGTAATCTTTAGATGCCCTTTTAGGGTAGCGGAATTAGGTATAACCCACGCGGCTCAATGAAACAATGAAATTATTTCTTGAGTTTTCTTGAATTATTTCTTGAGTTTCTTGAGGAAAAATGGGGATGAAAACATCAACGGCACGAGACGGTTACTATTTCGTCGCCTTCGATCCGTATCTTCTGTGCAATGGAGGTGGACGCGAGACCGCCGACGCGGATCGATTTGATCTCGCCGTCTTTCCGTTCCACTTCGACTCGTATCTTGGCAAGATTGTCGACTTCCTTGCCCTGCTCCAGGACCATCGAATCCGAATTGGTTACCCCGTAATTCAAGAGGTACGATCCGAGTCCCCCTGAAGCCATTGCCGATGCTGGATCTTCCCAGAGACCTATAACGGGACCGAAGTGCCTCGCATAGGTCACACAGCCTGGATCGAAGGTATCGAGCGTGAATATATGGTTTGTGTTGATGCCGTGTTTTCTGTTCAGCATACCGAGCTTGATCAGGTCCGGATTCATCTTGAGAACCGTTTCCTTGTGTTTCACCGGAATAATGAGGTAGTCCAAATCGTACGTAGCGACGACAACGGGGAGACCCGTCCGTGCAATTTCAAACGAATCGATGCCGAGCACCGCTGCGATATCGTCCACCGGAACGGTTGATGGACGAAATGAATGGGAATTCTGCTGCATCATGATTTTTTCCAGAGTGCCGCAGGAATCTTCGCTGACATCGATTGTTTTGCCGGTCTCGATATCGTCATTGATGCCGCTTGTCAACCGGCCTTTGCGGAAGTGTATCTCGATCGGGATGTTGCCGACCCGCGTGTCGAATTGCACCCTCGTCATCCCTTCTGAAAGCTGTATCTTCCCGTCTTCGACCAGTGAGTAGCACACCGCGATCGTCACATGCCCGCTGCAGCCGAGCTCTTTTTTAGGCGTGAAATAGTTGACCCGGCAGACGGCATCCTTGTTCTTTGTCGAAGTCACGAAGGCGATCTCAATAATATTCAAAAACATCTCGCTTGCTATCTTCTGCATGGTTTCCGTCGATAATCCATCGGCATCCGATATGACACCAGCCGGATTGCCGGAGAAGGACCTCGTGGTGAACGCATCGACGCATTTGATCGTCAGTTCTTTCATATGAGCCGCCTCTCATTCACCGATGCCGCAAGATGCACGATCGCGTTGCATAATTCCACATCATGCCCCATTTTGCCGTAGACTTCTCCATGATGGACGATAGTTCCGCAAAAACAGTAATCCATTACGAAACAATCAGATAAATCGCCGTTACGGGTGTGCTTCCCGGATGGTTGTATCTGTCTTTACGGTTTTATGATAAGAGAGGAGGTGCAAGACCGATTCCCACTGACGGCTCGAACCCATGTAGTTGGAAATGTGGAGGGGGTCGGGACTCTTCCGGCTTCTATACCCCGTTTGCCCGTCTTTCCATCTTGTGGATTTGGATTTCCCCGCAGCCGGGACACCAATCAAATGTGTATGAAAACAGCTTCAATGTCCCGATAAGACTTATCCCGGCTTCACGAGCCTCGCGTGAATTGCCGCACATCGTGCAACGGATATGCCATCCGGGATCGGCGACACCACGCCCGAGCAGCAGCATATAAACAAGAAACAGGATTATCGGTAACACTGCGTAATAAACGATCTGTCCCATCATCTCCCACTTCTCCTTGCTGACGTGCAAACAGCAGCGATCACAATAACAGCATAGTCACCGGTTTCTAGTCTGTCAATCCTCGAAAGAACTCGTCATACCGATGCGCCATCGTATTCCAATCATACCCTCGAACGAAATCCTGCGTCCTGACCTTCCGCGTTTCGTCGATCTCCGTGATCCGTCTTCCGAGCATGCCGATGAGATCGTCGAAGTCCTCGTAGAAAAACTCACCGTGGCGTTCAGCCGGTATATGCTCCGGATAGGCGAGGCGCTTCGGTAAAATAGGGCAGCAGTTACAGTAGAGCGCCTGCACAACGCTCGCACCGAAAAAATCATGTAATGAGGTTACAAGCAGTATATCGGACTTCCACAGCCATTCAGCGTACCTGCCGGAATCTTCCTCGAAGCCCAACTGCACGATCCTGTCTCCGAGTTTCTTTTCGATTTCCGAGAAAACATGTGGGACCTTTGTGAACCGTTCTCCGAGAACCGCGACTTCGAATTCGACGCACTCCTCATGAAGCCGGAAGAGAGCGCGGAAAAACTCTTCGGGATTCTTGTCATACTCCCATCGGTGGTTCCAGAGAATAAGCGGGGGCCCTTCCCGCCGCAATGCTGGACGGTGCCGGTCGAGCCGTTCGAGATCGAGGCCGAGCGGGATAACAATGCTCTTGCTCCGGATGCGCTCGACTATTTCCAGCTCCCTGTGATCGGGGAAAGACTCGAGGAACGGCCTCAGCGAACCGATAAAGGAATCGTGATGATACCGCGAATTGAACACGGCGGCATCGGCAGCCAGGGCCGATACGATATTGATGAAACCATAATGGACGTCCCTCTTTATCTCCGGATCAGGATCGTTCTCCGACCAGGGATACGAAATCTGGTTCTCGTGGAAGTAGAATACGGTTCTCACACCGCGGGTGCGTTCCCTCGTCAGTGAAAGAAACGTAGTGAGATCGAGCATGTCGCTCGCGATGACAAGGTCGGGTTCGAATGCTGTTTCGAGAAACCGCCGCGCGAGCGTCACCGCGCCGCCGTGCATGCGCCACTTCCAGTGTCTCCCCTCGAGGCTCATCACCTCTATCACATGGGCGCTTCTGCGGGCATACTCCTCGGCCCACGCTGCGTGCGAACCCGTCCAGTAGGGCTCCAGTATCAGTATCTTCATGACACCGATTATATCAGGAAACCGACTCCGGGAGCTCTCAAAGAACGGATGCCGCCTAATTTTTCTTCAAGGTCGCCTTGCCGGTGGCCGTACTTATCGTGATATACGGAGAATCTCCATCCTTCGTGAACGACTTCCTCACATACTTATCGTCCCCACGGTAGAATTCCTCTTCATCATCGAAATCGTACGGCGACACTATTTTTCCGCCTCTCCTGCGCACCGTGAACTCGAACTGACCCTTGATCGGATTGCCTCTATAATTGAGCGTTGCGTTTCCCGAAGCCGAGCTCACATCGAGATTATACGCGGCGGACTCAGCAAGCTTGACCCTCACCGAGCCTGACGCCGTTGAGAAAGAACTCTCTTCATCGAGCACGATACCGTACGCCTTGACATTGCCCGAAGCAGTGGAAACAGTGAATTCACCGTGGCAGTTCTCGATCTCGAAATCGCCCGACGCCGT
>CBDUQN010000120.1:0-7601 GCA_965369375.1 uncultured bacterium | reverse complement strand
AGAGAGGCACGGCATCATCATCGCTGGAGGCCAGGACGAGATGGCCGGCAGGATAGTCAGGACCGGTTTTCCCGGGATATACAGCGGGCAAGTCCTCGAGAGGCTCGTCAGGGGACTTGCAGACACGTTTGATGGCGGGGACCTCGAGAAAGCGTCGGCCCTTCTCGGACCGGTCAGAAATCTGCTGCCGCTCTTCGACTCCCCCTTGACATAAACGCAAGTCAATGCTATAATTTCTTTAGTAAAGGAGGTGCGGTTGAGTCCTAAGATAAAGCGCCGCGGTCTCGTAGTGCTTATAGTGTGCATCGCAGCATTTGCCTCGGGTGCGTTGCTGAGCACTGAGACCTTAATGTCGAAACTCCCCCTATTTGAACGCTATCAGTGCGCTTTGTGTCATTCTTCGTCCGAATTGATGATCGGGAACGCGCCTCTCAATGCTTTCGGTGTTGACTTCCACGCCAACGGCGACAAGTGGGACAGTGCCCTGGCCATGAAGGACTCGGATCAGGACGGATTCGCGAACGGGGTCGAGATCGGTGACGACGACGGCGACGGCATCCCGGAAATCTCCATGGAACGAAGCAATCCCGGCAATCCGCTCGACAAGCCCAGCTCCGTCAATGAGGAGTCCTGGGGTATCATCAAGAAACTCTTCACAGATCAGCGCCGCAGCAGTATGATGTAATCATTCGCAGGAGAATTAGCGGGACCGCCTCATGGCGGTTTTTTTATGACCTGAAAGAGTGATAAATCGGTTGCAGACGGCCTTTCCATTACCTAAACTTCATTGCAATGCCACAGGACTGAAAAGACAGGAGAAATATAATGCCCGCTACAGTGATACTGGGTGGCCAGTGGGGAGACGAGGGCAAGGCCAAGGTCGTCGACTTTCTGATGTCCCGCCACGATGTCGTGATCCGCTTCCAGGGCGGAGCGAACGCCGGTCATACCGTGGTCAACGATGACGGGACATTCAAGTTCCACCAGATACCCTCGGGAATACTCTATCCAGATGTGACAGCAGTCATGGGAAACGGGATGGTCATCGATCCGTTCGCCTTCAGGGACGAACTCGGCGAGCTGCTCGAGAGGAGCATCGATGTCGCGGGGAGACTGTTCATAAGCTCCTCCGCCCAGGTCGTCATGCCCCATCACAAGTTTATCGACAGCCTGATGGAAGGCGAACTGAAGACGGATTACATCGGAAGCACGGGCAAGGGGATCGGGCCCGCCTATTCGTCCAAGCACAGCAGGCGCGGGATGAGGATGGGAGACTTCCTCCTGTCGAAAGAAGAACTGCATGAGCTCGTCACGAGGGCCACGGACTGGGGGAACAAGTACGTCGAGCTCTTCGGAGCTCCGCCCCTTTCCGCGAAGAAGATAGCGGTCGATTTCGTGAACATCCAGGACCTGATTGCCCCGATGATAGTAGATTCCCAGGAGCTGGTGACAAAGTGGAAGGGTGAAGGAAAGCGCATAATGCTTGAGGGCGCGCAGGGCACGCTTCTCGACATCGATCACGGGACCTATCCGTACGTGACATCGAGCAACTGCTCGGTAGGAGGGGCGATCACCGGAAGCGGCCTCGCTCCGAAGGACATCGGCAGGACGATAGGGATATTCAAGGCGTATGCTACCAGGGTCGGCAACGGCCCCTTCCCGACCGAACTCGAGGACGAGACGGGCGATTTACTTCGCGACAAGGGACGGGAATTCGGGACCACGACCGGAAGGCCGAGACGCTGCGGCTGGTTCGACCTGGTCGCGGCGAGGTATGCTGTCAACCTCAACGGTCTCGAGGAGATCGCGCTGACTAAACTCGACGTCCTTTCGGGAATGGATACGATCAGGATATGCGTTGCCTACGAGCTCGATGAGGAGAGGATCGATTATTTCCCGCAGAACGTCCTCCTGCTCAACCGTTGCAGGCCTGTCTACGAGGAGATGCCGGGATGGCCCGACCAGGAGTTGGGCGAGGGAGATTTCGAGGATCTGCCCGAGAACGCGAAGATATATGTGAGAACGCTGGAGGAACGTCTGGGGGTCCGTGCGACGTTCGTATCGACCGGTCCCGAGCGAAGCAGCACTATCGTCAGGGAAGACGGCTGAGCAGTTGACATATAGCCTCTCTGCTATTAGATTGATTCCGCAGTCGCTTTTCAAGCGGCTGCTGGACATTTAAAGCCAATGATCATGGGCCGCTAGCTCATCTGGTTAGAGCACCTGCCTTTTAAGCAGGTGGTACCAGGTTCGAGTCCTGGGCGGCTCATTTTTATTAAGTACAACTGTTTACGGGGGAGTTCAAGGGCACATAGAAGTATTACTCCGGCAATCTTCCGATATGTAACGCATAGGAAGCCCAACTGAAAGAATTGCGTGAATAAGGATCTTCGTCGAATAACTTTCTGCGCGCGCTGCAAAGAGCTTTGATGTGGGAATGGCCGTTTGTTTCCATCGCGCGCGCGTAAGATGTCATCAAGCTGCGTGCCTCTTCGTCTTTTACGTCCCAGAAGGTTGAGATCACGGCAGCGGCGCCAGCGTCGAGAAATGCGTCTCCAAGGCTCGGTCCAATATTGCGTGTGGCGACTGATGGCACTCCGCTCGAGCACCCTGATAAGACGACGACATCGCACTTGCTGAAATCCGCAGAGCGGATATCTGTAAAATCCAGGTATCCTGATTCGGGCGATGAGTCGCCGTCCGGCGTTGCGACCGGTATGAGAACGAGGAAGGGGATCTCCGGGTCCCGGATGATGTGTGTGGCGAAATAGAGATAGGAAGCCGCTTCCCATCGTTTCTTGATCTCTTGCTTCGTCGCCATGGGACCCTGCAGAAGAATAGCGTTTTTATACAGAGCTGCGACAGCTTGACCTTCCGCCTTAACGCACCTGAGCTTATGGCCAAACGGATTTCGGCTTCGAGAAGATTTTTCAGAGTAAGAATTTACGATGACAACACCCGGATTATCGGATTTATGTGGGGCGTTTCTCGTTTCAAAGTGATGAAGGTATGCGACATCGAAGTCCTTGAGCAAAGGTACATATTCCCTGTCGGTGCCGATGTTGAATGTCTCGAATGGAATGCCGTTGAGGAAATCGTCTGTCGTGATCATAAGCGCGCGAGGATTGCCGGGGCGGGCGTATTTATAAAGGTCATCAGGCAGAAGATATTGACTGAGTTTTGACAGGTTGCTGTGTATATCTATAGAATACGCAGTACCATTCGTATGCTTTTCACCAGACATATGTTTGTGTGTCTCGATGACGAGGTCATGCAGTTCCTCTCTCGTGCATGCGATTGTTGTGCATCGAATGTCGTCTGGGTATACAGTGAATCGCTTGATATGATTATTATCCACCATGTACATGCAGTGCACGGCGTCCAGATTACGTATGTTGGAAATCACTTTTTCGGCAAGTGAGCTGAAGTAATCGGTAAGACTGGCATCGGGATGGGGGCACGCGGTTATACCAGAGCCGATTGTTGCGGCCATCGCGAGAGCATATAAAGTCTCCGGATTGGCTTGCTTGGATTGCCCTTTTCCCATATCGAGAGTGAGGCTTCGCCAGAACAACTCCGCTCCATACAAGAGTTTCGGGTCATGGACTGTTAATTCATGTATGAGTCTGCGCAGCTCGATGCAATCGTTGATCCATAGGTATCCCTGAACGCTGATATCCATAAGCTCTACAAATGATCTCAAACGGCCTAGGCCTTTCTCGACGCATGCAAGCGCTTCTGTCCTGTTGCCTTCAGCCAGCGCAATCCTGGCGCGGAGAACATCCCGTGTGATCCTATCATGCATTAATGGGTTGTGGAGCTCGGGCGAAACGACATCGAATCGCTCGAGAGCTTTACGCGCTTCCTCGGTGTTTCCTCTCATGAATTCAGCGCTCGCTTTGAGAGTGAGGAATTTGGTCTCCTCTCGCGGCAGAGATTTTTGCCTTGAATTAATCAATCCACGGTCGATGATCTCGATCGCATCGTCGAAAAGCTCGTTATCCAGCAGTCCCCGCGCCCAGTAGTAGAGATGATTGTCGTGGTTGACGAAGTACGGGCCGGTCATTGATGGTTTTTCGACTTCCCGAAAGAGAGAATTAGCCTTTTCGACGTTGCCGTGCGCCATGTGCCAGCGGGCCTCTATAAACTTATTACCAAATACGATACCTTTCGATAGCTTTGTATTGTCATAAATTTTTTCGAGTATTATGGCCCTTGACAGCAGCCGTTCAACGGTCTCCCAACACGAATAATCGGCATAGAATTCCATGGCATGGAAGATATAGCGGATTTCGTAGCATCCTCCATTGTACGTCTTGCAGATCTCGATCGCCTCGTTGAACAGGTCGTTTGCCAGAGCCAGCCGGCCCATTCGAGCGTACCTGCGGGCGTAAAAATAGCTGAAGCGGCTGATCTGAGCAGACAATTGAGAGTTGGTGGCAAGATCGCGAGCTGCTCGATAGCAAATTTCCATTGAATCGGTTTTGCCTTCTCTCTCATATATCGTTCCGAGAACACCGAGTGACTGGCATGTCAGCCGATGAAATCCGAGCTCCGCAAAATCCTTGCTGACATCGATGATATACCGTTTCTGTTTATTCCTGTCCCCTGTAGCGCCGTACATAGTGGAGAGGGCCATCTTAGCCATGCAAGCGCCACATGTATCTTTTATTCCAACCATCATATTGTAGTAGCCGGTGAGACTGTCAATTTTCGTTTCGTGCGTGAGGCCAGGCTCAAATGCCGTCGTCCATATGCTCGAACGAGCAATCATAATCTGCTGTCGTTTGGCTGGAGGAAAGGTCTCGAGGAATTCGAGATCATTCAAATGAAATTCGTAGTTGAATTCTTTGGCTAGCACTATACATAAACGCTTATTAAGAGTATACAGGCGGTCCGAGTGTCGAAGATATTCCTGCTGAGACATGTCGTGTATGAGATTCGCGAAATGTCTCTTCGCATCGACAATCGATTCGAGACCCGCATCACGAGCATAGAGGGCAAGGGTGCTGTCATTGTCATTTACCAGGAGCGCGGTAATCTCAGGGGGCAATCCGCTGAAGAGGTCGATACTATCATCGTCTTTGGAGCAGGGTGCCAGAAATACCGCCGTCGTGACAACGAGCACGAGTATCACATTGAATAACATATTGCTTATGGAGTTTTGCCGCATATATTTAAAATAGTATGCTCACATCATCCAACAAAGAATATAAATTGTCCCTACAGGTACACCCGGTGTGTGGAATCGGGACACTCCTGGCAGCCTGAAATTTGTTAACCAGTTGTATAATATGCAGTAAAGGAACTGGTGTGACACTTGCGATAATATTGAAGTACAGTTGGGTACGAATCGATTATAAATTTCAGGGCATGCATTTGATCGCTTACACATCAGCCCTGGGTCGAGCAACATGAAAAGCGAATCCGACTCCTACGATTCGAGTGGTGGAAATATTCCTCAAAAGGACGATATCGATCTCGTGTCGGCCATCCAAGAGGGATCCGAGAATGTATGGCACGACTTTGTCGAGCGCTACTCCGGTCTCATATTGGGTGTTATCAGGCGGCAACTCTTCGAAGCCGATGAGGACCAGGTCCGCACCATATATGTCGAAATCCTCGCCTCTCTTTACAAAGGTGCACTGAAGAAGTACCAAGCCAAATCCTCTCTTTCGACCTGGCTGATCGTCTTTACCCGTAACAGAGCTCGAGATTACCTGAGAAAACTGTACGGTCGGTCGACTGAGCCGGAAGGTTACAGCAAGTTCGACAAACGCGATAAGCTGATCTATAAGTTGTATTATATTGAAATGCTGCCTCTCGAAGCGATTGTGCTGCAGCTTCGATGGAGCGAGCCCGGAATCACTATTGACGACATTGTTACGTCGATCCAGCTGATCGAAAGAGTACTGAGTCCTCGCCATTTGAAAAATCTCGTTGAAAAGAATCAGGCGAGAAAGCATGGAATACGATCGGTACTTTTAGCGCGCTATCTGGTCGAGATGAGCGTAAGGGACGAGATTCATGTCGGGTACGTCAGCCCTGATTCGGAGATGCTCGAGAGAGAGACCAAAGAAAACGTAAGGGAATTACGGGAGAGGATCGCAGAGCTCCATGAGGTCGAGCGAAAGGTATTACACTTCCGATTTGATAAAGGGTTATCCGCTAATGAGATCGCCGAGAAGATGGATATCGGTGAGCCGAGACGCGTCTATACTATTATTGACAGGGTGGTGCGAAAGCTCCGCAAGTCCATGGAATCAAAATGATTAAGCAGCATGAAGATTACGTATCCTTGAACATTTTACATGTTTTTAATATTCTAAGAGGGAATTTTAAACGATTATCCGTCTATCTCTGTGTGAGAGGAGAAGGAAGGGATAACCCCTTTTAGCGCGATATGGTTTACAATCCATTTAGAAGAGCCCACTTAGACGATGGAGAGCTGTCCAGCTTTATAGACGGCACACTCAACGAGAATGACAGGGCCAGAATGATCGAGCACCTCAAATCGTGCGCTCGATGCTCTGAATCATACCGTGAGGCTGTTCTGTACAAGGGGCTCTGGATGAGCGGCGCGGCCGACCTCAAGACCTCGGAAGAATCGATCGAACTTGCCCGGCAGGCGGTTGACAGGAGTGAGGAGCGGAAGATCGGGCAGGTCTATAAGAAACCGGCACGTATTCGAATAATCACCGTCGCTGCATCTATCGTTCTCATCATGGCGCTCAGTCTATTCTATCAATTCACGAATAGAGAAGAAGTTCAGATACTGGACCAGAGCCACATGATTCGTGTCCGGGAAGCAGTGGAACTGGCATCGATGAACAGTCATCTGGTGATTCCGGGTGGAGAGCGTTACATCGATACTGTCTCTGAAGCGTATCGTTCCGGGTATGTCCGGATCAACGATTCGCTCAGGGCGGCTCTTGCCTACTTCGCCGGAGAATTTCAGGAGGATAAGACTGAACGCGCAGTCGTCTATTGGTTGCTGGGAGGTTATATATCTACCGGGCAAGTCAATGCCGCGAGGGATCTGGCTTCACAGGCGCTCAAGGAGTATCCGGCGGATATTGATATAATGATATTCGATGCCATAGTCTCTTATATGGAGGGTGATATCACTTCCTCTGAAGGCACATTCAGAGAAGTTCTCGAGAGGGAACCGGACAACCCATACGCGAACCTGAATCTTGCCGTACTTCTCTCCGATCGCGGCGACGAATTCAGTGCTCTGGAACTTCTCGAGCGCGTAGTTGATGGGCAGGGCACTTCACCGTTCGCCGCTCGAGCAAGACGAATCGAAAAAGAGATTCGAGAATCGCTCGACGCGGATCTGTAATATCCTCATTGATCCCTTCATAGCCTTCCAGACAATCCGATTATCCTGATTTATCCGATCGGCCCTCTCGTAATCGCGGCTTTTCTTCCGTCTCTACTCTATGAACAGGGAAAGGAGGTGAACGACACTTGTTCCGAGGGTTCCACGAATTAGTCAACTTCTTGAAGCTTGATTGAAGAGGGGTAATGGAAATGGTAACTAATGTGTTATTTGATAGGCGGTTGAGATTACTTGGCGCGGCAGTGTTGATTATAGC
>CBDUQN010000119.1:0-7824 GCA_965369375.1 uncultured bacterium | reverse complement strand
AGCTCTATCACGACGGCACGGATGGAAACGGGACGGTCCGCTGGGATTTGATTTCGCGAAACGGACAGGATGTGGCGAGCGGTGTTTACCTCTTTAGTGTTCATCCAGAGGACGGCCGTTTCAAGAGAACGATCGGTAAATTCGTCGTTATCCGCTGAAAGCTTCTGAGAAATCCCCCCAAAAGCACAAATCTTTGTGTCAGTTCCACCGCATTCTCCATCTAATGAAGCCGGCACGGCGGCGATCCCTACGATTAGCCGTATCTCGTTACGATCTATGAGGATAGGCAGTAAATCGATTTAGGCATATCACATCTCCTCACCGGCATCAATTTTGCACGAAATCAATTCAGGATTCTTGCGTCCATGCCCGGGAGGTTTTCATGTTTAAGCATATCAGGCTAATAGCGTTCTATTGCATTCTCATGTGGCTTATCGGTATACCACCGGTCCATGCTGCTTGGGTGGCAGACGGTGTCGCAGTCTGCACGGTAAACAATGACCAGTATTTGCCCGTATCCGCCCCGGATGGTTCGGGTGGAGCGATCATCGTATGGCAGGACGATCGTACCATCACATCCGATATCTACGCTCAGCGGGTCGACGCCGACGGTAATATTCTTTGGATGGCCACGGCCATGCCGATCTGCCGGGCTCCGAACTCACAGTCAAAACCCCTGATCATCCCGAACGGGACCGCCGGCGCGATCATCGTATGGCAGGACTTTCGCAGCGGCAGCACCGCGGATATATACGCCCAGAAAATAAATTCTGACGGCTACATCCAATGGAGCTCAAACGGGGTGGCCATCTGCACGGGTCAGACGGGTGTCGCCTTGAGCGAAATTATCTCTGACGGAGCCGGCGGCGCGATCATCGTATGGCATGACCGCCGCAACTTCTCGAATGACGTCTTCGCGCAGAGAATCGACTCATATGGCACCGTCCAGTGGAAGACGAACGGCGTAGCAATCACAGCGATAGCTGCACACCAGGAATACCCATCCCTTGCCTCTGACGGGGCTGGCGGAGCGATCATCGCATGGCGGGATCAGCGTAACGGCGCGCCTGACATCTATGCGCAAAGAATCAATGCCGGTGGTACTGTCCAGTGGACGGCTGATGGAATCGCCGTCTGCGATGTCGGGGACACACAGATCGATCCCCATGCTATCCCGGACGGCTCCGGTGGCGCGATCATCGCATGGTCGGACCGTCGCAACGCGGTGGACTACGACGTTTACGCCCAGAGGGTCGACGCAAGCGGCAACCTTCAGTGGGGAGCGTTCGGCGTATCCATTTCCGCTACGGCGAGCCACCAACGGTACTGCCGCCTTATCCCGTGCGGTTCGGCCGAAGCGATTATTACATGGGAGGATTCCCGCAGCTTTAGCACGATCGATATCTACGCGCAGAAAATCGATGGGAGCGGATCATCGCAGTGGACATCCAACGGTGTTGCCGTCTGTGATGCCGGCGGCGATCAATCCAATGTCCGGATAATCTCTAATGAAGACGGCGGAGCAGTCATCTCATGGGAAGACGAGCGGAGCGGCAATGTGGATATCTACGCCCAGTGCGTCAACGGAAGCGGCGCCGTCGTCTGGACAGGGAATGGAGAAGCCATCTGCATATCCACGGGAGACCAGACAGCTCCACAGCTCTCCCCCGACGGGTGTGGCGGCGCTATCATCCCCTGGCAGGATCAGCGTAATGGCAATTTCGATATCTTCACCCAGAGGGTAGACGCCGCGGGACATACCGTCGTAGCGACCCTGCTGCAATCTTATGTGGCGGCTCCAGGCGAATCCGGCGTTGAAATAGAATGGACGCTCTCCGAGGCCGGAGAAGATCTCGATTTCTTCATCTACAGGGCGAGCGAGCCTTCGATGATCTACCATGAAATCCCATCGGCCGGCATAGGGAGAGACGGACTCTCGTTTACATATATCGATACAGGTTGTGAACCCGCCACGGTATATCACTATCGCGTCGAAGCGCGCGATGAGAACGAGCGGAAGATTCTCTTTGAAACGGGTCCTGTCAAAACTCCGGAGATAGCACTCACTCTCTATCAGAACTTTCCGAACCCGTTCAATCCGTCGACGTTGATCAAGTACTATGTGCCCGAGAGGTGCAGCGTCTCGCTCGCGGTCTATAATGTCAGCGGCGTCACCGTCAAGCAGCTCGTCGATGGTTACCGGGATAGTGGCCTGCACACGGTGCTCTGGAACGGGAGCAACGAAAACGGCCGGCAGATGAGCTCCGGCGTCTACTTCTACCGGCTCAGGGTCGGCAAGAGAATGCTCTCGCGCAAGATGCTTCTTCTGAGATAAACCTTTTCGGCAAGGCGGCGCAGGGTCCGATCATTCTACCGATAAAATCCGTTGTTCAACGGACCGTATCATTCTACAATACCGGTACGGGCATTGTTACGTCGATCGGGGACGTGCCTTCCGCACAAGATTCATTTGAATACAGAGCAAGATACATACACTGCTGGTCTCGATAATCAATGTGATTGTGGTTATGTACCTCTGGCACGGAGGCATAATAGGCATCATGACCTGGCTATATTAGGATATCTTGAAATATTCTAATTAATTATCACCTGCAGCGCTGCCAGTCACCTGATCTATAAAAATACTCGAGCTCTTCCCACAAATCTTTGATGTTGATGGTCATGATGACAAAATCCTGCGGTTCGCCCGCCTGATCCCGCACGTAATCATGCATGACTGCTTCCCTGCGAAATCCGAGCTTCCGGCAAATGCTCTGCGCTGCAACCTGCGGCTTCATGATCTTTGCGACAATCTTCTCGATATTCTTCTTGAGCGCGATAAAATAGAGCTCCCTCATCATGATTGTTCCGAGCCCTTTTCTTTGGAAATCGCTTGTCACGATCACCCTGAGCTCTCCCTGGATTTTTCCCCACTCCTCGGACAGCTCTAATGCGCCGTCTGCAACAATACGGCCTTCGTGTGCGGCAACGATACGAAAAAACCGTCCCGTGTCGATGAGCGCAATCCTCTGCTTTACCACTTTTCTCTTCGTTACATCCACCTTGAGATAAATCCTGTCCTCATCGGGAAGAGAGCGATAAAATTTCATCAACTCATCAAGGTCGTCAGAACGCAGATTTCTGACGACAACCTTGGTGCCGTCTTTTAAAACCTCGGCTTTCTTCTTCATGAAAACATGCCTCCGTGCCTCTCCAACAAGCTCGGTCTCCCCTAATGTTCAATATGTAATCTGAATTCGATTATCTTATAGATTACACGTTCTTTATTCTTCTGCCTACATTTATCTGCGGTATTATTCAAACGGGATAAAGCAATCCTCCGTTACAATACGCTGCGCGACGAGCCAGGCGATCAGTTCGTCGCTCACCAATCTGTGAAATTCCTTTTCTCTGATATTGACGTGCCCGGCATCGATCCATCGGACCGTCTTCGGCTCTCTTGCGGCATCGCTGAGAAGCCTGCCGCACCGTTCCGGTATTTGGGAATCACCGGTGCCGTTAAGCATGAACAGCGGGCGTGGCGAGATATCAGAAACGTATTTCAACGGCTCCACGGGAGAGACGAGAACAGCGCCCAGCCAGCCCACCGGCGCAGCCAGCCAACGGGGGACTTCGGTGCTGGCGCTCAGAATCGCCTGTATATCACCCCCGCCGAATAGCATCGCCGCGGCGGCGATCCGCTCATCGACCACGGTCAAAGCCGGGACGAAAAACGCCCCCAGGCTTCCCCCTATCAATACAATTCGATCCGGATCGACGTCGTCCCTTTTCAGCAGATAATCGACGGCCGCCTGGGCCGCCGGTACCGTCTCGATGATCGCGCGGCGTATGCGTGGAATCGTTGATACAAATTCATAGACGCTCATTCGGCTCGTCTTACCCTCGTAGGGGTAGTCGAGCGCGAGGAGTATCACTTTCCTCGTGTTATGGATGTAGTCGAGCGTTTTTCTCCCGGTGCGAAGACCCCCGAGAACGAGAAACGCAGGATAGAGTTCACCCGTTTCGGCTGGAACCTTCAGGTATCCTTTTACCGCGATATCATGATCGTTTCTCAAGGAGACCGAGAAGTAACGATGTTCCCCCTCCATCTCGACAAACGTTTCCTCTACATGTGCGAGCGAGCCATGCATCTCAGCGAATCGTTCCCGGTAATCAATCGACTTGTATGTTTCCCCGGCTATGTACAATACGACCAGCAACAACACGAGACCGAAAGCCACTATCAATATCCAACGGTTAACAGTCATAAAACGTTTGGCAGCTTGGGTAATGCGCATCGTTCACAGGTGCTATTTCGTGCGCGGCTCACCGGGGGATTAATTTGCTAGTCGTGTTTATTAGCAGTGAGATGCTTCTCACATACTAATTATTACGACCGGTAGATAATAGCATAATATAGCTTCACAGCCAATAAATGATCAATCGAGCGTTTTGGAAAGAAGCACTATCTCATGAGCTATCTCATGAGCACCATTTTCCTTGATTCGTGCAACTTACCGGCGGTAAGGCGGTAGAAATACAAGCCGCTGGCAACCTGCATCCCTGCGTTATTGCGGCCGTCCCACTTCAATGTGTGCTGTCCAACTGGCATATTTCCATCGAATACGGTCCGGACGAGCCTGCCGGCAATATCAAACACCTCGAGCACGACACGACCATCTTCTGGCAGCGTGAAGCTGATTCGCGTCGATGGATTGAACGGATTGGGATTATTCTGCGAGAGTATGAATTCATATCCAGGAATCTCGAGCTCGACCTCAAAGGATGTCACTGCCCTGCCATCTTCGCAAATCACCACTCGGTATATGCACTCCGTGCCGGCTTCGGTGTCGTAATCGCTGAGAACGAATTTCATCCCGTCCCTGCGGATATCTGGATCGGGAATCGTCACGTAACTTCTCTCTCGGTCAGTTCTCCGAGCAATATCGAAGGTCATTTCCGACTCAAGGGCAGCACCGCTGATCGACCAGGTAATCTCTGCATGATCGCCCATCCAGTTAGCAGCATACTGTTCGAGCATGACGGCAACATTCCCAGTCGCCATCGTCTGAAGTATCGTGCCGCTATTTCCCACGGCCGTGATCGTATTCGCGTCAATCATTGAAACGGCAATAAGCAGGTTATATGTGCCAACCTCTATTCTCTCCCAAAACCTTCCGCCACTGAACGTCCGATGGATCGTGCCGAACGTCCCCGGCACGATCACACCGGTCTTCGTATCTATAAATGATACACCGTAGATGTGGGAGACCCCGTCAACCACCTGTTCGATCCACGTGACTCCGCCATCCGTCGTGCGGAGAATCGTACCATAATTGCCCACGGCTAAAGCCGTATTCGCATCCATTAATGAAACATTCCAGAGGTCATTGCTCGTACCGCTCTCCTGCCTGTCCCAAGTGGCGCCACCATCCATCGTCCATAGAATCATGCCTTCATCCCCAACTGCCGTACCCGTGTTAGCATCAATGAACGAAACACCCTTTAGAGTCGTGTTCGGGCTGCCCTCCTGTGCGACCCAGGTGGCTCCGCCATCCGTCGTCCGGAGAATCGTGCCAGTACCTCCAACGGCCGTACCTGTATTCGCATCCGAGAGCGAAATACCGAAAAGGGGCGTGTATGTGCCGCTTTCTTGTTTAATCCATGTTGTACCCCCGTCCGTCGTCCAGAGGATTGTACCATCATACCCCACAGCCGCTCCCGCATTCTCATCCCAAAGCGAAACATCCCAGAGATGACTGCCCGTTTTGCTCTCTTGCTTATCCCAGGTGCTTCCGCCGTCATTTGTCCAGAGTATCGTGCCATACAAGCCTACGGCCACACCTGTTCTTGCACTTGCAAACGAAACACCGTGGAGCGAATTAACCACACCATTCCGCTGCTGCACCCAGGTGGCTCCGCCATTTGTCGTCCGAAGGATGTTGCCTATTTGTCCTACGGCTGTTCCTCTATTAGTATCTGTGAATGAAACACCATAGATACATATGTCCATTTGCCTGAACCAGGTGGCGCCCCCATCCGTCGTTCTCAGGATTACACTACTACCTGCTACTGTTCCCGTATCCGCGTTTGTGAACGAAGCACAGCGAAGCCAGGCATCTGTGCCGCTCGTTTGACTCTGCCATGTAGCACCGCCATTCGTGGTGCGAAGGATCGTGCCATTCCCGCCGACGGCAGTACCCGTATTCGCGTCCGCAAAGAATACACCGTAGAGGTTTTGACTCGTACCGCTAGTTTGACTGAACCATGTGATTCCGAGATTCGTTGTCCGAAGGATCGTTCCATCGACCCCCACGACCGTTCCGATATTCGCGTCAATGAAGGACACACCATAGAGAGTCTTACTCGTATTACTATATAGCTTGGCCCAGTTCTCTCCACCATCCACCGTCCGAAGTATCAATCCATGATATCCCACTGCCGTCCCATTATCCGCATCCACCATGCACACTCCATAGAGCGTGTATGGCGTGCGGCTATTCTTGTGCACCCACGTAACACCGCCATCTGTCGTTCGAAGGATCGCGCCATGCCTTCCGACGGCCATACCCGTGTTCGCATCCGTGAAGGATACGCCATAGAGATGCTCGCTTGTGCCACTCTCCTGCCGGATCCACGTTGCGCCGCCATTCGTTGTCCGAAGGATCGTTCCCCACATTCCCACAGCAATACCCGTATTATCATCGGCAAACGAAACACTTTTGAGGTCGTTACCCGTGGGAAGCGGATTCCGCCAGAACCATTTGGGATAATCCGCCTGTGCCATCGCAGGCGGAGCGGAACCGATAAATGAGGGGATCGAAAAGAACAGCACCAAAGCCACAACTACTGCGGTTTTATGCATTTCCTTCCTCCTTACCCGGTAGGGTCGTACGAGATGTGGTGGGATCAATTGAAAAATACAATAAGCTGTGTTTATGCGCAACGATAATATTAATCGAGAGAGAGCACGATGCCGCTCATGATGGTTAGCTGAATGACTGAATGCTTTGGATGCTTCTCAAGCAATAAGAATTCTCGCAGCAACAGCTCTAGCTTATCCGAGTATGGCTGACATGATACCAGGCCCTATAGGGGAAACAGGACTACTCCCCGGTCTGGATTCGAACCATAATAAGACATCATAAAATGGAATTATAAGTAGCCAACAAATGTGTGAATTGGTTTTTTAAAAAGACTGAGGGGGTATCAGTAGATCATTATCGCAAGCCCTTATTAATGCGGATTTAAAATCCCTGCAAGATAATATGTAACAATTATGTCAAAGCAGAGAGACTACAAAACCCGGGATCGCTCCCCCGTCTCGCAACGATGGAATCCAAGACGTCTAAAGTATATTTCATCTCAAATCCCACTATCCCCTTACCGTTTGATTATTAAGATACATGACGCCCGCACCAGCATTTCCCGCGTACCTGCCAACAGTGCACCCGTAAACGAAAATCATGAAGAAATCCGGTGGGCGAAGCGGTCGGGCAGAATTAATAGAAGGCACATGGGTGCCGGCTTACCCGTTTTTTAAATCAACTAACGGATCGTCCGCCTTGTTCTCTGGATTACGAAGCCTCTGTTCGGCTCGTGTGAGTTTGCTGGAGAATGTGCCTCTCTTGAATTCGGACGTCCAACGCTTTGTTACGATCCAGCCGCCGAAGCGCAGGATATTGTTTCGCCACGGGCGGTACCATTTTCGCCAACCGCTCTTGATGTTAAAGAGCGAGAAGATTATGGCCGGGAAGGTCAGAACGTTAAGTCCGATGGCAAACATGGACCGGAACCGGTAGAAGCGCCCCATGATTTTGCGTA
>CBDUQN010000118.1:0-7873 GCA_965369375.1 uncultured bacterium | reverse complement strand
ATTTTATCCGGCTTGTCTGTAGATGGTTTCCGTGAGTTCAAGTAATGTTCTACTTGTGCTCTATGACTTTCCGCTGTAGGCTGCAGGAGTTGAGTTCGCTAGTGTCTGAACCGCAGATGAAGATCGTGTAGGCAGGGTTACCCGCTAATCATCCCTCCCGAGACGCCTTCTCATTTCATCGAGGAGGGCCTCGAACTCTGCATTTCCGTGAAGTGATTTCAGATCGGAGTCGGTAAAGATGATCGGCTTGGCGAAACCGCGCCGTACGGACTCTCGCAGGTAATTGAGCGCCTCCTCGCTGTTCCCCTCAAGGGCCGAGACGCAGGCAAGGTTGTAGTAGCTATCGGCGATGTGCGGGTGGTCCGGGCGCAGCTTTTTCTCTCTGATCGCCAGGGCCCGTTTGTGGACCTTCTTGGCTCCGGCGTAGTCGCTGTCAGCCAGGAGCAGGAGCGCATATATGTTGAGTGTGTGGGTCAGATCGGGGTGATCGGGACCGAGGACCTTTTCCTGGATGGCAAGGGCGCGCGCATTGAGAGGCCGTGCCGACTCGTAGTCGGCCAGGAACCAGTATACAGTCGCCAGATTGTTGAGACTCGTCGCCACCCGGGGATGGTCCGGGCCGAGGGCCTTCTCCCGAATCGCGAGAGCACGTTTGTACAATGGCAGCGCTTCCTCGTATTTCCCAATCGCCTCGAGGACTATGGCAAGCCCGTTGAGGCTGTTCGAGACGTCGGGGTGATCGGGACCGAGGGTCTTCTCGCGAATCTCCAGGGCCCGTTCATAGAGCGGTATTGCCTGGTTGAAGTAACGCATTTGCCTGTAGAGATTGCCGAGGTTGCTCACCGTCAGCCCGACGTCCGGGTGATCGTAGCCTAGGTGTTCTTCCCGAATCGCGAGGGCGCTCTCGAACAGCGGCCGCGCCGTCTCGTACTCGCCGACGGAACCGAGCAGTGTGGCGAGTTCCTCCCGGCTGCATGCAACCTCGAGGGCCTCTTCGTCGAGCTCGTTTCGCCGTATCTCAAGCGCCTCCTCCAACAGCGAGCGGGACTGGTCGTACAATCCGAGTCCCCTGTATACACGACCCATGGTAACCATGAGCCGCGCCTGCACCAGCGGCTGGCCCTGCAATTCAATGGTGATTTTTTCCGCACCCTTATCGAGGATTTCACGTGCCGTGATCGTGTTGCCTCTCGCCTCGCCGGGATCGGATACGGCAAACAGTTCCTCGAGAAACTGTGATACTCGATTTGCGGTTTCGGCCTCCTCCCTGGCGACCTTCTTGGCCTCGATAGCCCTGAACAGTCCTATCGTCGTCCCCGTGATCCCGAGGACCATGGCAATCACAACAAATGAAGCGGCCGTTACCCCAACCTTGTGTCTGATGACGAATTTCTTGATCCGATATGCCGTGCTCGGTGGACTGGCCAGGACCGGCTGATGACTGAGGTGGCGCTCTATGTCTGCGGCCAGATCAAGGGCAGACGCATACCGGCGCGTCCGGTCCTTGTCAAGCGCCTTCATTATGATCCAGTCCAGGTCCCCGCGCAGCTGACTCGATAAGGCCGACGGATCGGTATGACGGCTTTGCGCTATGCTCACCGAGGTTTCCGCGAGAGTCGTGACTCGTTTGCTCGGGTTGAGCGGTTCCTCTTCGCGGATTATTCGCCGAATCCCTTCAAATCCGGCGGCGCGCAGCTCTTCCGATTCGAAAGGGAGCGCCCCAGCCAACAGTTCGTAGAGAATCACTCCCAGCGAGTAAACATCTGTGCGGGTATCGATATCTTCTCCAGTCAGCTCAGCCTGCTCCGGGCTCATGTACTCCGGCGTTCCGATCAGCTGACCCAGATGCGTATACATCGTCTTTTCGGTCAACGGCTGCGCCGTCGCCTTGGCTACTCCGAAGTCGATGATCTTCGGCACCGGCCTGTCATCGACTTCCGTTATGAGGACGTTGTTCGGTTTGAGATCCCGGTGGATCACCGCCTTCTGATGTGCGTGCTGTACGCCCTCACACAAGTGGATAAAGAGCTCCAGTCGCTGCCGGGTGGTGAGTTTGTGGCGATCGCAATATTCCGTGATGGGCACGCCCTGAATGAACTCCATGGCGAAGTAGGGCCGTCCCTGGGGAGTCGAACCTGCGTCATACACCTTGGCGATGCATGGATGATCCATGAGAGCCAGAGCCTGCCGTTCGGCTTCGAAGCGGGCCACGACTTCCTTGGTATCCATGCCTGCCTTTAGAATCTTGAGGGCGACTTTCCGGCGAAACGGTTCTTCCTGCTCGGCCGACCATACCTCCCCCATTCCCCCGACACCAATCCTCTCGCGGAGACGGTACGGCCCGATCATACCGTCGGGGCCGGCGGTCTTGTCGTGGCGCGGTTTTAAACGCCGGCTCCGTTTGATGTGCATGGTTTGCGGTATGACGGTATTTCTGAGCTCCACAATAAAATCCTCCAGCGACGACAGGCGATCCTCTTTGTTCTTCGCCATGGTGTGGTTGAGAAGCTCTTGGAGGGATTCCGGTAGATCAGATCTGAATTGATCGAGTGGTGGAGGATCCTCATTCATTATAGCGTACAGCATTGCGCCCGCATGCTTTTCTTGAAAGGGATGCTCCCCTATGAGCATTTCATAGAACACCATGCCCAGCGAAAAAATATCCGATCTCGCATCAACCCCCTCGCCACCCATTTGCTCGGGCGACATGTACGCCATCGTCCCTATCATGCTTCCCGTTTCCGTCAGCTTCGTCTGTCCCGCGAGCTTGGCCACCCCAAAGTCGAGAATCTTGACAAGCCCGTCCTCGGTAATCACCAGATTCGCCGGCTTGATATCCCTGTGGACGATCCCATGATGATGGGCACTGGCCAATCCCACCGCAACCTGGCTGATGATCTCGACCGCATCGTCGAACTCGAGCGTCGCATTTTGCAATCTCTCCCGGAGGGTTTCGCCCTCGTAGTACCCCATCGCTATGAACATCTGTCCGTCGGAGAGCTCGTCGATCTCGTAGATCGTGCAGATATTCGGGTGCTCGAGGGCGGAGGCCGCCTTTGCCTCGCGGATGAAGCGTTTCTTGATGCTCTCGTCGGCGGTGAGGTGGGACGGCAGGAATTTGATCGCGACGAAGCGGTCGAGATTGAGGTCTTTGGCCTTATAGACTACCCCCATCCCGCCTTCACCAATCGCCTCGACGATCTTGAAATGTGATATCGTTTGCCCAATCATGACAGTCCCCTAAGGCATATTAATCTAAAAGCGCCTTGTAAGCGCGAGCCTCATGCAACGTTGTGTATATTACACCATGCAGTCTTTCATACGACAGTCAATTTTACGGGTCTCGCGCTACTATGGGCACCGTTTCCACAACGAATGTCCCCGCGAATGTCCCCGAAGCCGGTTGACAAAAAAACCAGGAATTAGTAAACTTGCCCGCATTAAGTTCCTGTCACAATGAAAAATGCACCGACTTTGCATTCGGGGGGGTTCCACAATGAAGAAAACATTACGCTCCGCCTTCTTGATTCTTGCCGCGGCCTTTGCCATTTCCATGGGGGGAATGTGCGATGAGGACCCTCCCGTAATTTCGGAGGAATATCCTCCTAACGATTTGATCTATCCCCCAGAGAACGCGACGGGAGTCAGCCGGACGCCTACTTTCATCTGGCATAAAAATCGTGCAACCCCAGTACAGGCCTATAAGTGTTTTATTCAGAAGCCGTACCTCAATGATAACTACTGGGTTGAGACAACGGGTGACACGATCATAACCTGTACGGACACACTGGCCGAATTGACTATGTACGGATGGTTCACCAACACGATAACTATTGATGACAAGTATATAAAAACGGAAAAATGGCTCTTTACCACCGGCACGGGATTCAATAATCCACCACTTGCTCCATTCGATCCCGATCCGGAACACGGTTCCTCCAGCAATCCTCTCTATGCGACGTTGAATTGGGACTGCTACGACCCGGACGGCGATCCCCTCACCTATGATGTCTGGTTCGACACCTTCGACAGCGACAGCGTTCTCGTCGGCGATGACATCACGGACACCTCTGTCGATCCCGGCGATCTGGAGCGGGACCGAAGATACTTATGGAAGGTCGTCGCCTTCGATTCGCACGGGGATTCGACCACCGGACCCTGGTGGGTTTTCAAGACGATACCGGCCTCCAACAAGCCGCCCGTCGAGCCGTGGGGACCGTACCCGGTGGACGACGCAACGGATGTGCTCCTCGATCTGACGTTCAGCTGGAGCTGCAGCGATCCGGAGGACGGCCCGCTCACCTACGACGTGGCGATGGGGCTCGCGGGGGGCAATCTCACCGTCATCGGCACCGACCTGATCGACGAAACCCTCGCTGTCACCGGCCTCGACCCGTCGACAGAATATGAGTGGTATGTCTCGGCCACCGACGATCAATCCCAGACAACACCCGGCCCGATCTGGTCGTTCACTACAAGTGACGGTTCAACTGTGCGGGAAGTCTTCGCCGCGCTGAGCCTCGGGCGAAACATCAACTATGACGGCGCCACAATTGCGCGAAACGATCACATCTTCGCCCGTTTCGACAGCCTCTACGCCCCCGACGGTCCGATCAATCCGCTGCAGCCGGGCGCCGTCTCGTGCAACACCTTCGACCTGATATGGGTGGATGGCTCGAAGCAGTATGCGTACACCGACTATGTGGCCGGCTACTTCCTCGATCCGGGTGTGGCGTATACTTTCTCGGTGACCGAGGGTGACGGTGTTCCGGCACTCACGTCCGATTTTGTCGTGTTCTCCGGTTGCCAGCCGTATATCACGAGCCCCGCGCCCTTCTCGTATGTTTCGATGGATGGGTTCGATCTCGAGTGGCATTCTTACTGCAGCGGCACGATCGACATCACGATCATGGATCTCAATGCCGACTCGACCGGCGTCTACATCACGACAGAGGATGACGGCTTCTACACCTTTACCGCCGGTGATCTCTCGCCGATCTCTCCGAGCACATACCAGCTGCTGATCGTGCTGATCAACGAGAGCAAGAAGCCGATAATTGCGACGGGTTATGATCCGCGCAGCTGGATATGGGCGCGCACACTGAGCACGCAGTTAGTGTACAAGCAGTAAGCGAGCAGTGGGCGGGTCGGCCTGAGCCCATATCAGGTTGCAGTGGTTCCATCACCGCAGCAGGATCATCTTCACCGTTTCGCTGAAGGCGCCTGCCTGCAGATTATAGAAGTACACACCACTCGCGACCTGATGTCCTGTGCCGTCCCGGCCGTCCCAAATGACCTCGTAAGTGCCTTCCATCCGGTGCTCATCAACGAGAATCCGCACGAGCCTTCCCGCGGCGTCGTAGAGCCGCAAGCTTACGCGTGCAGGTTCCGCCAGCCCGAATGCAATCGTTGTCATCGGATTGAACGGATTCGGGTGGTTTTGCTCGAGATACGTTACCAGCGGTGTTACGGAAGGGTCGTCGCCGGTCACGCCGTCAGGTCCGAGCACCGCGAAGGCGCTTTCGTTGCCGTGCACATCGACGGCCGAGACCTTGTACCAGTAACCTGCGCTCCAGGTCCACCCGCCGTCAAACGTCGTAGTATCGCACGGCGAACCGAGCATGTTCCCCGGCCCCGGCACGAATCCCTCGCTCGCGCCGCGATAGACCCGGTAGTGATCTAGGTCCGCTTCGGAATTGGACGCCCATGTGAGCTCCAATCCCTCGGGGCTATAGCTCTGCTCCCCGGCGAGGGCGAGCGGCGGGCATGGGGCGAGGTTGTCTACCGAGTAGCCGCTGTCGGGATCCGATGCCCAGAAGACCATCGGATCATTCGTGTGGGCGACGACCTGGAAGTAATGATACCCGGTTCCCGCCGACGTCGAGTCGTGGAGCGTCGATACGGGCAGCCCGTAGGTGTCCTGGTAGTAGATGTTCTGCGTCTCGATGAGCTGCCAGTAGTAGAGCGTGCCGCCGAGTTGTTCCATCCGTATTACATCGCCGGGCGTTTCGGGCGGAACATCTTCCGCTCCGGCAAGAAGCGCTGCACCGGTTTCCAGCATAAGCAGGGCGGCCGCCGGATCGATGGCGCGCCAGACGGTGTAGTGGGTCGCCCAGTCGCCGCGCATCGTCTCGTCTCGGCTGGCGTCATATGACAGGTACACGAGGCCACCCTCGTCGGCAGGGATATCTTCCACCGACGAGATAGCCGGTGCGGGATCATATATTTCACCGTTTGCATCGATTGAGCCCGCATAGATATCGTTATTTCCGTTACGTGTATCCGGCCATGCGATAATCGCGCCACTCGCGCCGTTCGGAACCAGAGCGGGATAGGACTGATTACCGGTCGCCCCGCTGATCATCAGCCCGTTCGCCTGCCATAGAGCTCCCCCGGCATAGTCGACACGCTGGGCGTGGACATTGTCTAATTCGTGCCAGGTGATGATCGCACCTCCCATATCATCCGAGATAATCCTGGGATCGTAGAGGAATTGCGGCTTCGAGCTGATGAGCACACCGTTTGCCGTCCATTGCGGCACGCCTGTTGAAGTGATCCTTTGCGCGTATATTTCATAGTACCCGGCCCGGGCATCGACCCACGTTATAATAGCCCCCCCACCGCCGTCTGAAGCGATTTGGGGAGAGGCCTGATCGCCCGATGCTGTGCAGATCGGCTCCCCATCGACCGTCCACTGAACAACACCGCCGGCGTTGATCCGCTGTGCGACGATATCGTAGTGGCCGCTTCTCCAGTCCTGCCAGACGATGATCGCGCCGCCTGCTCCGTCGGCCACGATCTGCGGATTGCCCTGCGATTGTATCGCCTTGCAGATATCTACACCGTCGCTAATCCACTGCGGCGCGCCGCCGGCGTTGATCCTTTGGGCGTAGATATCGTAATTGCCGCTTCTGAGATCCGACCACGTAATGATGGCCCCGCCCGCTCCATCGGTGGCGATCTGCGGTCCCGTCTGGTTGTTCGTGGCCGTGCATATGGCCTGGCCGTTGTTCAACCACCACTTCAGCCCCGCGGCGTCTATACGCTGGGCGAAGATGTCCATATCGGCGCCTCTCCAGTCGTCCCAAACGATGATGGCTCCATCCGCGCCGTCAGAGACCATTTGCTTATTGGATTGGCTGCTCGCGTCATTGCAGATATACGTGCCGTCCAAAGTCCAGCGCGGGGCGCCGCTCGGGCTTATCCTCTGGGCATATATATCGGCGTTGCCGTTGCGGTAATCGGTCCAGATCGTTATCGCTCCACCCGATTCGTTCGCAATGATACGGGTAGACGCTATGCTCGAAACATCCGTGCAGAAGGGAAGGCCGTTCGCGGTCCAGAGCGCGCTTCCGCTCACATTGAACCGCTGCGCGAACAGGTCGGGATTGCCGTTGCGGTTGCATATCCACACGATATAGGCACCACCCATTCCATCGGGTGCTATGGTCAGGGTTGATTGCGACGACGCCTCGGTGCAGACCGCTATGCCGTCAGCTGCCCAGTGCGCATGCAGGGAGGAAAGTGTTGCAAGCAGGATAAGCACGCCGATCGCTGTCGTCAGCCTGAAGCGGTTGATCATGACAAGACCTCCTCTTGTAGATACCCACGGGCAAGCCCGTGGAACTCTGCCCTTCGGGTTATTAGATTAATTATAAATCCCTGAAAACATAAACATTATATCATACCTGCGTGCTTGTTTCAATATGTCTATGCCCTTCTTTGCGATACGTCTCGGGATGCATCTATGGGATACAACCGGGAGGTTGCACTTCGGATAATTACTCCCGCTCGTCTTTTTCCTGGGTATAATTAACAGCACGGATCGGAAACGGAATGACGATACCTGCTTCGTTGTACCGTTTGTGCAGCC
>CBDUQN010000117.1:0-7907 GCA_965369375.1 uncultured bacterium | reverse complement strand
ATCGGCTCGATCGGCATCACGACGGGGAGGAATCCGTCTCCCGTATACTCGAATGCGATAAGCGAATCCTCGGAGATTGGAATAGGCCTGAAGTAGCCGATCTCGGCATTGCTCAGCGCTTCCATCTTCTGCGTGACGAAGTCGTAACGGAATACATTCGAAACGCCGGTGACGTATGACGTGCCGTAGAGGTACCGCCCGTCGGGGGAGTAGACGAAGTTCTCCGGCGTATTATCCTCGAATTCCCATATGACCTCGTACGAAGCGTCGAATGAGAGGAGCCGCTCGATATCCATGCGGATCAACTGCTGCCGGCCGGTCACCTCGGACAGCGCGCCGGTGATGTACCGCCCGTCGGGCGAGATGTCGATATCGACCATGTCTTTGCCGTACTGAAGCACGAGCACTTCCTGCCAGTCGTTGTAGGGGGCGGGGATCCGGACGATACGCGACTTGCCGTTGTGGTGCTGCATCCCCCAGATTGATTTATCCGCCCTGTTGAACGCGAGGTCGCCCGTTCTGATATCGTTGAGCAGCTTCCAGTGCTTTCCCGTCCTGATATCGCAGGCATTGACATCCCGCCACGAACGGCTGTTGTCCGTTGTGTAGAAGAGTGTCGAGGTCGTCTCGTCATAGGCGAGGGATGCGACATAGTAGAGGGCGGGGGTGGGGATCTCGCAGAGCTTGCGGAGCTTCCCAGTGTCGATATCCAACGCGGCGATATGGGAGAATTCCCCGGGGTAGTTCACCGCGACGTACAGCTCGCGTTTATCAGGGTCGAAGAACTGTCTCGATACCGAGCCGAGGCCCCTGCACGGGATGCGCCGAAAGGGTGTCACCGGATACTTTCGTATCGAATCGACGAGATTCGTTCGCTGCCATTCGTGCTCGAACTCGATCCACTTCGACCATTCCTCGTGGAGCGGCCTGCCGTAGACCTTCGTAAACTGTGTCGAGAAGTAGCGGCCGCTTCCCTCGTCCCGTTTAATCCAGTCGATAACTTTTTCCGGCCCGTACGTGAAGGCAAGGTAGCTGACGAAGCGTGTGCCGTAGAGGTACGATTTCTGGCCGATCTGAAAATCCACCGCCGTTCCCTCTGATTCGAGCCCGACGAGATCATAAAATCTGCTCCCGTCGTGAACCATCGCCCTGAATGTCATCTCGTCGTAGCCGGTCAGAGCGCGTCCCATTCCGCCCGCCATCCACGTTTCCATGAATACGGCGACCCCCTCGTGATACCAGCGGGGGGCGTAGCGGCGCGGATTGGTGAGGTAGCTGTAAAGAATCGATTCGGGGTTTTGCGCGGTGGGGGAGACCTTGCCGAAAAAGATCGTTCGGAAAAACTTGTCCGAAGCGACTGCCTGATCGGAGGCGACGACATGGAGGAGCTCGTGATTCATCACCCAGTTCATCCGTTCGTTCGTCGGGCAGGTGTCGTAGACATATTCGAACGGCTCTATGCCGAGCGTGAGCCAGTTGTTCGGGATCGTCGTCGTGCCGGCATACCCGAAGTCGTCGTTGTCGTTGAAATAGATAGTCACCTTCTCGCTCGGCGTGTAATCGAAGAACCGCCTGTGATAGCGCCAGGAGTTCTCGAAGCAGCGCGCCATGTGCTTCAGTATGTACTCCTGTTCCTTGAAGCCGTAGAAGATGCGAAGATTGTTCGTCTCGTATGTGCGGTACCGGAGTTCGAGTTCCTCATCGGCGGCGCGAGCGCCGGGGGATATGGTTAAGATGATTATGAATATCAGGCAGATAATAACGGTTATTCGTATTGGATTCAGCTTTGCCTTCATTATGAGATACGAGCGTCGTACGATATTGTCTTTATAGTGTGTTACGAGCATCGTACGATATTTCCTTCATGATCGCGCTACGAGCGTTGTATGATATTTTGTGAAAAAAGGCAATATGTAATTATGGATTAAGGAGATGCCACCGGTTTGCCGGTGGCATCTCCCCCGTTACCCCATCTTCTTGATCTCAAGAAGATATTTGGACTCTGATGAGCGCCTATCGTTGTTACGTCTTAACCGGCCTTTTGTAAGCTTCTGGCCCCGAGGAGCTCCGCCCGCTCCTGAACGGGGATCTTCTCGAACAACGTTGACTTCTCCTGCATCGAGGCCCGCTCGACAAGCGACGCCTTCTGCATCAGCGTTGCCTTGCCGAGGATGTCGGATTTGAGTTGCAGCGAGGCCTTCTCGAGCATGAACGCCTTCTCCATCAATGTTGCCTTCTCGAATACGAACGCTTTTTCCTGAAGCGAGAATTTGCCGAGTATCTCGGCCTTCTGCTGCATGGCGGCGTTATCGAATGCTCCGAGCGTCATGTCATGCTTCCCGAGCAACTCGGTCCGCCTCTGAATCGATAGACGATTGAAGATATCGATACGTTCCTGAAGCGAGAACTTCTCCATCAATGCGGCCTTCTCCATCGGTGTCGCCTTCTCGAGCATGACGGCCTTTTCCTGCAAGGACGCCCTGCCCATGATCGCGGCCTTTTCCTGCAGCGTTGCCTTTTCGAGCATGAAGGCCTTCATCTGTATCGAGGAGCGCTCGACGAGCGAAGCCTTCTCCATCAATGTCGCCTTGCCGAGCATGTCGGCCTTCTGCTGCAGCGATGACTTTTCGAAGAAGGTGGCCTTCTCCATCAATGTTGCTTTTCCGAGCATATCGGCCTTGAGTTGTAGTGAAGCCTTCTCGAGCAGCGAGGCCTTCTCCATCATAGTCGCTTTCTCGAAGAGCCACGCCTTCTCCTGGAGCGAGAATTTTCCGAAGATTTCCGCCTTCTGCTGAAGCGAGAACTTGCCGAATATCTCCGCCTTCTGCTGAAGCGAGAACTTGCCGAGTATCTCGGCCTTCTCCTGCATCGGCATCTTGTCGAAGGCCGCGAGCGTCATGTCGCGGCGCCCGAGCATCTCGGTGCGTTCCTGCAGCGAGAAGCGCATGAATGCATCGACACGCTGCTGGAGCGCGAATTTCTCGAGCAACGCCGCCTTCTCCATCGGAGTCGCCTTTTCGAGCATGGCGGCCTTCTCCTGCAGCGAAGCCTTCTCCATCAGGGCGGCCTTTTCCTTGAGCGAGGCGCGCTCGAGGAGCGAGGCCTTCTCCGTAAGCGATGCCTTGCCGAGCATCGATACCTTTCCCTGCAGCGAGGATCTCTCGAAGAACGAAGCCTTCTCCATCAGTGAGGCCTTGCCGAGCATGGAAGCCTTTTCCTGCAGCGAAGCCTTCTCGAAGAGGGTCGCCTTTTCCTGCAGCGAGGCTCTGCCGAGGATGTCGGCTTTTTCCATGAGCGAAGCCTTTTCGAGCATCGAGGCCTTCTCCTGCAATGAAGCCTTCTCGAAGAGAGTCGCCTTTTCCTGCAGCGAGAATTTGCCGAAAACAAATGCCTTTTCCTGCAGTGAGAACTTGCCGAAGATTTCGGCTTTCTCCTGGAGCGAGAACTTGCCGAGGATTTCCGCCTTCTTCTGCAGAGCCGCCATGTCGAACGCTTCCAGCGCTATGGCATGCTTCCCGAGCATATCGGTCCGCTCCTGCAGTGAGAACCGATTGAATGCGTCGATCCGTTCCTGCAACGAGAACTTGCCGAGAATTTCAGACTTTTCCTGCAACGAGATCCGCCCCATCATAGCGGCCTTCTCCTGCAGCGATGCCTTCTCCATCATCGATGCCTTCTCCACCAGCGATGCCTTTTCGAGCAATGATGCCTTCTCCTGCAGAGAGCCGCGGCCGAGGATGTCGGCTTTTTCCATGAGCGAAGCTTTCTCGAGCAGCGAGGCCTTCTCCTGCAGTGTCGCGCGCTTTATCAGGGAAGACCTCTCCTTTATGGACATCCTGCCTATCAGGGCTGCCCGTTCGTGCGGTGTCGCCCGCTCGAGGATCGAGGCCTTCTGCTGAAGGGAGGCCCTGCCGAGGATTTCCGCCTTCTCCTGGAGAGTCGCTTTCTCCATGAGAGAGGACTTTTCGTTTTTCGTCAGCGAAGCGCGCTCCAGCAGGGAAGTCTTCTCCTGCAGCGAGAGGATCTCGAACGCTTCGAGCTTCATGTCCGCCCTGCCGAGGATATCTCTGCGCAGCTGCAAGGACAGACGCTCGAACAGGAAGGCCTTTTCCTGGAGTGACGCCTTCTCGAAGAGAAATGCTTTTTCCTGAAGCGACGATCGCCCGATAAGAGAAGCCTTCTCCTGCAATGACGCCTTTCCGAGAATCGAAGCCTTTTCCTGCAAGGTCGCCCGGTCAACGAGTGATGCGACCGCCTCCGTGGAAACGCCTTCTCCGCCTTCGCCGAGGATCACATCCTCTTCCGAGATCTGCTCGGCCCGGTATTTCTTGACCGCGCCGATAGTCCCTTCCATCTCCTCCTCCGAGGAGCGGAAGAAGCCGAAGTAACCGATCGCCACGACGGCGACGATCGCCACGACGGCGATGATCACGACACCCGTGATCAGGCCCGTGTTCTTGGCCATTGCCCTACCTCCTTTTCTCGAGGGTTATAACTGCCACTTCCTGCTCTAACTACAAAACCGGCGGCGAAAGGTTGGTGTCTTTCCCCCATGCTCCCCTATTTTCGTCGCGGTAGAATCGTCTCTTCGAGAAGCCGGTCTTTTCCGGCCCGTATCGTGATATTGATCGGCACCATCGTGCCCTTATAGTTTCGGAAAACGAATACGTAATCACGATCACCCGTATG
Organism: uncultured bacterium; assembly: GCA_965369375.1. GTDB lineage: Bacteria > Krumholzibacteriota > Krumholzibacteriia > Krumholzibacteriales > Krumholzibacteriaceae > CBDUQN01. Next base: position 3,218 of record CBDUQN010000117.1, on the reverse strand, counting down.
CGTCAGACGAGTCTCCCGGGCCTTTGTTTCCGTGGTATGGCTGCCCGGTCCCGAAACGGTAAGCCCTTCGAGGTGTATATCTTTTTCGTAATTGAATATTACTTCTATTTCCGACCTCGATGACAGCTCGAGCTCGGCCAGGATGCGTTCATCCGTGTAACTGATACGCGCATGGCCGGATACCTCGCGCAGATCGAAATCGAGCGGTTCGGCAGACAGGATCCTCTTCCCCGGATCTATCCTCAGCGTCCCCGTGAAGAGCTCGATATCACCGGGCGTTCCGAGGGTGCCGAATTTCGCGATAGCGGCGAAGATCAACAGGCCGATCACGAGACCGGCGCAGAAAGCGAGTCCGAGCTTTCTCCGCGGCTTCGCATGGAAGGGGGCGGTGAGTATTTCGCGAATTCCGGGCCTTTCGATCGGTCGTTCCCGCTCGGATATTGCAGATAGTATGCGTTCGCGCAGCTCGCCCGGCGGCTCGAGCGCCGCCGTCTCGTCGAACATTTCGGCGAGACGGCGCAATTCGTCGTAGTTCCGGCGGGCTTCCGCGTGGGAGCCGAGGTAGGTCTCGAGCGCCTCGCTTTCCGCCGGTGAATTGACCCCGTCTATTTCCCCGTTCATCAGTTCTATGTATCTCTCTTCGATCATTGTCTATCTACCCTGTTTTATCAAAATGACTTTCAATCGTTGTCTGCTCGTGAAGAGACGCGATTTCACGGTCTTGAGCGGTATATCGAGGATGTCGCTTATCTCATTATAGGAAAGATCGAGGAAATGTCTCAGCACGACGATGACCCGGTGATCGGGCTTGAGCGTTGCGAGGGCGCTCTGGATGCGATCGGCCTCTTCGGTCTGCGAGAGGCGTTCTTCGGGATTCCGGCCCCGTGAGACGGGATCGTACGCGAGTGTGACGGTGCGCTTTCGTTTCTTGATGAAATTGATCGCCTCGTTGACGGCGATTTTATAGAGCCAGCTGAAAACATTATAGTTCGGGTTGTAATAGTCCCGCTTGTCGTAAGCTTTCATAAATGCCGTCTGTGTAATATCCATGGCGTCCTCGTAATCGTTCACCATTCGAAATACCATGTTGAATATCTTCTTCTCATACTTGTCTACTATCTTCTCGAAGGCTTTCGGATCGCCGCCCGAGATTTCCAGTTTTGAATTCGATGTATCTTCTGACATGACTACAAGCGAGCATGCGAAAAGTTGGCGAAGATTTTCACATGTTCGTTGGAAGAACGCCCCCCGCACGCCGGATACCTGGGAGAGCGGACTATCGAGATGCAAGCACCTCGGCGCGCGTATAAGCGGCTTGCCGCACAGGGATTGACCGCCGCATAGGAAACCGGAAATTACCGCCGCCAACGCCCAAGTTTATATGAAAAAATCTGAAATGCCGAATCTCAGAATACTTTATCTTTCACCCTATGTCAAAGATAAAGTCGAATCCAGCGACGCGGAATATGTCTCTGATATGCTTGTTCAGGTTTATCAGCCTGAGGCCATGTCCGATGCCGGTCAATCGCTTCTGCGCCGCGAGAAGGGCGCCGAGCCCGGCACTCGATATATACTCGAGGTCCCTGAAATCCAGGGTACAGGATTCATTGATCTCGTCGAGGACACCTTGCGCATCTTTTACGCGTGAAGCGTCAAACCTTCCTGATATCAGGATGTTGCCGTTCTCGTCCCGCTTGATGTCAAACATCTGTATCCTCCATCGTCTTCACCGCGGTAACACTTAAAGCGCCATTTTTGTATTCGTAAGTCAGTGTATCGACAAAACTCTTGACCAGATGGATTCCGAGGCCGCCGACCTTGCGCTCGCTGAGCCGCTGGCGGACATCGACTGCGTTTACCGGCGTTTCGATTGGCTCGACGTCGAAATCGCGGAGCTCGAGCACCAATCTGTTGGATTCTTTTTCGAGGCTGATCTGTATGTGATCTCGGCCGCCGATATTGTGCCGCACGAGGTTCGTGAAAAGTTCCTCGGCGACGAGTCTCGTGTAGAATGCCGTATCTTCACCGATGCCGTGATCGGACAGGAAGTCGTCGATGAAAGCGAATATCTCGTCGAGGGAGCCGATCTCCCGTTTGAATTCCTTCTGCATATTATGCGGATAGTATCATATCTATATGCTGATTTAGAAGCGCGATTATCTACATCAGTCTTCTATTACCCTGAATCCGGTGTAGCGCAGCGGCGGTTCCTGCGGCGCGACGCGCTCGTCCCGGCACATGACGGCGCTGAGCCCGAGGGCCAAGCCCCTTCCACCGGCGCCTTCCACCCACTCGGAAACGTTGCCGAAGAGGTCGTAAATCCTTTCTTTGCCGGCCGGTTTGAACGATCCCGCCTCCATGATCAAACTGGTGTGGGGTCCGAGTTCCTCGATCTTATCCTTGAGGAGTGATCGCTCATCGGGCGTGACGGCGTAGCCGGCCCAGTAATCGAGGTTGTTCTCGTGGGCCGCGTTCGAGCCTGCATGCTCGAGCAGTTTTTTCATTTCCGGCTCGAGTGGAAGCCGGAAACTGCGGCCGGTCCTTTCGCTGAGCCATGCGCAATACCCCCCTGCATCTTCGAATGACACGCCGCTCGCCGGATGGTTGTCCGTCCCGGGAGGATACTCATATTCGGGATCGAAAGAGCGGTATTGCGCTCTCGTCACTTCGAATCGACCGATCGTGATCCCTTTGAATGAGACGGTCTCGGGTACGAGGACACCGTCAGTCGAGATGCCGAGGAGGTGTCCCGATTTCTTCGCCTTCGATTTTGCGAGAGAGCGCGCGAGTGGCGAATTCTCGCCGAGTGCTTCATTTTTCTCCTCGTGCGTCTCGAACAGATACTTTTCGAACCATGCGATCTCTTCTTTCATCTTTCTCGTCTGATGACTCGGTTTCCTGAGACCGTGCGCCGCTCCGGGGAAGAGGATGAATCGAACAGGAACATTTCCCGCCTGCTGCATCGCCCGGAAATGCTCCCACCCTTGCTCGGTCGGCACGTTTGTATCTTCCGTGCCGAAGAGTATCAGTGTCGGCGTCGGCATTCGCTGCATACGGAAGAGCGGGGATTTCTCTATGTATGCTTCGGGATCGTCCCACGGAGCTCCGCCGAGGTACGCGTTGTCGAAAGCGGCCCCGAACGCGCAGTTGCCGTAGTCGCTTATCCAGTTTACATCGCCCGCCCCCGCGCAGAGCGCCTTGAAGATATCGGATCTAAG
>CBDUQN010000116.1:0-7925 GCA_965369375.1 uncultured bacterium | reverse complement strand
GGGATCGGAAGCGCAAGGGCCCGGAGAACGCAAATCGGATACCCAGGCTCCCGGGGACGAGGTATCGGGGAAGGTTGTTCTCACCGCCCGGTTTCCTGCCGACACGGAAGAGATAAGCGGGATATTCAAGCGGTCTCTCCCCGACAGCGGCGTCGTCCCCGTCGCGGTAACCATTTCAAATGAAACGGACACGACCATCACCGTTCATGCCTCGAGCGGTCTCGAGCTCGGCGGGAATTTCGACGGCTTCTCGCTCATAACGGGAGGCAATACATACCTCCCCGTTCATCCGATGGAGGCGCTTATGCGCGCGCTCGCCGCCGAGAAGGGCATAAAATACCGGAAACCGGGATTCTGGGGACTAACCCTCGGAATCCTCGTCGTTCCCGGCCTCGGGATCTATTACATCTACAAGGAGATCGTCTCGGGAAGGTTCTATCGCCCCATCTTCAACAACTCTCTCTATCCGTCACAGTCCAACTGGTCCATGGACCCGATCGAGATCGAACCTGGAGGGGACGTGGAAGGCTTTCTCTACTTTGTCCTCCCGTCGGAGGCGAATCCTTACCCCGTCGCCGATTCGATCGCTGCTGATTTGGCAGGTATTGCTTTGATGGCCCCTGATTCAGCCGGTGCCGATTCGATGGCGATCGATTCCGGGGCGCCGGCTAGTGGCGCTGCGGAATCGGCCGGGAGAGAAGTTTCATTCGAGCTCCACCTGAAAGCGTGTATTCGGCATGCGCTGATAGATTCGATCCCGCTGGATGAATTACTGTTGGTGCGCAATGACGGGGGCGGTTTGAATGACGGGCGTGACCGGTTTTTCGCTCTGCGCAGGAATGGCAAGTCCAGAAAGAAGAGAATGCTCGTTTTCGGATCTCTTAGCGATCTCGGTCGGCGGCCGCACGATGCCTTCGATGAGGCGGCGAACGTTACGGCGAAATCAGCGACCATCGCCGATGCGTCGAGCATGGGGGACCGGACGGCCTGTGCCCTGAACTTCAAATCGAAGTCGAAGGTCTATCTCGTCGAACAGGAAAATGATCGGGTGTTGGTGCAAAGTCGGGGCTTCGAGAGAAATATCAAGAGGGCCTTTGTTATCGATGACGGTGTGCTCGTGGTAATGGAAAACGGTTTTTGCCATTATCTCACGGGAAAGAAGTTGAGGACGAAGCGCCGCGTCAATTTCCCGCGGGGCGTGGAGGATGCGGCGATCATCGACGGGCGTCTCCACGTTATGCACAAGAGCGGAATATTTATCGTCTATGGGTTGAACGGAGATACATTGCTAAAAGAGCTCGATCGCTATTCTTTCACGAAGAAGGGGAAGGGGAAAATCGTCGGATCCTGCTCCGGACGGCTCACGCTGCTCCGCGAAGGATCACGCATCGCCGGCGATACGCTGCTCTTCGTGGATTCCGAGGATATGGAAACTGCCGCTCTTCTCATGGTACCGGGGAGGGTGGAATACGCTTCGTGCAGTGCCGAAAAGACGATTCTTCAACTGGAGAACGGCACCGTGCTGCTCCTTGCGCTTGATAAAGGGGGATCATACACGATCGGCGGAGTTTATTACGTACCGTTCCCCGTGAAAACATTCTTCTATTACGCTGATGAGATTACGGCGGTCGGCGCCGACGGAGCTCTCATGAGGGGCCCATCGGGCGGGTTCTATCCCGGGGCGGCCGGCGTGCATGAAGTCACCGAGGATGTGGGGCTTCCGCTTATTCATTAAGTCAATTGTAATTTCATCACGGCCAATCGATCACAGGGCAAGAGACGTGTTGCCGGGTTCGGCGTGATATCGCTGCGGTATATTATTCGAGGATCGAGAAACGGGCGCTCCTGTGCGCCACCTCGTAACTTCTCCGGTCGGTAACGGTCACATTGAGCTTGAAGGTCCCCTTCACAGGTTGTCCGTTGCGATCTCGAGCCGCTGCGGCTGCATTGAGCCGTACCCCGTTGTTTGGAACTTCGAGCTTACCGCCGTCGTTATCTCCTTGAGCACCGGTCCCCAGCGCCTCTTTTCCAGCGGAATAATGCTGTACTCGATCGAATAAAATGTCATTCCCTCACGATCGGCGTCGAGCCCGTATATCTCGAAGTAGAAGGTGAGAGGGAACGGCTTCAGATATGCGTGCAGCGGATGCGGCACTACCTCGAGGTTCCCTTTGACGAACCTTCCTCCCTCTTCCGTTTCCCTGATGCTGCTCGCGAACTGTATGTCGCTCAGCACGAGGCAGGTATCGAGACAACCGAGTTCGAGGTTTGTGGTATAGCCTCCCCGCTTGCCGGTTCGCCGGTCGACCGCTTCGACGGCGAGGCGGTAGTAACCGGGCTCGAGGCTCAGGATCACCTGACCGGGGAGCAGGCTCGCCCCGTTCACGCTCTCCTCGGTAGGAGCAGCGGCCACGATCTCGCTTTCAGCGAAACAGATCTCGTTCATCGCATAGTCACTGACGAGCACCGAGAGGTCGACTTTTGCCCGGTAAGCCCCGTCGATCATCCTGAAGTCGATCTCATGTGCCGGCACTTCGAAGCTGACCTCGGTGCGCACGATCCCGGGGCCGCCCCTGAACGCCGTCACATCGAAGAATGTGGGAAGCCTGCTCTCGATGAGATCGCAGGTGTGCAGGAAGGGCCGCTCCTTTAAGTACATGAAAAAGTTATCGGCGGCCTTGTCCGCCCAGTAATGCTCGTAGTTCGTCGGCCTGTTCTTCTCGGCGTTCTTGATAACAATTTGGGAGAGGTCACTGGCGGCATAGTGCTCGATAAAGTTTGGATTGAGCGCGTAGCTCGGATCTCCGAAATGCGGGTCCATGTGCTGGGGGAGAATCATCATCGATCGAGAAGAAGCCCCCGCCGCTCTTCCGAGCTCGGAGCGGGCATCGTGGGCAATGTTTTCCCTTCGAAGAAAATCGATGTAGTCGAACGAATAATGATCCTTGAAATAGGTGTAATCGCCGTTGAGGAATTCATCGACGAACGAGACGAGAAATCCGAGCGAGTAATAGTACCAGATCACACCGGGACTTCGCTGCTCGCCATAGCCGATGTGCGCCCACGTTCTCTCCTTATGGTCGGGAGAGCCGAAACGGATCAGTATCTCACCGCGCCGGTCCCAGCCCGGTGGTTTACTCCTCCAGTAATTGACGACCGCCTCATTGACCCTTCTGCGGTGCTCTATCTTTCGTTCGTTTTTCTCGGTCGTCGGCGTGGGATCGAGCTGCTTCCAGAAGCGATCTATCCAGGTGGTGTGCTGCTCGGGCGTATCGAGCAGAAGGAACTGTTTGCGCTGATACTTGTTCATCAGGTAGCGCAGCGCATAGTACGCCTGCCGCTCACCGGCGGGGAGATACTCCACGAGCTCTTTTTCGCCGTACAATTCCACGTATTCGTACTGGGGGAAGACCAGAGCAGGGCGGCAAGAGACAATCAGCAGAGCGGCTGATATTGTGATGACGGCTTTGACTATATATAATCTGATCATCTCGATCCCCGTTGCTGGCGTGAATACATTCTTAGTATACACGTGTTAGGGATGATTATCAATATGTCGATGGAATCGCTCCGGACAGGGCCCGGACGGATCTCTGCGGGTACAATCCGAAGAAGCGCAAGCTGCTCGATTAGATGCTCGAGCGGGCCTCGAGGATCGCGTTGAAAACGAGCTTGTACGTGCCGGCCGTTTGGCAGCGGTGCTGCGGCCTGAAGCCGAAGAGGATAATCTTGCCCCCGCCGTAGGTGACCTCGATGAGCGCCGAGCGCCGGTGGAGCCGTTCGCCGCCGATAAGCAGGCCGCTCGCTTTTGGATTTTTCTTTGTATAGCTCGCAAGAACAGACCTGTCGACGTTGCCCCAGGGAATCGTCGTCGAAAAGGCCGGACTGTTTGCAAAGAGGATATATCCGGTCTCCGGCATTCCGTAGGTAATCGGGTGGCCCTGCTTGAACGAGGCTTCGAGGATCGTTCCCGGACAGTAGAAATCATCGTGGCTCACGTCCTTCAGAACATTTCTGATCGGCAGCTTGAAGGTCTCTATCGCGAAGTCGCACGACGAGTCGAAGCAGATCAGCGTCCCGCCGTTTTCGACGAATTTCTTTATGTTTTCAACGCCTTCTTTTTCGATCCCGCCGGTATACTCCGGCGGCAGGGGGCGGAAGAAGTATGCCCGCTTGCCGGATGGCTTTCCCTCCTTGATGACCGACGGGGGGATATCCGGTATCACGAGCACGTGATACTCGTCTATATCCCCTTTCTTGACATCCTCGTTGCTGACATTCGTGTACGGCACGCTGTTCGTGTCAAAGAGCAGGCGCGTCCATCCCTCGTCCATGCTGGCGAGCCACGGTTTGAAAAGGGCGGTCTTGGCCGGTTTCAAGGTGTGGCGGTAAACGGTCGGTTCCACATCGACCGGGACGAAGGCGGCGTGCGTCTTCCGGCAGAGCTCCGCCCCCAGATTCGGGAGCTTCTTCTGATTCGGTATGAGAAATGCCCCTTCGGGAATCGCAACCGATGATTCGTCGCGCGGCGTTACCGCATCATCGGCGCGGTAAACGGTGTATCCTTCCTTCAAAAGGGCTGAAGCTGCATGATACGAAGCGTTCGATGCCGGCGTAAGGAAGTACCCCCAGCCGCTCTCATCCGGGAATACCGTTTCGGGGTACGGAAACTCGCCGAGCAGTTCGAGTTCCGTAAAGAACGGCTCGTTTATCTGCTTGCATGCCACACCCATCTGCATCGGCACCGTCCAACCGGTGACATCGTAGGGACGGACAAACGTCTCCCGCTTGCTCGCCCTGATATCTGGGTAATCCTGGATCTCGAGGAGATCTTTCACGTAGGCGCGATACGGCTGGTCGCAGCGGATGACGAACGAGCCTGCACGATAGATGCGATCCTCTACCTCGAAATCTTTTTTAGCTCTTCGAACCTCGATGCCGCCGAGCATGAGCGCTTCGACGAGGCGCGCCGCCGTTACGGGGTCCCGGTGCGGAGCGGGGAATACGAAGCCGTAGGGAGCTTCGGTCTTTCCCTTCTCGACGCCGCGTTCGCCCATCAGGTAAAAGTTATGCAGGAATCGCTCGCTGTGCTGCGCGCAGCAGTCGAGGAGCGCTTCCGATATGGCGAGTTCGTAATCGACGATATCCCTGAGGCGCCACCATCCCCCCGGCCAGGGATTCGGGAAATTTATCCGGTGCTCGTAGCGCGGGAATCCCTTGCTGCCGCCCTGAAGCTCCCCTTCTTCTATGTAGATCGGGGTTGCCATTCTCACACTCGCCATCTCGCTGAGCAATCCGATCTGGTTGTGCCACCAGGGGGTCATCATCGATGTGCCTTCCCAGTAGGCGGTGAAGTAGGCGTCGCTTATGACGCCCTTGTATCCGCGCTCTTCGCACTCGAGTTGCATGAAGTAGCCGAGGAGCCCGACAGACCGGTAGATAATCGGATCGACATTCACGTTCGCAGGCGGATAGAACTGCGGAACGAAGAGTCGCGCCCCCGTACTCCACATCTGGTGCATGTCGAGAATCACCTGCGGAACGACATCGCGGAAGTAGAGGTCGAAGACGACGCGCGTTTCGGCGAGGTTCAGCATGAACCAGTCACGGTTGTTGTCGTGTCCCGCATAGTGGTGGTAGAGCCACGGCATGCGGCAGCCTTCGTAGTCCGTCCCGACCCACTTCTCGTACCAGTCGACGATCATCTGGGTGCCGTCGGGATTGATAGAAGGCAGGAGGAAGAGGATCGATTCCTCGAGAGCGCGATTCAACGTTTCGTTTCGCTCCGCGGCGATGTCATAGGCGAGCTCGAGCGACATCTGGGCGGATCCGATCTCTGTAGAGTGAAGATTGCTCGTGATCATAACGAGGATCTTGCCCTCTCGGGCGAGCGTGCGGGCTTCATCTGCGGAGAGGCGGCGCGGGTCGGCCAAACGCTTTGATATGTCTATGTATTTTTGCACGTTTTTTACATTATCGGGCGAGGAAAGGACCACCATGACAAACGGTTTGCCGAGTGTCGATTCGCCGGCATTCCACAGTTCGACGCGTGGGGAGGCGGCGGCGAGCTTTTCCAGGTACTCTCTCGTCTCCTCGTAGTCGACGAGCTTGCGGTCGGTCCCCATCCTGAACCCGAAATATTCTTCCGGCGATTGCAGCGCCGCCGCGTGGGAAGCCGGCTGAACGAGGAGAATGATCAGCATGAAGACAAGGATTGAGATGACGGATTGTCTCATTGTTTACTCCTTTATTTATAATTAGTTACAGCGTTTTTTCCGGTGCCTGTTTTCATGCGTGGTGTTGATTCGCCTCTCGGAGTCGAGATATACGGTTGACCGCCTCGGGATTGGGACTTATCGTTATCGCACAGTACGGATTGCTCGGAATCGATCACCCTTTGTGAAGCTCGAATTCTAGCAGACTTACGCTGTAATTAATAACGATTTTATCGAGCGTAGCGGGCGCAATAAAATTATTGAATTTCCTGAGGGCGGGCACGGACTGCCCCTTGCATTTAAGGCCGGTGGATGTGATGAAATACAAAGATGCGAGCATCGAGGAAGTCATCGTGACATTCTCGGAACATCTGAAGAAGACGTATCCGTCTCCCGACGTCTTTCGCAATAATCTCACCCAGCTTCTCGAGGACAAGCGGCAGCGAATGGGTGCGAAGGAATACGAGATCTCACTCGAAAAGAACATAGTGTTTCTACATGACCTCATTGTCGAGGGAGAGGCGTTTATCGATCTGCTTCTCAGGCTCGAAGACAAAAACGATCTCAAAGACGAAAAGATAAACTCGATGTTCAGAAAAATGGAGGAGAAAATCAGGGATCGGATGAATCAACGGCACAGGGATATTTTCATCAAAGGCACGAAAGAGGAATTTTCCACCCTCTTCGAACTCAAGAAGAACCGCCACAAGAAGTATCCTGAGAAACTCGAAGTCAACTACCGGTATCTCATGACATTGAGAATTATCTTGTACGAGTTTTTCAGTGTGCTCGTTACAACCAAGTCCAAATATAGAGTCAGGCGCACCGGTCCGGCTGAGAGCAAAAAAATACTCAACCATATCGATATCACCGCGAATTACTATCTCGGCAATGTAACCGTCGCGGAAAGTGGCGGCGGGACGAAAAAGGCCAATTGACGCCTGTTGTATTTTTGCAGTAAGATGGGCAAGCGCTATTGATATACAGATTATGAAGGAGGAAGAATACGTTGCATGCTCACATGGTTGATATCAGAGAGTTGACTGTTCCGAACATAATTTCATCGGGTGCGTTGCGAAGAACGGCAAGGATATTCGCGTTTGTAATATTCGCCGCTCTTGGGGCGCAACTTGCAGTGCGGCTGCCATTTACACCGGTGCCGGTGACGCTGCAAACGCTCTTTGTCGTCATGGCCGGCATTACGCTCGGTCCGCGTGACGGATTTTACACGATGCTCACCTATCTCGCGCTCGGCGCGGCCGGTGTTCCTGTTTTCGCCGGATTCGGTTTCGGGCCTGTTCACTTTCTCGGCCCCACCGGCGGATATTTGATCGCATTCCCCGCGGCGGCCCTGATCGCCGGCTGGATATACAATACGCTCGGAGGGAACCGCATGGCTGTTATTTCCGGCGCGCTGTGCGGATCGGCCCTTATCCTTGTCTCGGGTTCGCTCTACCTCGCGCTGATCCTGCAATTGAATCTCGCACAGGCCGTCACGATCGGCATTGTCCCGTTCGCTCTCGGAGAGGTCATCAAAGCGGTCGTCGCTGCATCGATAGCCGGGCGAAGATGAATCAGAACTGATGTCCCGTGTCCGCCGAACCAATTTCCCCACCGTTGCTTCGTCCCATCTCGTTCCCGCTTCGCAGTCCCTTTCCGTCCCCGCCGTCACCTTGTCTATTCCTCTTCCCACACGTCTCCTTTCTTTAT
>CBDUQN010000115.1:0-8363 GCA_965369375.1 uncultured bacterium | reverse complement strand
TACCGATACTCTTCGCAGAACCATACGCCGCCGGTAAGTTTTGCATGACTGCACAACTCCCTATTATCACAATTGACACAGAGCCCTAAAAACTCCTCTGCACTCAAATCTGAAAGAACCTCGTGCGACCCTGCAGGAGCGATCCCGATTTCAACACCCGAACACGAAGCCCCGGCACATTCAAATTCTTCGCAGAAGAGCTTTGGCGTGTCAGAGCATTTAGGAAACGTGCATGATGAATAATGCTTGCAGGTGCTGCACAGTCCCGCAGCCGTTTCAAACTCCATTACGAGCCCATTATCATCGGTCGTATGCTTGGGTTCTCGTCTCATATCCGTTACCTCCGTATCTGCATCGCGCACCACATGCCAGCAGAAGGGACATACTCGATCGATGCCGCTGTTTCTGCTCAATGGAGAAATCAGCTTTCCGCAACTCGGACAGGTTTGTGTTGCTCGATACGCCATTTCCTATCTGAAACCCTCGCTCTTGATCACTCGAATAATCGCGACGCATCTGTTTCAGTTATCAATAGCCGTGCCAGCCGGAATCGGGGAATTTCGCTCCAGCATGAAGGGTATGCAGCACGATGCACGAACATTCCAATAGCTTGATACTAAAACAAATACGTGTATTTCGCTCGTGGGCGCGCGTTAGTTTGGTGAGTTATGCAACATTGAAGGATATGGAGTGTACACGGGGAGTATTGAACCAGTGGGGTAATACTCCCCGATGAAAGTATCTATTCTCGAGACTGGGATCACTTCATCTTCAACTTTTCGCGGAGCGTTTTTCTGTCTATCCCCAGTATCTGGGAAGCCTTCGTTTTGTTGCCGCCGACGCTTGCCAGAACATTGCTGATATATTCGATTTCAACTTCCGCCAGGGTTCTGTTCAAACCCCTCTCCCGCAGAGCGGAGAAACGCATGAGAGACGGCAGATCGGGCACCTCTACCCGTTCACTTTCGCTCATAACCACAATCCGTTGTACCACATTCTCCAGCTCTCTCACGTTGCCCGGCCAATAATAGTTTCTCAAAACTTCCAGAGCGTCGTCGGAAAATTGCGGCGCCGCTTTGCCCATCTCCCGTGCATACTTGCCGAAAAAATAATTCGCCAACAACAGTATATCGTCTCTTCTTTCGCGTAACGGCGGTATGTGGATATTTATGACATCGAGCCGGAAAAAGAGGTCTTCACGGAACACTCCTTTTTCAATCAACGCATAGAGATCCTTGTTTGTCGCAGCTAGAATTCTCACTTTGACCTTGTGGGGCTTTGTCGCCCCTACCATGTAAACCTCTTTGTCTTGAAGGACCCGCAAGAGCTTCACCTGCATTGCGAGACTCGTTTCACTGATTTCGTCGAGGAAGATAGTTCCTCCGTCGGCGGTCTGGAAAAATCCCGCCCTCGTCACGCTGGCCCCGGTAAATGACCCCTTGACATGTCCGAACAGCTCGCTCTCGAGCAACCCCTCCGGTATTCCCCCGCAGTTGACCGGAACAAACGGCGCAGATGCAATTCCGCTGTTGTAATGAATGGCTCTCGCCACGAGCTCCTTGCCGGTTCCACTTTCTCCCGATATCAGTACCGTCGCCGGCGTCGCTGCAGCCTTGCGTATCGCGTCGAACACTTCACCCATAGATTCGGACTCGCCCAACATATCATGAGACACCTTGACGCTGAGAACCGGCTGTACTCTTCCGGCTCTTTTGAGCTGTAACTTTTCGAGGGCATTTCTGACGGCTGAAAACAACTCTTCATCGGTGAACGGCTTGCTCAGATACTCTTCCGCCCCGGATTTTACCGCCTCGACCGCTCCCTCGACCGTCGCGTAGCCGGTTATCATCATAACCTCGATATCCTTGTAATTTTCGCGAACATGCCTGACGAGATCGAGTCCGCTGATCTTCGGCATTTTCAGATCTGTAATAACCAAGTCGACGTCTGTCGATTCCAATATACTTACCGCTTCCGCCACACCCGGCGCGGTAAACACACGATACCCTTCTGAGGATAAATTTCTCTCCAGCACCTCGAGCGTATTGGGAGCGTCATCAACGACGAGTATGCGTTCTTTCTGTGCTGATTGTTCCAACGCTCTTATTCCTCCATTGACTCTTCTGACGGTCGTTGTATCGGCAATCGAACCTCAAACCGGGATCCGCAGCCAAGTTCGCTTTCGACGTCAATGGTTCCACCATGAGAGCTGACGATCCCGTGTACAACAGCGAGCCCCAAACCGGTCCCTTCATCTATATCCTTTGTGGTAAAAAATGGGACGAATATCTGTTTTATGACATCGTCACTCATCCCGGTACCGGTATCCTCGACAACGAGTGAAACGTGCTCATTATCGGCAGATGTACTGATTGTCAGTGAGCCCCCTTCAGGCATCGCCTGCATTGAATTCACGGCCAGATTGATCAAAACCTGGTGAAGCTGGGATGGATCGGCAATGATTGCAGGCACGTCAATCGCCAGGTCGCATATGAGTTCTATCCCGGCCTTGGCACACCGCGCCCCGAGAAAGTAAATTCCGTCCTCGACGATTTGATTCAAATCACACGGTACTTTTTCGGGCGGCATCTGGCGGGCGAAGAACATCAACTTCTTGACTATCTCCCGCGCATGCAGCGTGGCGGAAACAATTTTTTCAACGTCTCGTACCGCCTGTTCCGGCAATTCCGGCGCTTTGGTAATCAGCTGGGCGAAACCGAGCACATTGCCGAGAGGCTCATTCAATTCGTGGGCGACACCGGCGGCAAGCTGCCCGATCGTGGCCAAACGATCGGCATGCCTGAGCTGATCCTGGAGTTTCGATTCGGCCTCATCAGCCTCCTTGCGCTCTATGATAAGGGCCACTTCCCTCGCCACGGCATCGAGGAGATTCCTCTCTTCCCTCAGGAAAGGGCCCTCGTAAATTTCCGGTTTATTCTCCGTATAAAAGACCTCGACGATGCCCCTTTTCTCTCCCCTCACCTCTATATGTGCAGCCTGTCGCTGGGTTGATTCCCGGAATCCTGATATTGCGAATATGTTATCATCCAGAATGATCCTGCCGGATGTAATTTCGGGGTATTGCCATGCCGGTGGAATAAGTTCAACAATCTGCTGCAGCTGCTGCTCCAACGATGCATCGGACTGTTCGGCCACCTGTGCAATATTATACAAACAGGTCAGTTCCTTGACCCGCTCACGAAGTGCCGACTGAGTGCTCCGGTAAGCCTGAGCGGCTCCCAGCGTTTGCGCGACATCTTCAAATAATTGCACTGCTTCACTTCCGAAAAAATTCCTCGCCCTGCTTTTTAATTGTAAAAGGCCGATTATTTCATCACTCGTCCTTATGGGGATCAAGGCAAGCGAAAGGTACGGTCCGCCGATGTCGAGTTCGCGATCGTAAGCATTGTCTCGAAAGGATACTTTATATGAAAATGGTTTATCGCTGTTGCCTGTCCAGAAACTGCCGTTCTTGGTAAAGTACGGTGCCGCTTCATCGGGCTTACCATGGAGAACATCGAGGCTCAATCTTTCGAGAGGCTCTTTATCAACGGACTCATCGGCAATCCGTTCACCTTCTTTTCTCGGATAGGTTTCTATTTCAAACACCGGCGGCCGCTGCGGGGATCGAACAGCTGTGCTCTTGTAATATTTTTCATCCTTCATCAACAACAGCCCGACTTCGTCACACCGGGAATAATCCAACAGCAGGCTAGAAACTTCGCGCATGAAATCCGATGCAGGGCCGCCGACGTTCACCAGATAAAGGATCTGTTGTGACAGCTTCTGAAAATCTTCCAGATTTCTCGAGTACGAGTGGCCGGGTTTCCTTTTTTCCGAATCTTCTATACCCATCACTGAATCGAAAAACATGCAATGCGAAGAGCGCCGAAATTCCACACCTGATACGTGTAATAATCTAGCTGACTATTAGCAGATATTCAAGTAGTAGGCTATGCAATAATACATAAAAATATCCGGGGAGAATCCGCGGTTCACAAATTCACAATAGCGGCGTTGCGGGAATGGCATTATTTCTGGAATAGCGAACGAGCAAAGCCAGGCTCGCTACTGATCAAGAGAACGCGCCTTCGCCAGTCTCACCAGGGCATCGGTGAGCTCGGGAAGCCCCTCGTCGGCATCCTTCCATATATAGAGGAAGCGCTCGTACTGCTCGACGGCATCGCTGTGCCGGCCGGCCTCTTCATAGAGCTTCGCGAGCCGGTAGTGATACTTCGGTCTCCGAGCCCGCCTGTCGTTGCTCGTCGGATCGAAGACGATAAGGCGCTCATACTCGGCGATGGCGCTTTCGAGGTCCCCCTTAGCCGCATAGGCGCGCGCGATGACATCCTGATCGTATGGGGAATTATGAATTTCCATCTCGGCGGTACCCAGATCCGGGACCGTGAGCTTGAATTCCCGCTCCATGATATCGATCGCTTCATCGGGACGTCCCTCGGCAAGGAGCAATTCCCCCTGCAGGAGGACATGCCAGTTTATCCCGAGCTGAAACATTGGAAGAGCCGCTTCGGCAGCTTTCTCGATGAGCGCGCCGAGCTCACGCTCGAATACCCGTGCTTCCTTGATATTCCCCGATTTCAGCTCGATAAGGCCGAGGTAAAACTTGAGCAGAATCGAGTTCCGCGGTATCCGATCCGGCTCTCGTTCACGAACCGCATCGAACCATGCGGTGAAAAGAGCCTTCGCTTCGTCGAGCCTTCCTGTCTCGTAGAGCATTTGTGCCCTGAGCATGGGTATGTTAGCAATAGCGAATTCCCATTTCGCCGACACGGAGAGGTTCTGTGCCTCATCGAAATCGGCAAAAACCTGTTCATACCTTCCGAGCGCGAGATCCAGCCGTACCCGCCATACAAGGCCGTACGCCCGCAGACCAGCCGAGGTAACGGTCTGCATATATTGTTCTATCCATATCCCGGTGCTGTCGTAGTCTCCCTTGAGAGAGAACATATAGGAAAGGGCCGCCATGGAACCGTAGAAATCGGGCTTGATGGCGATCGCTTTCTTGTAGTGGGCGATCGCTTTATCGATATCGCCGATCGTGTAGTAGAGCTCTCCCATCGAATCGTACGGATTCGCATCTCCCGGCGCCAGCTCGATATACCGCTCGAACCGCTCGATCGCCTTATCGTACTCCTTGATTTCCATAAATGTATAGGCGAGGCCATTCACGGCTTGAGCGTAGAGGGGATCGAGCTCGAGCGCCGCATTGAACGCATCTATCGCTTCATCGTAAACATCGTCCTCTCTGTAGCGTGCGGCAAGATTATAGTAGGCATTTTTCTCTTTTGGATACTTGCGTATCAACTCTTTCAGCAGCACGGCCTGCCGCTCGGTGTCCCCTTCGATGATTTGGGCGTATGCCGCCTCGATGTAGAGGCGTTCGCGCTCGGTCGCCTTCGACGCATATTGCCTGGCTTTATCGTACGATTCCCTTTGCAGCACGTATTCATACATTTTCTCGTGAACACCGGCGAGATAGAGATAGGCCACGGCAAATGTCGAATCGAGCGATACCGCCCGCTCGAGAGACCGGCGCGCATCGGTGTAGTACCACCTCCCGAATTCATCCTTCCCTCTCAAAAATGAATGGTATGCTTCCATAGAGGAGGTCGTAACGTCGATGACCGGCCTTTGGGTTTCCGCTATCTTCCGCTCCGAGAGCCCCACCCCGCGGGAGATCTTCTTGCTGAGCTCGTCGATCTGGCGGTCGAGAATGCTTTCGATGCCGTCACCCCGGCTGCTGGCCGTTTCGAGCAGCTCCTTCGTTTCGACATCGAGCACCTTGAGCTCTGTCGCGAATGTACCGCCCGCCTTGACGAAGCTGCCGATGACGATCGCCTCGATACCGTCGAGGCGGCAGAGCTCGAAGCCGAGCTCCGCGTCGATCATCTCGACCTCTTCCCTGCCGAGGCGCTTGCCGAGGTCGCGCATACGCTCCCAGGTGATCACGCTGATATATTTCGACTGCTCGAGGTTCGTTATCAGGAGGTTGGGTATCGCCTTTGATAGATAATCATACGATGGATCCCCCGTGAGGTTCTCGAATGAGATGACGGCTATCGGCTTGGGCGCAGCGACGAGATCTCGCCCGAAAAAGCGGGGCCGTATGAATTCGTTGAAGAGAATAACCACAGCTATGATGGCGACGGCAATGATCGCCCATGCGGGAAGTCTCTTCTTCGTGCCTGCCGATCCGGCGGCGCGGGCCGGCCTCGTCGTTTTGCCGCTCACCGTCAACGCTCCTTTGAGCCTTCTCAGATCGCCGATCATCTCGTCTGCATGCTGATAGCGTTCGTCGGGTTTCCTGGCGAGCGCCTTCAGCACGATGCGCTCGAGCTCCATAGGAACGCCGGTCCGTACCGCCGTCACCGGCTCCGGCGCCTCGTTCATGATCGAGTACAAAACCGCCTGCTCGTAATCGCCCCCAAACGGCAGCCGGCCCGTTATCATCTCGTAGAGAACGACGCCGAGCGACCAGATGTCGGTTCGGCGATCCACACCTCCGCCGCGTGCCTGCTCGGGAGACATGTAGAAGACCGTGCCGAGCGTCGTCCCCTCTTTAGTGAGCTTCGTCTGCCCCGGCGCCTTTGCGAGCCCGAAATCCATGACCTTCGCCTGACCCTTTTCGGTGATCATGATATTGGCCGGTTTTATATCACGGTGAATGATCCCTTTCTCGTGCGCCTCATGGAGCGCTGCTGCCGTCTGCATCGCTATATCAATCGCCCGTTCCAGCTCGAGCGGACCCGACTCGATCATCGTGCGGAGGTTCTCACCTTCAACATACTCCATTGCGATAAACGACCGCCCTTCCGCCTCGTCTATCTCGTAGATCGTGCAGATGTTCGGGTGACTGAGCGCCGCCGCGGCCTTCGCCTCGTGTATGAAGCGCTTTTTCTCGTCCGCGCTCCCGAGAGACTGCGGCGTGAGAAACTTCAGGGCGACATGGCGGTCGAGCTTCGTATCCTCCGCCTTGTAGACGACACCCATTCCCCCAGACCCAAGCTTCTCGAGGATCCTGTAATGTGAAATGGTCCTGCCGATCATACCTGCCCCTGGATCACTAATGACAATCTATGATACCGCACATTTCTGATCAGATGCACATATTATTATCAACCGAAGCGTTTTCCTCTTGTTCTGAAGAGCCTAGTCGATACCAACGAGCGCTTTTACGTACTGCAGACGCTCGTAGAGTTCCGGTTTGTCGCTCTCCGTCTGGCTCAACTTCCCCCTGAATTGATCGATCGAGTCAAAGCCGTGGCGTGCCATCCACTGTTCCAATTCCTCGAGTATCGGCATGATCTGCTTCACACCGTTGAGGTAGAGTGTGGAACAGAGTTGAGCGACCGTCGCACCGGCGAGCAGCTGCTTGATTACGCCCGCTGCATCGTGTATGCCGGTCGAAGCGGCCAGATCGAGATCAATGCGCCCCGCGAGCAGGGTAACCCACCGTAGCGGCACAGCGATTTCGTGTGGTGAGCTGAACTTGTAACCTGGTGCGAGCTCCAGCTTTTCGATATCGATATCGACCTGGTAAAAACGATTGAATAGGACAAGTGCCGAGGCACCCCGCTGTTTGAGCTCGTGGGCCACCTTTGCAACTGCTGTTATGTAAGGACCTATCTTGATGGCTATCGGGACGTCAACACTCTGCGAAACCGCTTCGGTTATCTGATACAATAAATCCTCCACCTCGTCGCTTCCACGTTTCGGATCGCTCGGCATGAGAGAGATATTGAGCTCGAGCGCATCGGCACCGGCATTCACTATCCGTTTCGTATAATCGATCCATACCTTCGGCGACACGCAATTCAAGCTCGCGATAACGGGGATCGATACGGTTCGTTTCGCCTCCTCGATCAGTGCGAGGTATGCACGCGGGCCGAGCGCCATACCCATGTTTTCGATATAATCGATCGCCTCAGAATGCCAAAGCGCTCCCATATACTGTCCTGTGTTCTCCATCTCCGCCCAGATCTGTTCTTCGAAGAGGGACTTGAGCACTATGGCGCCTGCTCCGGCGTCGGCGCAGCTTCGCACTCCCTCGATCGTCTTCGACAGGCTGCAGCTCGCTACCACGAGTGGATTGTGCAGCGTTAGACCCATGTACGTGGTTGAAAGATCGGCCATACGTTCTTCCTTTCTTTTTTTGTTCCGCTTTTCACCGTTGAGAAATATCCGCGGGCGCGCATGAGGACGTTTATGTTCGATGTGTACCGCGGCGCCTTGCGCAGGGCGCACTGGATCGGCTTGCCGTTCGTACTCATAAATATACCTCACACGTAATTCGCGGAGGGGAACTCCGGCACAAGAATTATCCCTGTTCCATATTATATAGA
>CBDUQN010000114.1:0-8495 GCA_965369375.1 uncultured bacterium | reverse complement strand
GAAAGTGACCAGAGCCGGATAAGGATCGTTACGATGAAAGAGATCAGAGTCAGGTTCGCCCCGAGTCCCACGGGGTACCTTCACGTGGGCGGCGCGCGCACCGCACTTTTCAACTGGCTCTTCGCCCGTCACGGGGACGGACGGTTTATCCTCCGCATAGAGGATACGGATATCGAGCGGTCATCCGAGGAGCTCGAGGCGAAGATGCTCGATGACCTCGCCTGGCTCGGCCTGACCTGGGATGAGGGGCCGCGGATCGGCGGGGAGCACGGTCCGTACCGTCAGTCCGAGCGGATAGATATATACCGCGAATCAGCCGATAGTCTTCTCGCAGCGGGCAAGGCGTATCCCTGTTTCTGCACCGACGAAGAGCTCGGGACAAAGAGAAAGGTGAAGCTCGAGGCGGGACTCCCGCCGCAGTACGACGGGCAGTGCCGGAGCTTGAGCGATACGGAGCGCGAAGAACGAAGAAAGCGGGGATTGCCGGAGAGCGTACGCTTCGCCGTTTCCGATGATCGCGCGTGGCGGATCGATGATATCATACGCGGGGAAGTCGAATTTCCGGCGCGGATGGTGGGGGATTTCGTGATCATCCGCTCCAACGGGATCCCGACATACAACTTCGCCGTTGCCGTCGACGATGCCCTCATGGGGATCACGCATGTCATCAGGGGCGAGGAGCATCTTTCGAATACACCCCGCCAGTTGATGATTTACGAGGCGCTCGAGCTCGAAATTCCCCGGTTCGTCCACATACCGCTCATACTCGGCGCGGATAGAGCGAAGCTCAGCAAGAGACACGGCGCTCCCAATATCATCGATTTCCACGAACGCGGCTATCCGCCCGAGGCGATCGTTAATTATCTCGCGTTTCTCGGCTGGACACCGGCCGATAAGCGGGAGATCCTCTCTATCGAGGAGCTCATCGAAACGTTCACGCTCGATCGCGTATCTCAGAGCCCCAGTATCTTCGATGAGGTGAAGCTCAACTGGGTCTCGGAGCATCACATTCGCGCCGGAGGTTCGGCGCGCTACTTCGATCTCGCATACCAGTACTTCGACGAGGTATTCAAGAAAACCTATTCGAAAAGCACGCTGATGGAGATACTCGACAGCGCATCAGGGAGCCTCTCCTCGTTTTCAAAGATCAATGAAGAGACGGTTTCGTTCCGGCCGGGCCCGCCGAACCTCGATGCGGAGGCGCAGGCCGTGCTCGAGGGAAAGGGGGCGCTGCTCGGCGCATTCAGGGAAGCCTTCGAGGCGTGTGCCGACTGGAACAGGGATGCACTCGCCCAGGCCGTCAAGGGGGTCGGCAAGAAACTCGATATAAAGGGAAAGGATCTCTATATGCCGCTTCGCGCGGCGCTCACCGGGATGCTTCACGGCCCCGACATCTTGAGTGTCGTGCGGATCAGGGGTAGAGACGATATTCTCGGTTCACTTCAAGAGGGGATTTGCGGGAGGGGGGGCGAATGAAGATTGCAGTAGTGCTTGGAGGAGATTCTCCGGAGCGGGATGTTTCCCTCGCGAGCGGGAGAGGGATCATCGAAGCGCTGCGCAAGAGAGGGCACGAGGTTTGCGCTGTCGATCCCGCCCGCCCGCCGGGAGCACGGGTCGAAGCGGGAATCGGCGGCATCGGCGAGAAGCCGCCGGAAGAGATCCCCCATGTTCCGCTCGAACTTTCGCTCGAATGGCTCACGCGCGGGGAGATCCTCGGGGCGGACGTCGTCTTCATCGCCCTTCACGGAGGGGCGGGGGAGGACGGCACCGTCCAGGCCCTGCTCGAAACGGTCGGTGTCCCGTACGTCGGCACGGGCATTCTCGGCAGCGCGCTCGCCATGAACAAGGACCGATCGAAGGCCCTCTTCAGAGAGGCGGGCGTGCAGACGGCGCCGCATATGCTGATTCAATCGGCCCCCGAAACAGATCCCGCATGGCTGAGTGAAGAGATCGAACAGCGTCTCGGTTACCCCGTCGCCATCAAGCCGAACTGCCAGGGATCGAGCGTGGGTTTTTCGTTCGTGGGCGAGCCTTCACGGGTCGGCGAGGCGCTCGAGAGGGGATCGGCGTACGATCGCGAGCTCATCGTGGAGCGGTTCATAGCGGGCAGAGAGATCACGACGGCGATACTCGATGGTGAGGCGCTTCCTCTCGTCGAGGTCGTTCCGCAAGGTGGCTTTTACGATTACAAGAGAAAATACACGAAGGGAACGAGCCGGTACGTCGTTCCGGCCGAGATAGATGAAGTGACCGCCGATCGTATCAGGCGCGAATCGGTTCTCGCCTACCGGACGCTTCTCTGCCGCGATTATGCCAGGGTCGATCTTCGCCTGAGCGATGAGGGCGAACCATATTGTCTCGAGGTGAATACCCTGCCGGGGATGACGGCGCTCAGTCTTGTTCCGATGGCGGCGGAAAAAGCGGGAATATCCTTTGATGAGCTCGTCGAGCGGATCTGTATGATGGCCCTCGAGCGGGGGAAAAAACTAAGAGCGCGAAATGAGCGCCGGTCATTTTTATCAGGAGAACGGTAAATTCTAATAACCCGCAGTGCAGAGTTCCACGGGCTTGCCCGTGGGTATCTAATTACGTTTTACCGGAGACACATAAACACTGAATGCGTATTGCCCGGGAAAAACCGTTATAGCGCCGCATGAATTTTATATCGAGGAGCGTGCCATGGATCGAATCGAAAGCTTGTTGAAGGAATTCACCGAGGCGTTTGCCGTGCCGGGGTTCGAGGATGAAGTGTTCGGGCTCATGAACCGGCACCTGAAATCGATCGCCGAGGTCGAACGGGACCGTCTCGGCTCTTTTATCGCGAAGCTGGGGGGTGAGCGGCAGGGTCCCAAAGTGATGCTCACCGCGCATATGGATGAGATAGGATTCATGGTTTCGCATTTCAGCAGTAACTTTATCAAGTTCAACACGCTCGGCGGCTGGTGGCCGCCGCGAATGATCGGGCTGCCCGTGAAGATACGGTCTTCGCGGGGCGATATACCGGGAGTTATCGCCTCGAAGAGCCCGTTCCATATGGATGAGAGCGAACGCAAGGGTCCGTACAAGCTCAAGGATCTATATATAGACGTGGGGCTTACAGGCAAGAAGAAGCCCGGCAGTCTCGGTATAAAGCCGGGTGATCCGGTAGTGCCCGTTTTTCCCTTCACCGCGCTCAAGGGGGGCAAGGTCTACATGGCGAAGGCGTGGGACGATCGGGTTGGATGCGCATTGGTCGTCGAGGTTCTCAGGCGCCTGTCGAAAGCCCGGCTGCCGAACACCGTCTACGGTGTCGGGACGGTGCAGGAAGAGGTGGGCATCAGGGGCGCGGTCACGAGCGGGCATCATGTGAATCCCGACGTCTGTTTCGTTCTCGAGGTCAGCATCGCCCAGGATATCCCCGGCTCGCCCGACGGAAGCGAGGAGAAACTCGGAGAGGGCGTTTCGATCTGTGTGTACGACGCGACGCTCATTCCCAATGCGAAGCTTCGCGATCATGTCGTATCCGTGGCGGAAGAGAAAAAAATTCCGTATCACTACAGCGCGGTGCCGTTCGGGGGAACGGACGGCGGAAAGGTTCACCTCAATGAGATAGGCGTTCCGACCCTCGTGATCGCCGTGCCGACCCGCTATATACACAGCGCCGCCGGCATCATACACCGCAAAGACTTCGACAACGCGGTCAAGCTCGTCGCCGAGGTCATAAAGAGTTTAAACGGCAGGAAAGTAAAGGAGCTCGTGTAACACCATGGCGCTGAGGATTTATGACACACTTCGCGGGACCAAAGATGAATTCAAGCCTATTACCGACAAGAAGGTCGGGATCTACTTCTGCGGGATGACCGTTCAGGGCAAGCCGCACATCGGGCATATGCTCGCGTTCGTCGCGGGCGACATGATCCGCAGGTACCTGATGTACCGCGGATACGACGTCACATACATTCAGAACTTCACCGACGTGGATGACAAGATCATCGAGAAGGCGAACGATGAGGGAGTGGATTTCACGGTAATCGCCGAGCGCAATATCGAGGAGTATTTCAAGTACGCGCAAGAGCTGAACATCCTGCCCGCCGATATTTATCCGAAGGCCACCGAGCACATCGGCGATATCATCGCGCTCATCAACAAGCTCGTGGAGAGAGAGTACGCCTACGAGGTCGAAGGAGATGTGTACTTCAGGGTGAGGCGGTTTGGGGCATACGGGAAACTCTCGAGACGCAACATCGACGACCTGCAGAGCGGCGCCCGGATAGAGGTGGGGGAGCGCAAGGAAGACCCGCTCGATTTCACTCTCTGGAAGGGTGCGAAAGAGGGGGAGCCGGCATGGGACAGCCCATGGGGAAAGGGGCGGCCCGGATGGCATATCGAGTGCTCGGTGATGTCCATGAAGTATCTCGGGGAAACGATCGACATGCACGGCGGCGGCCAGGATCTCGTCTTCCCGCACCACGAGAACGAGATCGCGCAGAGCGAGGCCGTAACGGGAAAACCCTTCGTAAACTACTGGCTGCACAACGGCCTGCTCAATCTGCGCGGCGAGAAGATGTCGAAGTCGACGGGTCATTTCTTCTCGATCGAGGAGATAAACGCCGAGTTCCGGGGCGATGTAATTCGTTTCTACCTGCTCTCGACGCACTTTCGGAGCCGCACGGAATTCAGCAGGGAGCGTCTCGAAGAGTCCCGGGCGGGCCTCGAGAGGATAACGAATCTCTGCCGGTATGTCGATGAACGCCTCTCGGCGCTCAGAGATGCGGCCGTCTCGGTTACGACGCCGGACGGGGAGAAGCTGAGGGATCTCGTCGATGAGGTGAAGCAGAATTTTCTCGAATCGATGGACGATGATTTCAACAGCGGTGAGGCCATCGGTCATATCTTTCGCCTCGTCCGCGAGGCCAACCGGGTGCGCGCCGCCGGCGAGGAGAACGTGAGCGGGGATCGAGAAACACTCGAGAAGATCGAGGCCGCCTTCACGATGTTCGATCGCGTTCTCGGACTCTTCAGGGAAGGATTGCCGAAGGCGGAGCTCGAGGTTCCTGAAGAAGTCCGTCGGCTCGTACAAGAGCGTGAGGAAGCGCGCTCGGCAAAGGATTGGTCCCTCGCCGACACCCTGCGTGAAAAGGTCGCCGAGATGGGATTTACCATCGAGGATCGTGCGGACGGTCCCGCTGCCAAGCGGAAATAGAGATCAGCACGCCACTTCGATCCCGTAAAAAAGGTCACCCTATATTCAGGTATTATTGCCTCTTCGCCCTGATCGAGAATATATCTCCGACCGGCATGAAGATGATCCAGAGCAGAAGCGGCAGGAAGAAGTTGATGGTGAGGTGGAGGAATTCGGTGCCCGACCAGAGCTCTTCACTCTCGCGATAGTAACTCATGAAAGCCAGGAATACGGTTGCAATGTTGGCAAGTGTCAGGATGACGATGCCCCAGGCGGCGGCCTTGAGCCTGCGGGCAAGTGCGACACCGCCGACCGCCGAGACGAGTGAGAGGTAGACGAGGGGGTTCAGCGAAATCTGCTCTGTAATTTTCAGAGCACGCTCGAGGATCATCTCGTAGCCGAAGAGCGAGAGGAGCGGTTTCGATCCGTAGGCGACGAGCTTCATGTAGTAGATCCCCCATTTTGTGTAGATCAGATACAGAATTACGGAGACGGCGATGAACCGGAGCAGAAAGAACAGGACATCCCTGAATCCTCTCATGCTGTTTCCTCCGCCGGCAATGAAACGCTCCTGTCCCCTTTTACGATCTTGCCCATCCAGAGAATGATCAGCAGCAACATGAAAATGACGAAGACGACCTGCCAGAGGTATCCGTGAAAGAAGCGGAAGAGCTTCGAGCTGTGTCCGAGAATGATCGTGATAAAGACCATTCGGGCCATGTTGAGAATGTGAATTGCGGGGATGCCGATAAGGAGACCGATCAGTTTCTCTTTAACGCGCGCGGGGTAGGCGCCGATGATGGAGAAGTAGATGATCGTCGTGTAGATCCCCGTACACTCGGGGATCACCTCGATCTGCCCTCCCCCGTGGCCTGCGCGAAAGGCGAATCCATGGGCGCTCATCCACCTGACCTTGTACCCGATGAGTTTTAAACAGTAGACGACCTCGTGGGCGACGATCTTCTGGAAGAAGATGACGACTTCGGGAAACCGCTTCGTCAATAAATAGGAAAAAAGCCAGAGGATAAAGAAGAGAACGAGAAAGAGGAAGAATTCCTTTCGGAAGCCTCCGTTACTCCTCTTACTGCTGTCTTTACCTTCTGGCTTCTTTCCTTGGCCCAATTAAATTCTCTTAAAAAACCTCACGTCCGTTCGTTACATCTTGTTCACAGCGCGCCTTCTCATGAACACGGCAGCGGAGAGGATCATGGCGAGTACCAGGATCGTCACGACGGGAGCCGTAAAGAGAGGCACACTCTTGCGCTCGATAACATGTACGAGCTGTACACAGGTATCGTACGCAATCGGCGGAGCCGTCGACCACGCAATGATCGTCAGGGTCTCATACGTGCATGGAGCTGTCGCACCGGCATTACCGATCCAGTAGACCTGCTCACACTCGCCACCGGCAACGTTGATCAACACGCCCTGCTGGGCACCGGGAATGGAGCCGGTGCTCGTGATCGTGTAGCCGTACTGCGTCGGCGGCGCGCACGGATCGCCATTGCAGATGTCAAACGGTACATACGCAGCCGTCTGACCGAAGGAGACCTCGTAGAGGCTGTCCTGTACGATGTAGAGCGCAGGCGGGGACGCCACGACATGCAGATACAGCGTGTCGTTGGAGTAGTACGGACCCGGAGGATCGCCGTACCAGTTCGGATCCTCACAGTCGCCGCACTCGGGCCTGCAGGCGAGCGTATCGTCGCAGTACGCCATCACCGCATAAATGGTGTCGTAGTCGCAAATACTGACATCGCATGGCGCCGTTATACAGACGTCAACGCCCGTCAGGTACCCGGAATCGAGTATGAAGCACAGATCGAGATCGGGACCTGTGATTGCCCAGCCCTGCGCGGATACGGCATGAACACAGAAGGTGTCCGTGTCCGTACAGGTTCCAGAGACGAATCCGAAGTTGGTGGGAGCCAGCTCGTAGCAAATCGTCTGGCCCGCGAAGATGTCAATTGTAGAAGAGGGGAATCCATAGAAGAATCCCGGATCCCCGTCTTTGGTAAAGTTATCACACTGCGCTGATGCCGCTGTTGCGAACACCATAATCGCTGCGAACAAGAAGAATTTCTTCAACATTTACTTTCTCCTCTGTAGAACAAAGGACTATCGTTGATTTATGGGCTGATGCGAATTCTCTCTTCCGGTTTAGCATCAACCGGCCATTCGTCATCAGGGTTAATGGGTTTATAGGTTCCCGTGGATTTACCGGTTTTATCGCTCCCCCCTTTCCTAATGGGTCAACCCAGGCCCGGGTGTCGTTGGGAAACCGGGTAAGAGGCATAAGGATAACATTACCCTTCAACCTCTTTTTGGGTTTCCTTCCCTTTCATAATTTTACCTACGCGAGGTAAGTAACGCCGGCCGATCTCCTTGGGCCTTAAGGAGTTCTGCCGAGGCTCAAATCCTACCACAAAACGGATAGCACGTCAAGGGGAAATTCAAGCCAGAACCGCTTTTATCCTAAATAAATGAAAATTTATCAACAATAAGCATTTTCCCGTGAAAAAATGACAATTCGGGCAATAACGGGATATTTCCCTATGAAGAAGGCAAACATAACATCGGCGGGATCGTCGCGGCGGCGGACCGGAAGCGCAGAAAAGGAGGCAAATCACCGGTAAAGAAATCGCGTTATTTTTTTCTTGACAGGAGTTTTGCTTAAACGTATTATATATCGCTCGAAAAAGATAACTGGGGAAATCACGCCCCGGGCTGGCGTAGCTCAACTGGTAGAGCAACTGATTTGTAATCAGTAGGTTGGGGGTTCAATTCCCTTCGCCAGCTCCATTCGCTAAATAGCTTTTATAAGGCCGGGGATAAATTCCGTTCACCTGTTTCTGAAAAATCCGAATTTCTTAAACGGGCTATGGGGGAGTTTGTATCTTTTTATCGGCCTTTACGGGCGCTGCCGTTTAGTAGATTTTCGGGGAGGTTCCCGAGCGGTCAAAGGGAACAGACTGTAAATCTGTCGGCTAAGCCTTCGGAGGTTCGAATCCTCCCCTCCCCACCATTCAATGGCCCGGGGAAAGGTGCGACGGAAGGCGTCTTTTTCCGGTGCGGGAGCGGGAATAGCTCAGATGGTAGAGCATCAGCCTTCCAAGCTGAGGGTCGCGGGTTCGAATCCCGTTTCCCGCTCCAGAGCTGGAAAAAAGGAATGTCGCCCACGTAGCTCAGCAGGTGGAGCACTTCCTTGGTAAGGAAGAGGTCACCGGTTCAAGTCCGGTCGTGGGCTTAAGAAACCTTGGAATAAGGAGGTTCTTTTCACATGGTGAAGGCGAAATTTGAGAGGACGAAGCCGCATGTGAATGTAGGTACGATT
>CBDUQN010000113.1:0-8690 GCA_965369375.1 uncultured bacterium | reverse complement strand
ACGATTCCCCTTCCCTGCAGAGATCCGAATCGACCACACCGTGCCGGTAATCTCTTGACCTGTGCCACTACCGCCCTTACACTGGATCATCGGTACTAGCATGCGAAGATTACACAGCCTCATATTACTTTCTGCCTTTTACACCCTTCTTCTCGTCCTGTCCCTCTTTATCCCCGTTTGGATGCCGATCGTCGCCGGAATCGCGGTGACGACAATCGTCGTGCTGCGCAAGAGGACGGAGCATCGCATGCGGGTCGAGAATATACAGCACCGGCTCAGTAATCTGCGGGGAGAGGGGCTCCTGATCGAGGGGAAGGTAAAGGGGACGGAGGAGGATGTTTTCTACCGCATGATCCTGACACTGCTCGCCGACCTGGAGCGATCCCTCTTCAAGCTCGTCGAAAAAAACATCCAGCTGCTCAGTCTCAAGGAGATCGGCAGAAATATTATAAGCTCACTCGATGAACAGAAAGTCATAAATTCCGTCTTTGACTACCTCGTTCGTGGGGTCGGGTACAAGGAAACGGCGTTCATCCTGCTCAGGAAGAAGAAGGGTTGTTTTCAGGCAGTTGTCGGGATCGAGAGGGCCACGAGGGTCATTCGCAGGGTGGTCAATTTCGATTTCTCCGACCTCAGGGGGGCGGCATACAACGCCTTCATCTCGGGCAAGCCCTACCTGATCAAGGATATCACGATGCATCCGCTCTTTACCACGGCGGGGGAGCCGTTGTTTCCGGGGAGCACAATGACCTCGTATCTCGTTGTGCCGCTCATGAAATCGTCCGAGGAGCTGCGTTGTTTCGAGAGCGATGACTGCCTCATCAAGCGGCTCGTCCGCGGCGAGAGCGAGAGTGCCGATCTGGGATACCTGAAACAGGATGTCTGCATGGTTTGCCCGAGCATGCCGCTTCTCGGCGCCCTCATCATCACCGACGGGTACCGTGCAGCGCCCCTTACGAATATCGACCAGGTGACGCTCGAGACGGTTGGATCATTGGTGAGCTCGAACATCGAGAACTGGCTCCTCTACCAGGAGCTGCGTCAGGAGGAGATCTTCAGGGAAAACGTTATCGAGGGAATGCTCAACGGCGTGTTCGTAGTCGATCTCGAGGGGGATGTGACGCTTGCCAACAGGAGCGCGCGTTATCTCGGGGCTTTCGATCCCGAGGAGGTCACCGGAACGAGTATTCGAAGTCTCATCGTCTGGGATTCGCAAGACGGGGGGGAGCATCCGGTCCTACGGGTTCTGAAACACAAGAAACCCCTCGTGTTTTTCGAGACGCATTTGAAATGCCGGGACGGGAAACACATCCCGATCCGGATGAACGTCTCACCGCTCGTCGGCGAGGACAATGAGATTCAGGGCGGGATCATCGAGTTCGTTGATCTGAGCGACATCAAGCGCATGGAGGAAGAGATCAGGCACCTCGATCGTCTCGCCGTCCTCGGCAGGTTCACATCCGCCGTCGCTCATGAAATAAGAAATCCGCTCACCGGCATCGCTGCGGGGATCCAGTATCTGAACCGGGACGAGCATCTCAGTGACGAGCATCGGGAAAACATATCGTTCATTCTCAATGAGGTCGATCGCCTGAACCGGATTATCGTGGACCTGCTCAAGGTTGCACGTCCCCACAATATTCTCTATCAGAAGGTCCGGCTCGGCGATCTAGTCGACAGGGGTTACCAGTCCGTGGGCGAGATTTATAGAAACAAGAGCATTGATTTTCGGAGGCATATCGATGACAATCTCCCGGAGATCGAGGTCGATTTCGATCAGATTGTCCAGGTCCTGATCAATCTGCTGAAGAATGCGGCCGAAGCGGTCGGTGAAGAGGGTGTAGTATCGATCGGTTTGCAGATCTATGAGGGTGGTGACGCGGAAGTGGCGTGGGAGAAGGAACGCGACATGATCTGCATCGAGATTCGTGACAACGGTTCGGGCATCGAGCCGAAGGATCGCGAGAGTATTTTCGAACCGTTCTATTCCAAGAAGAAGGGTGGTACCGGATTGGGACTGTTCGTCACACACAGTATCATCCAGCATCATCAGGGCAGGATCACGATCGATTCGAACGAGGGAGAGGGAACGACATTCAGGGTCTACCTCCCCATAACACGTCCCGGGAAGGGGGAATAAGTTGAAACCGGTCGTTCTGTTGGTTGACGACGAAGACACGATTCGCCTCTTTCTCGAAAAGACACTGCACGATGAGGGGTACGAAGCGCTCACCGCCGTGACCGGCGGCGAGGCGCTCGAGATGACGCGCAGCGAGCTCCCCGATCTCGTGCTCCTCGACCTCAAGCTTCCCGACATGAGCGGGCTCGACGTGCTCAAGCAGATAAAGGAGTCGGTCCCTGAGGTTTGCGTCATCATGCTGACGGCATTCGGAGATATCGAGACAGCCGTGAGTGCGATGAAGCGGGGGGCGTTCGACTTCGTCAGCAAGCCCGTCAATCTCGAACAACTGCTCATGACGATCGATAAGGGGCTCGAATCGCAAAAGCTCAACCGCGAGCTATTCCAGCTTCGCAGGCGCGTCGAGATGGATATCGACAGCGACCATATTCTCGGAGAGAATCAGCAGATGAAGGAGATCTACGAGGTCGTCAAGGTTGTGGCGAAGAGCGATACGACCACCGTGCTGATCCAGGGGGAGAGCGGGACCGGCAAAGAGTTGATCGCCAACATGATCCATAGCTACAGCCCGCGCCACGACAAGGCGTTTCTCGAGATCAACTGTGCGTCCCTGCCCGAGGAGCTGCTCGAGAGCGAGCTGTTCGGTCACGAGAAGGGCGCATTCACCGACGCCAAGGTGCAGAAGGTCGGGCTCCTCGAGCTCGCCCACAAGGGGACGCTGTTTCTCGATGAGATCGGTGAGATGAGCCTGACGATCCAGGTCAAGCTGCTGCGCGTTCTCGAGAAGATGATCTTCCGCCGGGTCGGTGGAACGAAGGATATCAAGGTGAGTGTGCGAATCATTTCCGCGACGAACCGCGATCTCGAAATGGCGGTCAAGGACCGCAGTTTTCGTGAAGATCTCTACTACCGCCTCAAGGTCATTCCGATATACATACCGCCGCTGCGCGAACGCAAGGAGGATATCTATCTGCTCCTGAAACATTTCCTCAACCAGTTCAACAAGCGGTTCAACAAGGATTTCCAGGAGATCAGCAACGAGGCGTTCGAGATCATACTCGAATATCCGTGGCCTGGAAATATCAGGGAGCTCAAGAATGTCGTCGAGAGAATAGTGCTGCTCGAAGAAGCTACGGTGCTCGAGCCCCAGCACCTGCCGATCGGCATAAAGCAGGACATGACACCGGGGGCCGACCAGACGGTGACGAAGCAGATCGAGATGGCCCTCGGCCGGCCGTACCCCGATGACGGCGTGCCCTTCGAGGAGCTCATCAAGATTGCCGAGAAGGAGCTTATCGTAAAGGCCATGAAGGAATCGGCCAACAACCAGAGCAAGGCGGCAAGGCTTTTGCAGCTCAACAGGGACAAGCTCCGCTACCGATTAAAGAATTTCGATCTCGAATAGGATCGGGAGGATCCGAACGTGGTGAAACGTTTGTGCATCTCGATTTTACCTGCACTATTTCTGGCCGCCTTTTCCTGCGGCTATTATTCGACGGGGGGCAAGACGGCCGGTGATATAGAGAAAGTCGCCGTGCCGTACCTGTCGAACGAGACGGCGGAGCCTGAAATCGAGATCGAGATTACCCAGCGGATCATAGACGAACTCGTCAAGGACAACACGCTCAAGGTTGTATCCGAGCAAGAGGCCGACGGTATATTGGAGGGAATCGTCATCGAGTACCGCAATATACCGTTTACCTTCAACAAGAATCCAACCCAGGTGGAATATCAGGCCGAACAGTACCGGCTCGTGATCGGGATACGGGTTTCGCTCTTCAATCGGAAGGAAAACAGCTATATCTGGCAGGACAAGCAGATTACCGCCCACGGAGATTACTATCTCGTGACCACTTCGGATCAAAATTACGAAAAGGCGCTTGTGCTCGTTTACAAGGATATCGTGGACGATATACTCGGCGCGACGGTTCAGGAATGGTAGGGGATGAGAGGCAGCCTCGCATACTATAAAAAGATCTTCAGTGAAATCGATGCGGGAAACCTCGCGCCCCTCTACCTTTTGCAAGGCGCAGAACCCTTCATCATGGATGAAATGGCGCGTCGGATTTCGAATATCACCGTCACCGATGACATGCGCAGCTTCAATCTGCTCGTCGAGTACGCTACGGAGTTCGATATAAACGCCTTTATCACGACCGCCAGATCATTCCCGTTTCTCTCGGATCGCCGGGTTCTCGTGCTGAGAGAGATAGAAAGGCTTAGGGGGGGATGGAAGCAGCTCATCGAGTACTGCAAGGATCCGGTCTCGTCTAGCGTCGTGATCATGCTGCGCAGCACGCATGATGCGTACGGGAGAAAATTGAACGCGCCCCGCAACCTCAATGCGCTTGTATCTGCGGTCAGATCCCGCGGAACGTTGGTCGAGTTTCACAAGTTGCCCGAAAACGAGGTGCATCGATGGGTGAAGCAGAAAGCGAAGCGGCTCGGCATGAGTCTCGATGCAGGTGTGGCGGAAGCGCTCGTAAACAGCGTGGGAGATAATCTCTTCGAGCTCCAGAACGAGCTGGATAAGCTCTCGCTCGTCTACGATGAAAAACCGCTCGGCCGGCCCGAGCTGGAGCGGGTCATCGGGAGCTACAGGCTCAGCGCGATACACGATCTGATCGATTCTCTGCGGCCGGGAAACGAATTAGGGGTGGCAAAACTGATTAAGAGGATCATTAGTTCTGGCGCGGAGAAGCCCTCTGTTATAATATACCATCTGATCCGGCACTTCCTTTCACTGCTGAGGGTAAAGGCCGGGTACGGGGGATCCGACTACGCGTACAGACGCATGAAGAGCCAGGCGGATCGCTTTTCAGTAAGAGAGATCATCGTGTGGCTGGAAAACCTCCGGACGACCGATTTGTTGATCAAGAGCATTACATTCCCCGAGGATCTGCTGATCACCGGCGCGTGCATGTATTCGCTGAGGGGAAAGCTGATCGAAGCAAGAACAAAGACATCTCCTGCAGCCTGATGAGAAGCTGCAGCAACGTACTATTTAAATCTGGAGTGGAGTCTCATGGGTGCAAAGGTGACAAATGTAACGGATGATGATTTTTCGAAAAATGTCCTGGAGAGCGGGAAACCGGCCGTCGTGGATTTCTGGGCTACGTGGTGCGCTCCATGCCTCCGCCTCGATACAATACTCGAGGAGGTAGCCGATAAATACGACGGCAAAGTATCTTTTTTCAGGGTCGATGTGAACGAGAGCAACGAGACAACCTCCAAGTATGCCGTCAGGAACCTCCCCATGCTCCTGTTTTTCAACGGGGGAGAGGTCGTAGATCAGGCAATCGGATCCCAGTCGAAAGAGGCGCTCGAGGAGAAGCTGAGCAAGCTGCTCGAGGTCTCGTAGGGGGGGGGCGCCCGGGATATCGGCGGACGGGTATTCTTTCGGCGGCCCCTCAAGCTGCGTAGATTCCTCGTTTCCCATGTAGTATATTCATTGGAACAACATGTAAGATATTCATTGGAACAAAGGGCGATGAACGGTCGAATCTCAAATTCGAGGGCACGAGCTGATGAGCGAGACATTTCCGTTTAAGGAAGTCGAGGGAAAATGGCAGAAGCGGTGGGAAGGTCTCTTCGCGTGTGATGTGAGTCATACCGAAAGCGCGTACTACTGCCTCATGATGTTTCCTTACCCGTCCGGCGACCTCCATGTGGGCCATGGGCGCAACTATATTATCGGGGACGCGCTCGCCAGGATAAAGATGATGGGGGGGGCGAACGTGCTTGCTCCGATGGGATGGGATTCGTTCGGATTGCCGGCGGAAAACGCCGCGATACAGAAGAAGATACACCCCGCGCAGTGGACGCAGCAGAACATCGCCAACATGAAACGGCAGTTCCGCCGGTGGGGGGTCATGTACGACTGGTCGCGCGAAATCGCTTCGTGCCGGCCTGATTACTACCGGTGGACGCAGTGGCTCTTCATACGGCTCTTCAAGGCGGGTCTCGCCTTCCAGGACGAGGCTTCCGTCAACTGGTGTCCGTCATGCAAGACGGTGCTCGCGAACGAGCAGGTCGTCGGGGGACAATGTGAACGGTGCGGCAGCGAAGTGCTGCTTAAAAAACTAAAGCAGTGGTTCTTCCGCATCAGGAATTACGCCGACCGGCTCAAGGACGACCTCGAAAAACTCGGCACATGGCCCGAACGCGTCGTCTCGATGCAGACGAACTGGATCGGGCGCAGCGACGGGGTGGAGGTCGGTTTCGCAATCGAGGATTCCGGAGAGGTGCTCGACTGCTTCACGACGCGTGTCGATACCATCTACGGGGCCACGTTCATCGTTCTCGCCGTGGATCATCCCCTTGCCGGGGAGCTCCTGCGCACAGGGGGAAGCGAGCGGGAGGGAATGGACTTCGTCGAGCGCGTGAGAAGGCTCCAGGTGAAGGAACGGGAGAAGGCCGAATTTTCAAAGGACGGATTCTTCACCGGCCGCTACGCCGTCAATCCGGCGACGAATAGGAGAATTCCGATCTTTATCGCAGGCTACGTACTGATGGAATACGGAACAGGCGTGATCATGGGTGTGCCGGCGCATGACCAGCGTGATTTCGAGTTTGTGCAAAAATCGCCCGTCGATATTCCGGTGGTGGAGGTCATCAGTCCCACGGGAAGGGACTCGGGATCACTCACCGAGGCCTATGCGGGAGACGGCGTCATGATAAACTCCGGCGAGTTCGACGGCCTTCCCAACGACGAGGGCGCGGAGAAGATCACCGAGCACCTCGCGAAGCGGCGACTCGCGAAGCGAGTCGTCCATTACCGTCTCAAGGACTGGCTCATATCGAGGCAGCGCTACTGGGGCGCGCCGATACCGATGGTACACTGTGCCGGATGCGGCGCAGTCCCCGTGTCCGAGGCAGAGCTGCCAGTCTTGCTGCCTGCGGATGTCGATTTCATGCCGCGCGGCGACGGCAAGAGCCCGCTCGCAACATCGGAGACGTTTGTGAAGACAACCTGTCCTGAATGCGGCGGGGAAGCAGAGCGGGACACAGACACGATGGACACCTTCGTCGACTCGAGCTGGTATTTCCTCCGCTACCTCTCGCCGCATGATGCGGAGAAGCCGTTCGACAGCGATCTCGTAAATAAATGGCTTCCCGTGGACCAGTATATCGGCGGCGTCGAGCATGCGATCCTGCACCTGCTCTACTCTCGCTTCATAGTGAAATTTCTCTCAGACGAAGGTCTCGTATCGTTCGACGAGCCGTTCGAGAACCTCTTTACACAGGGCATGATTCTGAGAAACGGCGCGAAAATGGCCAAGAGTAGGGGGAATACGGTCAGCCCCGAAGCGCTGATAGAACGCTACGGGGCCGATACGGTGCGCCTCTACACCCTTTTCATCGGTCCCCCTGAGAAGGACGCGGAATGGAGCGACCGTGCCGTAGAGGGCGCATATCGCTTCGTAAACAGGGTCTGGCGCCTCTACTATAGACATAGAGAGCTTTTAGAGGAGTTCCAGCCGGCAAAGTGTAAACTAAATCTTACAACGTACGATAAATCACAATTGGATCTCTACCGGAAGCTCCAGCAAACAATAGCCCGTATCAGGCGTGATATCCTCGGCGGCAAGTTCCATTTCAACACGGCGATAAGCGCCCTGATGGAACTGACAAACGAGATATATCTCTATATCGAAAATTACGATGGATTCAAAACGCGCGGCGAGGAATCCTGCAGGCTGTTCGCAAGGGCCATGAACGATCTCGTGATACTGCTCGCGCCGATGGCGCCGCATCTCTCCGAAGAGATCTGGGAACGGATCGGCAACACGGAGACGATCTTCTCACAATCTATCCCGCAGCCCGATAAGCGCTACATCGCCGCCGACGTCTTTACGCTCGTCGTCCAGGTCAACGGGAAGATACGATCGCGTATCGAAGCGCAGAAGGGACTTTCGAAGGAAGAGCTCGAGAAACTCGCCGCGGCCGATGAGAAGGTGGTATCTTGTATCGGCGGTAAAAAGATTCGCAAAGTCATCGTTGTTCCCGACAGGCTCGTCAATATCGTCGTCGGGTAATTTCAAAAGAAATTGTTTTCCCAAGAAATCATTTTCTTTTAGAATCAGTTAGGTTAACATAATATATATTATGCGCCAATATCTTGAGGGGCAAAAAAACCCCGGGGCTTTCACTCTCCCCGGGGTTTCTGTTGTTTTCTCCGATTATTATTTATAGAGATCCTTTATGGCGCTCCAGCTCTTTGCCTCGACGCCGGGATCGCACGAGCCGTTGAATACGAACGTTCCGCCCAAGACGAGATACGGCGTGTTTTCATCGTCACACAATGAGATGACGATGCCCGGATTAGGATTTGCATCGGGGTTTTCACGGATCTGTATATAGAATGTAGGCGGTGTGGTGAAATCGAGCCAAATGAAAGAGAAGGTTCCGAGATAGATTACGTTCTCTCCTCCCGATCCGAGGCAGGTGGCCGCCGATCCCATGCAGAGGGTAAATGGATTGCCGCAGCTGGTCACGGTAATTGCACCCGACCAGGTGATCGAATTGACCGCCAGCTCGGTTCGTTCCC
>CBDUQN010000112.1:0-8733 GCA_965369375.1 uncultured bacterium | reverse complement strand
TCCCCGCCGGTTACATCGTTGAGTGTTCCAATGTAGAAGTAGCCGTCGAAGACCGCGCCGAGAGCGCCTTCATTATTGGTATCGCCGAATCCGCCGGTGCTGACCTGCGTCCATGCCGTGCCGTTGTCGGACCGCCAGACCTCCGTGCCATTCACCTCGTTCCACGTGGTGGCGTAGAGGAGGCTGCCGAAGATGTCCATCGGGACCGTGACGAAGTTTTCGGCGTCCCCGAATCCGCTGGTGTTGATCTGCGTCCAGTCTGTGCCGTTATCGGACCGCCAGATTCCGCCGCCGTCTACCATATTGAACGTTCCCGTATAGAGGTAGCCGCCGAAGACCTCCGTCGGTATGAAGGCGAGGTTATCGGCGTCGCCGAATCCGTCGCTATGGACCTGGTTCCAGGTCGTGCCGTCGGCGGTTCGCCACATCTCGCCGCCGGTGACCATGTTCTGCGTTCCCGCATAGAGGTAACCACCGAAGACTTTGAAGGCGAGAACATCCATATTATTGGCATCCCCGAATCCATCGGTATTGACCTGCGTCCAGTTCCAACCGTTTCCGGACGCCCAGATTTCGGTCCCCGTTACCTCATTCACGGTTGACGCGTAGAGTAAGCCGTTTAAATATCCCATCGAGCCGACCTCGATATTGTTTGGATCTCCGTCGAACCCGGCGTACATTGTCCTGCGCCATTTCACGCCGTCATCGGAGCACCAGATCTCCGCCCCTTCCGCTTTGTTTTCCGTTCCTGCATATATGTACGGTGCAAGGACGTTCAGTGGTACGGCTCTGATGTTATGAGGATTCCCGAAACCGTTGGCGTTCGTCCGGAACCAATCATCCAGCGGCGCGGTGTGCACGATGCCGAAGCTCACTGTAATAGCGAGAGCCGCGACGATTGCCAACTTAACAAACGTTCTCATCATATTCCCCTTTCGTGGAAAAGGTTCCGCTGTGAATTTTGTTGATAGCAAGCTGTAGGTTATCGTAGAGAAAACATGAGCTAACTGCAAGTATTTTTAATAGATAATGATTTATTTGCTTTCGATTCTGCAGAATCAATGTGGTGGGGTCGAATTCGAGGAGTTTCTATCACTTCAAAAGCACCATCTTTTTGGTGATCGTCGTCGCCGGTCACATTGTACTCGGCATCCTTGAGTATCAGGTATGCATCGAAGACAGTAAGAGCGGGAGGCATCCCGCCCATCCTGTTTCCCTGCGAATCGAAATAGAGACCGAGCATGGCGGGTTGCGATTCAGCCGTAACGGTGTGGCACGCTACCAGGAATAGAGACGCGCTCAGAATAGCAATTATACGGTTCATGCCGAACCACCCCTAATCTATCGAGCCGTGTTCTCTGTCTATGCGCCACCCTTGAATCTGACCAAAAAGGCCATCTATTGTCAGCAGCCGGAACTTATGATATAATAAGGAAAAGCAATCACAAACAAGGAGGATACAGTTATGAAAGCTGCTGTT
Organism: uncultured bacterium; assembly: GCA_965369375.1. Lineage (GTDB taxonomy): Bacteria > Krumholzibacteriota > Krumholzibacteriia > Krumholzibacteriales > Krumholzibacteriaceae > CBDUQN01. Next base: position 7,253 of record CBDUQN010000112.1, on the reverse strand, counting down.
ATCGTACTCTCTCTAATCGCCATGACGATATCGGGAACTGCTCTTGCTCAGGCTCCCGATTGGCCCAACGGTTGGATAGATCTTCAGGCCGACACCATTATGTACGACTTCCCTTATCCCGATACCATAAGTATTACGGTCGCCTTCTCTGTTAGAAGCGGCTTGCTGGTGGATTCATTTTTTGTCACCGATATGGGTATCTTTCTCGATGGTGTTCCCGTCCACTCGTCACTGCTGGAAATCAGCGACGTGGAGGATATATGCAATGAAAAGGAGCAGGTGGATTGTTATGGAGACTGCACGCTTCAACTCAATCCTTCCGGATCGGAGGTGGGCCAGTGCAGATGGATCAATGACACGCTTTTCGTAAGATGCCACTGCCGGAAAAAAGGCACCTGGTCGCCTTTTAGCGCCTCCTACCAGGGCCAAACGACCATAACATTCGAACTGGACATGGGCGGCTCGATCGATGAGCCCGATGAATTCAACAATTATTTGTCTATAAGTTTGGTACCCGTCGCGGTTAATCCGGCCACGTGGGGGCGGCTCAAGAAAGATTACGATAAATAATAAAGCGCTTTTCCCCTAGCGCGATATGAATATCCCCCGGTGAAGCCTGAAAATCGCGTTGACGAATCCACGGTAATATTTCTTGTTGGATTGGCGGGCCGCAAGGCGAACATCATCGAGACTCAATCCTGCGCGCTCTATAAATGAAGTAACCGAAGAGGGTAGTTCCGGCTTTTCCTCTTCGGCGAGCATCCGCAGCGCTTCCTCCCTGCTCAGTCTCCCGGCGCGAATGAGCTGACTCAGCTTGATCGGCAGATAGCTGAATCCATAGCGCTGCAATGCCAGCCAGTTCGATATCTCATGACCGATGCAGTCGCTGTGTTCCACGCCGAGCTCGACGCCGAGCTCTTGTGTCAATATTTCGCCGATTTTATTCTCATCCCAGAGAAGGTAGTCGGGCAGCGCGATCAATTTTACCTGTCTGCGGAGCGTGCTCAATCCGAATTTCATGAGTGTGTTTTTCCCACACAATGGACGGATCCGGTTCATGCCGAAACCGTCCTGCACGACTTTCTTGAAATAGGCCGGGTTGTTGCCTTCAGGCAGATTCGCATCGGTCCGCTTGGAGAATCCCGAGACAACAAGGGGGATGCCGTGTTTCTGGGTGATGCGGAAGGTGCCGTAGTATACGGGGATTACGCAGGCCCCGCAAAAATTACCTGTCTTGACGAGGAAATGCCGAATGAGGTCTTCCTGGAACGGATGCCGTTCCACGGTGTGCTCGAATTCCAGCTTCTCCCTCGCGAGACGGATATTCTCGACGGCGGTTTCGTTGAGCAGACTGTTGTCGTATGTATAGCAGAGAACCGAGAGATCGTATTCTTTCTTGAGCCAATAGAGAACATAGAGGCTGTCCTTCCCTCCGCTCATCGGCACCAACACATCGAACTTGCCGCGGCGCTTTCTCTTCGCCCAGGAGACTATCCGGTCGAGCTCTTTTCTCGATTCGGCCTGCAGCGATGGATCTGCAAGCCAGGCACTCCAGCGCTTCTCGTATTGACGGCAGATATTACAGACGCCTTCCTTGTCGAATCGAATCCCGGGCCATGTTTCCGGCAAAATGCAGCGAGTACAGCTCTGTTCCATTCCGCAATTCTCCTTCGTGAAATACTGACAGTCAGACGAGGCGATAAGTATTGTATACCCACCATTATAAAGGATTGCGACGATTGTTTGAAGTATTATTATTTAATAACGTATCGAAATGTGCGGCGGCCGTTTCCCTCCCTATTTATAACTTCCTCAGAAGCAAGCAACCAGCTTTGCAGATAGGGTGATTGCGATTTTGTCTTTTACCCGGATTAATCCTCTTTTAGCATCTTTTGTCATTTCACCATTGAGTGCTGCGCAAGCATGGTGCTTCATACAAAATATCCGGTCTGGTTTTTCATGGGTTGATTGCCAATATTATTCCGGCTGTCGGCAAGCTCAATTGTGTCTGGACTTACATGGGAAGGGACAATATTATATATAATTGGCAGATAGAAAGTGTTGCGCCCGTAGCTCAGCTGGATAGAGCAACGGACTTCTAATCCGTAGGTCGCAGGTTCGAATCCTGCCGGGCGTATTTTTCTATATTCCTTTTCGCTTGCGGCAACCCCTTTTGTATATCCGCACCACCGCTCCTGCGTTCACCGCATAAGCACCATCTTCCTCGTTTCGGTAAACGAACCTGCCGTGAGACGGTAGAAGTATACGCCGCTCGCGACGGCGAGGCCGCTGTTGTCCCTGCCGTCCCACATCATCTCGTAGGTTCCTGCCGGGCGCTCCGCCTCGACCAGCACGCGCACGAGCCGTCCCGCGCCGTCATAGATACGAAGCGACACTTGGGCCGGTGCATCGAGACCGAAAATGACCCGTGTCACCGGATTGAAGGGATTCGGGTAGTTCTGCTCGAGGAAGGTGGCCTGCGGTGTCACCGGTGTGTCGCCGCCCGTCACCTCATCGGAGCACAGCAGTGTATATTCACTCTCGTTTCCATGGACGTCGACCGCTGCCACCTTGTAACAGTAGGTATTGTCCCACCGCCAGTTGCCGTCGAAGTAGAGGGTGTCGCAGGGTGAGGCGATCAGATTACCGGACCCGGGGCTGAAACCCGGATCCGCACCGCGGTAGATGTTGTAGGAATCGAGATCCGGCTCGGTGTTGGGCGTCCATGTGATCTCGAGCCCTTCTGGGCTGTAGCTCTGCTCACCGGCGAGACAGAGGGGCGGACAGGGGGCGAGGTTGTCGACCGAGTAGCCGCTGTCGGGAGCCGAGATCCAGTAGGTATTCGGATCCCTCGTATGCACGATCACCTGGAAGTAGCTGTATCCGGCAGATACCGTCGTCGAATCGAAGAGGGTCGGGGATGCTTTCGCGTACGAGCCGAGCTGGTAGGCTTCCACCGTCGCGATGAGTTCCCAGTAGTATGTTCCCGCTCCGGTCACGGCACGCCGGATCACCGGGGTATCCCTATCGGCGTCGAACAAAGAAAGCCCGTTCAGGACAGGCGATTTTTCGCCGTTGAAATAACTGCTGATATCATGGGCGCCGGCTTCCTTGAGCAGCAGCGCCGAAACCTCTGGGATGGCCCTCCATACGGTATATTCGTTGATGAGATCGTCCGGCCATGTGTCGAGACGGCTGGCGTCCCAGGTGACGTTCACCAGCCCGCCCTGGTCCCCGGGGACGTCCGCCACTTCTGAGATTACGGGGCAGGGGTATCCCCAGTAGCCGTCGCGGTCAATCCTCTGCGCGTGGATGTTAATGTCACCGGGAATACGGGAATCCTCCCAGGTGATTATGCCACCCCCCTCACCATCACCGGTAATGTAGGGATCAGACTGATCGAATCCGGCCGTGCACAACGCGACTCCATTCGTCGTCCAGACTCCGGTCCCTGCTGCGTCGATTCTCTGGGCGAAAATATCGTATCTCAGGTAACGCCGGTCTTCCCATGTGATGATCGCGCCGCCGACACCGTCAGAAACGACCTTCGGATCGTACTGGTGTCCGCTCGCATCGCAGACCAGGACACCGTTTGCAGTCCACAGGACAGCACCCACGGGATCGATTCTCTGGGCATAGATATCCGCGTTTCCGTTGCGGTAATCTTCCCAGACTATGATCGCACCGAGGGCGCCGTCGGAGACAGGCTTGGGATCCCACTGGTTGCCTGACGCCGTGGTAATGGCAATACCGCCCGAGGTCCACAGGCTGGTGCCGTTCAGCTCCAGCCGTTGGGCATAGAGGTCGTTTGTGCCGTTACGGTCATCAGTCCAGGTGATGAGCGCTGCGCCGGCCCCATCCATGATGAGCCGGGGATCGATCTGGTGATCGATCTCGGTACAGACGCTTCTGCCGCCCGAAGTCCATAGCGTCGAGCCGCCCGCATTCACCCTCTGCGCGTAGATGTCATAGGTGGTTGCGCTGCGCAGGTCGTCCCATGCGATGATGGCACCTCCGAAGCCGTCCGCAATAAGCTGGGGACTTCCCTGGATATTGGTTTCACCGCAGACTGTTATTCCGTCAACGAGCCACTGTGCCGTTCCTCCCGCATCGATACGCTGGGCGAAGATATCATAATCGCCGTAGCGTTCATCCTGCCAGACGAAGATAGCCCCTCCGCTGCCGTCGGATACGAGCTGGAGCCCATACTGGCTTTCGCTCGTCGTGCAGACAGCCACACCGTTCGAAGTCCACTGAACGACCCCGTCCGCGTCGACCTTCTGGGCATAGATGTCGACGTTTCCGACTCTCTGATCCGGCCATGCAATGATCGCTCCGCCCTCGCCGTCCGAGGCGATTACGGGATCGTACTGCGTGCCGAGCTGCGAGCAGATCACGACTCCGTCGATCGTCCAGAGCGCTTTGCCGTAAGCGTTGATCCTCTGGGCATAGATATCGTTGCCAGATACCCTGGAATCTTCCCACGTGATGATGGCGCCTCCGCTGCCGTCGGAGCAGATCCGTGGATCGTACTGGTTGGCGGTATACATGCATATACCCGTGCCGTTTTCCACCCATTGCGCCTGGAGGGAAGAAATTCCAGGCACCAAAAGACAGAGGATTGAAATAATGAATAGCCGCTTCACCATGGTGATACCTCCGGTTTCAGAGCCTCTATGACTTGATTGAATTTATCCACGGTTTAGAATTCCGCTTAATGGGCATTCTATCATAAAACGGGAGGATATTCAATCGGTGAAAACGGTCCCTTGAAGACGGTCCCGCACCGCGTTACGCCTGGATAGAGCACTATACTTCTAATCTGGGGGTTGTAGGTTTGAGTCCTGCCGGGCGTATTTTTTATATATACCTTTTCGCTTGCGATAAGGCTATAAGCCGGATAAAATTAAAGAAATTGTGGTGGACGTAGCTCAGTTGGTAGAGCCCTGGATTGTGGTTCCAGTCGTCGCGGGTTCAAATCCCGTCGTCCACCCCATTTTTTTCCTGATGCTCAATAATCGACGCTTCTATTGGCATTTGACTTCCGCAATACCAGTCCATGAGCCGCGGGCGCAATTTTCCCACATAACGGCCGTTCTTGTAAGGAATTAAGTCTTTAGTCCCAATCAGGTACGGTTTATGCAAAGTTCTCTATTGGAACGTCTAATTGGCGTGGGGGGAAGACGGGAAATACACTGAGGAGCCGACTCTTTTCTCGAAGGAAAGGAGCAATGGCTTATGAAGTTACGCAAGAAATCCCTTACATTGATATATATGCTTGTATTGGCTGTTGCTGCGGTGACGCTGAGGGCGGGTTTCGTTGCAGATGGCATTGCTGTTTGCACGGTGACCGGTGGTCAGCTCGATCACAGGGTTGCAACCGACTGCGCCGGGGGAGCAATTATCGCGTGGGCGGATGAGCGTTTAGGTGTGGACAATCCCGATATCTTCTCTCAACGAATATCATCGAGCGGCATCACGCTCTGGCAGGACAATGGCGAAGCTGTCTGTATGGCCGCAAGTTTTCAGCAGTCTCCGCAAATCATCCCCGACGGCTCCGGAGGAGCTCTCATCATTTGGGAAGACCAACGGAGCGGCAATTCAGATATATACGTGCAAAAGATCGATGCGGATGGCGTGTCTCAATGGACGGCCGATGGCGCTGCGATCTGTACTGCGGCCGGGGCGCAGATAAATCCCAGGATTATTATGGACGGCTCGGGTGGTGTGATCGCCGCGTGGGAGGACCAGCGCAACGGTGGGAATAATCGTGATATCTACGCCCAGAGGATCGACGCATCGGGAAGCGTCCTCTGGACGGCAGATGGGGTCGCCCTCTGTGCGGATGCGAGCGCGCAGCGATATCCCGAAATCGTCTCGGACGGCGCCGGCGGGGCTATCGTCACGTGGCAGGACCGGCGAAATGCTGGGAGCAAACGCGATATCTATGCCCAGCGGATAGATTCATCGGGCAGCGTTCTCTGGACGACGGACGGCGTAGGTGTTTGCACGGCGGCGGGACAGCAGACACTTCCCAAGATCGTTTCCGACGGAGCCGGTGGAGCGGTCATCGCGTGGCTCGATGGAGGCTCGGAGATCTATGCCCAGAGAGTCGACGCCGCCGGTGCGGTTCAGTGGGCGGCGGATGGTGTCGCGATCTGCCCGGCGGCATCGTTCCAGGAAGAACCGGCAATGATTTCGGACGGTGCGGGAGGAGCGATACTCGTGTGGGCCGATACGCGCAACGGAAACTATGACATCTATGCCCAGAGAATCGATGCCGCAGGTGTGCGTCAGTGGGGGGATGAAGGCGCGGGCGTCTGCACCGCAGCGAATGACGAGTACTCTCCCCAACCGGTATCGGACGGAGCCGGCGGGGCTATTATCGCCTATGAGTTGTATGGCCCGACGTACGATGATCATGATATCTATGCGCAACGTATCGATAGCGGCGGTAATCTCATGTGGATGCCGGGTGGGATCGGCGTCTGCACCGCGGCAATGCATCAATCAGGCCCCCGGATTGTCTCCGATGGTGCAGGCGGGGCGCTCGTCGCATGGTATGATGAGCGAAGCGGTGATCCCGACATCTATGCGGCGCGGATCGATGCTCTCGGAATGCAAGTCGCCACGGCTCTCCAGGATTACGGTGCGTACGTCGATGGATCGCATATTACAATTCACTGGACTCTCTCCGGGATCGGAGAAGGGGCGCGGTATTATATCTCCCGCGCTGAAGGGGCAGACGGCGAATTCAAAGAGCTTTACGCACCTGATATTACTGAGGATTATTCCTATTTCACGGCTGCGGATGAAGGCTGCGAGCCCGGGATTTCCTATCGCTATCTCGTTGAGATCGAGGATGAAGACGGCAGGCGTGCCCTTTTCGAAACCGCTCTCTTGTCGGTGCCTTTGCGGGCGGTTTCGCTCGAACAGAATCATCCGAATCCTTTCAATCCTCGGACCACCATCAGTTGCTATCTGCTTGATCGCTACGCGGTCACACTCGAGATTTTCGATGTGTCGGGAAGAAAAATCACGTGTCTCATCGACAGGGAACTCGAAAGCGGCGCGCATAGGATTATCTGGGACGGAACCGATAGCTATGGCCGCGCGGTGAGATCGGGTGTCTACATCTATCGGCTGCGGGCGGGAAAAACCGTTTTGACACGGAAAATGATAATGATCAGGTGAATCATTCCCGTTTTGTGCTAACCTATTGAAGATAAGAAATTTCGTGTACATCATATCCG
>CBDUQN010000111.1:0-8796 GCA_965369375.1 uncultured bacterium | reverse complement strand
ACACTCGCAGCCATCGTCAGAAGATACACCACAAGGGCCACACAGAAGACCAGAAGAGCGAGAATGCGCCGCAATGTCGTGTCCGTCATTGTTTCCTTCCAGTAAACGAAATCGGCGTTTTTATCATAGTCGAGAGTGGATAAAAAAGCACCTTTAAAAATATATCAAAAGCCGCCTACTCTCTGCGAAAATGGCGGACGAGAAAGAAGACACCACCGACGAGGCTCACGACAACCATGACCACGTAGGTTATAAGCTCCATCAGGAGCGCTTGTTCCTTCGAGATGCCGATCTGGGTGAAAAGGAGCACCCCCGTTCCTTCGCGGATCCCGAGACCGTTGAGTGAAATTGGCAGTATCATAACAAGTCCGAGCAACGGCACAAAAACATAAAAATAGACGAGATCTAACGGTGCAAGCTCGACACCGAGGGCTTTTCCTACCAGTATATGTGTCGCGACCCTCATAAACTGGACGACAAGCGCGAGTAGCGTCAGCTTCGCCAGCAGAGAGCGCAGATGCGCGAAGCTGCCGAGCTGTCTGAAGATCATATCGAACCTGTCCCCCAATCCCCGGAATTTTATCATGCCGAAGAGCTTCCTCACGCTACTCGAAAGCCGTTTGTTCAGCACAAGCGTGAATACGGGAGCAATGCACCCGATAAATATAATTAAATAAATTCTTATATGATATGCTCCACCCCTGCCAAGCAATATGAATGAGGCGGCGATGGCGAGGATGCAGAGCCCCGTTATGCCGATTATTCGATCGAGTAGTGTTATCGCGAAAACCTGGTACGGATCGTTCCCTTCGCGGGTCACGTCATAGATTTTTACTACATCCCCCCCAACATTCGCCGGCAGGAAGTTGTTGAAAAAGAGGCCGACTATATAGAGCCTGAATGACTGCGAAAACGTTATCTGTATACCGCCCGCCCGGAGAAGGAGATGCCACTGAATCGAGCCGAGGAAACTGCTCAGGAAGAACACGGCAACGGAAACCGACAGCACAATCGGATTCATGCCCCTCAGGTGCACGGCGAGCTTGCTCGGCGATATTTTATACAAAAGAATTATAATAAGCGCGAGGCTCACGACAATCTTGATCAGTTGAATCAGTAACCGCTTTATCTGCACTTTCATCTCCCTCGCGCTGATCAGCGCACGACGCGCTTCAGTAACTCTTCCGTCTTGCGAGCACACCGCTCCCAGGTAAGCTCCTTCACGCGCTCGAGCGCATTCTTGCTCATCTGCTGCCAGAGTTCACCATCCTCGAGAAGCCGCAGAGCCTGCGTTGCGAATGCGGCGCCATCTCCATATTCGACGAGAAATCCGGTCATTCCATCTCGAACGGAATCCTTCAAACCCGGACGATTGCTCGCAACGACCGGCAAACCACAAGCGTTCGCTTCGACAACCGTGAGTCCCCATCCTTCCTTCGGACTCGCATTCAACAAAAGGTGCGAGCGGTTCAGGAATTCGACGAGCTCCTCGTGATCCATGTATCCCTTGAACTCGATCGAATAGCCGAGCCCGAGGTGTCGCGCCTCACGCTCGAGAACGGATTTGTGAGGTCCGTCACCGATGATGACGAGCCTCGCTTCCGGCAGCTTCTCCCTGATCATCTTGAATGCCTTCATCGCGATTTCGACGCTCTTATACTTGCGCAACCGCCCGAGGTGAACGATGGTTGGCACGCCGAACCGCTCCAATTCGAGGTTTCGATACCGTGAATGATCGAGCCCGCAGAGTATGACCTCAATCCGTTCGGGATCGATCCCGCGGGCAACGAGGTCGTCCTTCGTGCTGTCGCTGATGACCATGAATTTATTTTTCTTGAATACGATAGGTATGAATTTCTCCATGAGAACAACATACGAGGCGATGAGCGCGTTGGTTTCCCTGAATACGGTCGTGCCGAAAAGGTGCGGGATGACCGGCACCACGGGGATATCGGTAACGAGGGGCACGAAAAACGGAAGCTTGTTAATATCTTCGAGAATCACGTCATACCGGTTGCGCGAGAGATGTTTCCGCAAGAAAAGTGGAATGGCAAAGTTCGCGTCATACCAGCGGCCCCTGCGTATTACCCGTACACCGTCTATCTTCTCTTCCGGCGTGCAATTCGGAAATGTCGCGCTTACCTGCACGGCTTCGTGTCCCCACTCGACGAGATGGGTGAGAATCTCGTGCAGATGGACCTCCGCGCCTCCCGCTTCGGGATTCTTCATATCTCTCCAATTGATGGCGAGTACCTTCACGCGTTATGCTTCCTTTCCACGTTTTCGGGCTATCGTTCCGATAACGAGCGCCGTATAGAGTCCCCACCGCCTGCCGAGAATGAACGAGCGGACCGGCGCAATCAAAGTATCTATGAATTTAAAAAACGCAGGGTACATCGGCAGGCGAATGCGCATTTGCAGAAGTGCTTTTCTCAGCATCCGGTACCATATCGGCGGATTGAACCATTCCCCGTAACTCGATACGATGATGAACGAGTGCTCGGCGAGAAGCCTCTCGAGCCCGGCTACCGAGTACTCAGTCTCCCACCCGGCAAACCACAGGCCGAGCGGGATCATAATATGCTTTATCAGCGTGTAGTAGTGATATTTCTGGGGGACATCGACGAGCAGAATTCCCCCTGCTTTGAGAACACGCGCGTTCTCCGCGATCAGATCGTCGGGATTACGAAAATGCTCGAGAAGTCCCTGGTGAAAGACGATATCGAACGTTTCGTCTTCGAAGGGAAGTCCGAACGCGTCCCCGCAGACAGGCAGTACGGAACTGTTTGCTCCGAGTTGTGACTGTATCATTGAAAGACTCTGGATACTGTAGTCGAAAGAAACTACGACAGCTCCTTCACGCGAAAGGAATATGCCGTCGCGGCCGGTGCCGGCTCCCACCTCGAGCACCCGTTTTCCATCGAGTGAAACGAGCTCGGCGAGCCTTTCCGATACCCTGCCCTCATTGGAGTAGATTTCCTCGACTTCGCCGGATCGCTCCCAAAATCTATCCCAGTGTTTCTTCTCCGATTCCTTCACCTATCGAGCCTTTTTAAAATCTTACTTTCCCTGCAATGAACGTTTGCCGGAAAGTTTATTTATATATTTCTTCTGGTCACCCCGCATAAACGTTTGTTGATATAGAATTATCTCATGCAATTGTTATATATCCTACATGCCCTCCAATAATCGATCACCGAGGTACTTCGGCAACCCCGCACGATAGATATCCTCCGCTTCCGCCTCGACATCGTATTCACACCTGAGCACCGTGATTGTTCCTTCCTTCGTATCGAAAACGCAGCACGCGCCTCGCGGGTCATAGTCACGCGACTGACCGACGCTTCCCGGATTGATAATGTACCGGTCCCCCGGATCGAGAGGGAAAGGAATATTCTCTTCGAGTTCCAGAGCGCCCTCGTTGAAGCTAAAAAGCGCAGGAACGTGGGTGTGCCCCAAGAAGCAGAGCCGAAAGTCCCGCCCGTAGAAAGCCTCGTCCGCGTCGATAATGGAAAAGATATATGGCCACCCCTTCGGATCGAGGGGCGAGGCATGAACAAAAAGAATATCTTTTTCTTCGATCTCGAAGGCGAATCGTTCTTCGATCACTGAATCGTACCTGCCGTCAAGAAGTTCCTCAGACCAGTTCAGCGCCTCCGCGGCGATCGTGTTCAACTCCGATCGTTCGGCACGATCGAGAAGGGCCCACTCGTGATTTCCCATGATCAGGCGGGCACGTGGAAGAGCGAGTATTTTATCCAGACAGGCGTCGGGATGCGAACCGTACCCGACACAATCACCGAGAAAAACAAACTCGCAGGGAAACTCCTCCCTGTAGCGGACAAAAACAGCGTCGAGAGCGCGCACGTTGCCGTGGATATCGGCGCAGATGAAATATTTCAAACTTCCCGAACCTCCTCGGCAAGCCTGTCGAGCAAACCGTTGATATTTTTCAAATCTCGCGAACCTCTTTCGCAAGCCTGTCGAGCAAGCCGTTGACGAACCGCCCCGCCTCATGCGAGCTGAAACGATGCGCGATCTCAATCGCCTCATTGATGATAACGTTGGTCGGCGTCTCCGGAAAATAGAGAAGCTCAGCCAGTGAAATCCGCAATATGGTGCGGTCTATGATCGAAACGCGATCGAGCTCCCAGTTCTCGAGTCGCTCGGCTATCCTCGTATCGATCTCTTCCTTGTGCCCGACAACCTCGCTGACGAGCCGCCTCGCATATTCCACAGCCTCACCGAATGCTTTCCGTCGCTCGACGGTCGCCGTAAAAGCATCTTCCCAGCTCTCACCGGATACTTCACCGGCATAGAGTGTCTGGAGCGCGATCTCGCGGGCCTTTCTTCTTCTGCTCATATATTTCGGCCTTTAGCTGCTTTACATGCAGCTTCAGAGGATTTCTCCTCAATTCCACCGTGCTCGTATTCCTACTTCTTGAATCCTTGGAACAGGTTCGCCATTTCAATCGCAGAAAGCGCGGCCTGCCATCCCTTGTTTCCCGCCTTGACACCCGCCCGGTCGAGTGCCTGTTCCTGTGTATCGGCGGTGATGATACCGAAAGTTACCGGTTTGTCCGAGCCGTTTGCCACATTCGAAACGTCTCGCGCAACCTGATTGGCAAGCACGTCGAAATGAAGGGTATCACCCCTGATCAAAGCGCCGATGCAGATAATGGCGTGGACGTTCGTCTTTGAAGCGCAGCGCGCCGCCTGGGGAATCTCGAAGGAACCCGGCACCCAATAGACGACGATATCCTTCTCGGCGACACCGTGCCGTATGAGGCAATCGAGCGCGCCCCCGAGCAGGTTCCTCGTAATGAGCTCATTGAACCTGCCGATGACGATGGCAAAACGTTTTCCCTTTCCGATGAGGTGTCCGGCGTTTTCTACAACCATTTTACTCTCCTTTTCTTGGCGGGTCCGTCTGTCTGTTACACCTTTTCATGTTCATCGAGGATGGTAAAGAGGTGTCCCAGCTTGTCCCTTTTGGCCGCCAGGTATTTGATGTTCCTTTTATTGGGAGCCATCTCGATCGGCACCCGTTCAACGATTTCGAGCCCGTACGCCTTGAGCCCGATGAGTTTGCGCGGATTGTTCGTCAACAACCTGATCTTGTGAAGATCGAGATCCGCGAGTATCTGAGCTCCGATCCCGTAATCGCGAAGATCGGGTGGAAAGCCGAGCTCCTCGTTTGCCTCGACGGTGTCGCGACCGCGGTCCTGCAGTTCGTACGCGCGGATCTTGTTCATGAGTCCGATACCTCTGCCCTCCTGCTGAATGTAGAGGAATACCCCGCTTCCCTCTTCAGCTATCGCCTCCAGCGCGTGTTCGAGCTGTTCTCCGCAATCGCACCGTAAGGAACCGAATACATCTCCCGTGAGACACTGCGAATGCACGCGGACGAGGGCGCTCTTTTTCTTCCACGGCTCTCCCATGATGAGCGCCACACTGGCAGATTGATCAAGTGTGCCCTCGTATGCGAAGAGCTTAAAATCGCCGAATTTCGTCGGAAGCATCGCTTCGGCGACGCGCTTGATGAGCCTCTCCTTGCGGCGGCGGTACAGGATCAGGTCATAGATCGTTACAATCTTCAGGGAGAATTCATCCGCCATCTTGGAGAGTTCCGGGATCCGCGCCATCGAGCCGTCTTCAGCCATGATCTCGCACAGCACTCCGGCCGGCGAGAGACCGGTGAGTTTCGCAAAATCCACGGCCGCTTCCGTGTGCCCGGAGCGGCGCAGCACCCCACCCCGGGCCGCACGAAGAGGGAAGATATGACCGGGACGCGCAAGATCCTCCGGTTTCGTCTCTGGATCGACGAGCGCCTTTATCGTTACCGCGCGGTCATGCGCCGAGATACCGGTCGTCGTATCGTGAACCGCGTCCACCGAAACAGCGAATGGCGTACCCATCTTCGCCGTGTTATCCTGGACCATCGGAGCGAGTCGGAGCTCGTCCAGCCGCTCGCCTTCGAGGGGGACGCAAATCAGGCCGCGCGCATGGCGGGCGATAAAATTCACTGCCTCCGGCGTGATCTTCTCGGCGGCCATGACGATATCGCCTTCGTTCTCCCTGTTTTCGTCATCGACGACGATGATCATCTTTCCTTCTTTGATGTCGGCAATCGCTTCTTCGATCGAGCTAAATACACTCACTGCCACTCACCTCTCGTTCTCAATACCGTTTCCTCCCTGACGGAGGAAATTCAGAATGTACTTTCCAAGAATATCGACTTCTATATTCACTTTTTTTCCGGTTCGTACACTTTTGAGATTCGTATTGTTCCACGTGTGTTGAATAATAAATACTCTAAACCGGTTGTTCACCGGCGCCGGGCCTACCGTCAGGCTGACACCGTCGACAGCCACAGAACCTTTCGGCACGAGAAATTTCGAGATCTCGGGTTCAACCGATATCTCGAGGCTCAATGGATTTCTCGTGATTTTCACGACACTGCCGAGACCGTCTACATGGCCGTTCACGATATGACCTCCCATCCTGTCTCCCTGGCGGAGAGCCCGCTCGAGGTTAACCGGTGTCCCCGGGCGAAGTGTTCCGAGATTGGAAACACGGAGGGTTTCCTCGAGCACATCGCAGGAAAAGGCTGCACCCCTGACCTCGACAACCGTCTGGCAGACACCGTTAACGGCAACACTCTCACCGATTGCTAAACCCTCGAGTGTCGAGCGCACCGTCATGCGCGCCCCCTTTGCGGATCTTCTGAACAAGGCAACCTTTCCCACTTCCTCGATCAATCCTGTAAACACGAGCCTGCCCCTTCGGTAACTCTCGCCAAGTACTCAGTGATTCGAGCACGATCGTAGATCGCCATGACATCATTCCCGAATTGTTCCGCAGCGGTCAGAACAAGATCTCCGCGACACAGCCATTCGGGGGATTCCTGGTCGTGAAACCAGGAAACCTCTTGTTCACCGGAGATAACCGCGGCGTAGAAGAGAACGAAGCGGTCGAAGAGCCCCTCTCTGATGAGTGTCGTCGAAATCTGCCCACCCCCCTCTACGAGAACCGATGCGATCCCCCGCGCGCTCGTATCATCGATCCATCTCGAGAGATCGAGTGCGCCATTTTTTCCGGGCAATCGTACCACTACACATCCCGCATCCTCGAGACGCGTCTTTCGATCCCTATCCGCCCGTTCCGAACAGTAGACGATTGTATTTTCCTGCGCCTCGAGCCATGGATGATCCACCGGAAACCGGACATGCGAATCGAAGACCATCCGTATCGGTGCAGGCATCTCGGTACCCAACATCCGGCGATCGAGCGCCGGCTTGTCCTTTTCGATTGTTCCAATCCCTACCGCAATCGCCTGTGTCCACGCCCTGAGTTTATGAACATGCCGTCTCGCTCCCTCCCCCGTGAGGTATTTCATCGCAGGAGCGGTCAGACGTCCATCGAGTGTCGATGCGAGCTTCAGGACGACGAACGTCCTGCCCGTGATACTCCAGTGAACATACGGCAGATTCAACTCGAGTGCTTCGGCGGCAGACAATCCCGATCGAACCTCCATACCAGCCTTTTCGAGTGCGCGCGATCCCCTGCCGCACACACGTGAATCGGGATCGTAGTGACTGAAAACCACCTTCGAAAGCTCAGCTTCGCGTATCGCATCCGTGCATGGCGGCGTCTGGCCGAAATGGCAGCAAGGCTCGAGGTTCAGGTAGAGCGTTGCTCCTCTCGTCCGATCCCCAGCTACGCGGATTGCTTCGATCTCGGCGTGCGGATTCCCCGGCCCCCGGTGATACCCCTCACCAACGATCTCACTACCCTGCACGATGACGGCTCCCACAAGCGGATTCGGAAATGTCGAACCGAGGCCTCTTGCGGCAAGCTCCAATACTTTTTTCATATACTCCGTATCTGTTGCCATTACACCGTGTCCACTGCCGCGCACCCATGCTTCCCGCCGATTCGGGGCGGTTCACGGCCCTCGTCGAAATTTTTTATGCTTCGGGGGGTTTGCTACACAGAATGGGGGCAACGCCGCACAATGGCATCGCTTCCAATGGCAGTAATTGCCAACCTTCTCCCATCCAGACTGTAACTGTCGGTTCCGGAATTCCACCGGATCGGTGGGTCCCGAGGAGAGACCCATTCGCGGACTTTCACCGCCGGTGGGGACTTTCACCCCGCCCCGAAGGTTTAAAGCTCTGCAACGGCGGATATATTTCCTTCCACCGTAACATTAATAAAAGAATAGAAGAATTGCAGGTCCGTGTCAAGTTCGCAGTCAATAGTATGGTTTTACTCTCACATGTTCCTGCGCATTCTTTTCCAGCCCAATATTAGTATGCTCATATAATCCCATTTCGATAAATTTTAGATCTCACATAAATCCCCGTTACGATCATATGTAAATTCTCATGATATCCGCCTTACGATCATATTTGAGGCCGCATGAAATCCTCTTTACGATCATAATTAATTCGACAAAAACCACCGTTTCTTATAGTTTTTTAAATACACATATAACAGCCTTCCGATAAAGATGAAAATTTAGTTAATTTCTTTCTTGACAGGTATTTAGAGCACGTTTTGGGGGCTGTTGCAACAGCCTTTTTGCGTGCCCCTCAAGGCGCTTGTCGCTTCGTCTGCGGCTGTTTCTCACCCCATCCCACCATTTTTATCAAATTCTTCGTTTTTGTGCTTCTGGAGGCGTCTCTGGGGGTGAAAAAAGTGCATGGTATAATACCTGTGGTTGTAATTCTCTTGGGGGGGGACTTGCGTAAAACCAGGGGTACCGGCTGACGAGCGGCAATTGCCAGGTGA
>CBDUQN010000110.1:0-8817 GCA_965369375.1 uncultured bacterium | reverse complement strand
ATAAAGACACATTGATCGTTATCGATCCGACAGACATACGCAAATCACATGCGAAAAGCATGCCGTACCTGGCCCGTGTTCGCGATGGCAGCACGGGAGAGATTGTCAACGGGTACAGGGCTTGGATATTCCCCGGTTTGCAGATGTCCAGTTTGCAGGTCTTGACATCACAATGGATCTCTGGTACAATTAAAAAGTATTTGTTACTCGAAGGCGGTTCATTCAGGGGAAAATCAAGGGTTCATCATTGATCCACGTTGCGCGAAGGGCAGATGTGTAAATGAGCAGTATTACATTCAAGTGCTTTGCCATCCTGTTTCTCGCCTCGATCGTATTGATCGTTGCGAGCGCTGTCCCCGCCCCCCTCGGTGCAAAGGAACCAGGGGCGGGCATTATCAGCATCCTGGACAACTCGGTCGGAGGCGAACCGGGGGAGGATCCCCATCTCCGCTCTGATCCGGGAGCGAGGGCGCAGTGTATCTGGGAGCAGGGAGGGTACAGCGAGAATCGGGAAGCCGGCGAGGAATCCATGCGCCGAGTTGACGGTCGCCACGCGCTCGAGGGAATGCCTTCTGGGCTGCTTTCGCGATCCAAGTGGAGAATAATATTTAAAATCTGGATTTTGAGCATCATTTGACGATAGAAAAGAAACATCAAGCAGGCATGCAAGATCCGCATCTCGCAATAGAACGACTCATCTCCGTATCCTTACGCGATCGGCTGCAGGGCAATTACGAAGCCAGCTATCTCCTCCTCGAGGAAGCCGTTGCCGGACTCGAGGACGAGTGTGTTCCGGCGGAAATCCGCTGCCGTGTTCTCCTCGAAGCTGCGCGCGGGGCCTATTATCTTACCCGTTTCGATGAGGGATTGTGCTATCTCGATCAACTCAGAACTCTTTTTCAGAATGAAACACTGGATTCCGTTCGGATCATGGAGGCCGAGTCCGGGTTGATCCGTGCAAACATATTGCGCCGTCGGGGATCGTTCAGAGAAGCGCTGTCATGTGTAGTAGACTGCGCGGACGATATCCTCCTCGAGGATTCGCCTCGACTCGTAGCCGAAAGGCACCTCATTGAAGGGGCATGCAGATTTTATCTCAATGAAATCAGTCGGGCGCAGCAGTGTCTCGAGGTTGCTCTGGGGCTTGCTACGCACTGCAAGGATCTGCGGCTGAGCTCGCGCGTATTGACGATGCTCGGTTTTCTGGCCCGGAGCAAGGGGCGGCACATCCAGGCTGAAGATTATTTCATGAGAGCCGTGCTTATCTGCCGTTCATGCGCCGATTATTATGGCGAGGCTGCAGCAGCCCTGAACATGGGGATTGTGCAATACCGTTCGGGGAGGTTTCCTGACGCGAAAAAGAGCGTGTTGCGGGCGAAATCGTTGTTCGAAAAGATTACCTGGCATCTCGGCACATGCCGGTGTCTGCTCGCACTGGGAAATATAAGGAAATACGAGAGAGATTTTTCATCCGCGCTCAAGCGCTACAAGCGGGCCCTGAAACTTGCCGAAGGCAATAAATTTAAACGCGAAATCGCACTCGCGCTCGAATTTATCGGAGAGATAAATTTCGAACGCGGCGACTACCGGGAAGCACATCGCAACTATGCAAGGGCAATGAAGATTGCCGATGAGATTGCGCCGGATGGAGACATTGTCATTGAACTGAAGAGGCGATTGGGGGAATTATATGCGGCGCTCGACGAACGGGAGACAGCCCTGTCTAATCTGCAGGAAGGGTGTGTCCTGGCTGTACGCCTGGAGGAGCGATTCGAGGAAGGCCTGATCGAGCGAGCCATGGGGAAGCTGCATTTTTCGAGTGGAGCAAGAGCCGAAGGCAAGGCGCATTTTCGACGGGCTGTTGAGCTGTTGAAAGGAGCTGGAGGCGCTTTCGAGCTCGCGAGCACGCGTCTGTTGTATGCAGAAACACTCCTCGGCGGAATACTGCCCTCGGAGCGACGACATGTGGATCCGGTCGAGGAGGATGCCGACGGCGATGAAGAGGCATGGAGCAGCCTGATCGAGGCGGGGAAATCCTTTAGAGAGATGCGTGTTTCGTTCTGGAGTGAGCGGGTGGATATCCTCCTCGCGCAGGTAGCTGCTCGGAGAAGGATTTTTTCTCACATGGGAACGCGTGTAGTCAAAAACAGGAAAATCGTCGAGATCGAGTATTCACCGGATTTTATGATTCATACCGGGTTGGTGGCTGTTTCTTTGCCGATGCAGGAGCTGTGGCAACAGGTAAATTTCGCGGCGCGGTACGCGAGACCGGTTCTTATCACCGGGGAAACAGGAACGGGGAAGGAGCTGATCGCGAGAATTATTCATACAATCGGTGACAGAGGCAACCGGCCGTTTGTTGCCGTCAATTGCGCGGCTGTGCCCGATCATCTCTTCGAGAGCGAATTTTTCGGGCACCTCAAGGGTTGTTTCACAGGTGCGTTGACGGACAGGCGGGGATTATTCGAGGAGGCGAGGGGAGGCACGCTGTTTCTCGACGAGGTCGGTGAGCTGACAACCATTCAACAGGTAAAGCTCCTGCGGGCACTCCAGGAGGGAAAGGTGCGCAGGGTAGGGGAAAACAAGGAATTCCACATCGATGTACGGATCATTTCCGCGACAAACAGAAATCTCGAAGAGAGACTCGAAGGTCTCTGCCTGCGCAAAGATTTCTTCTATCGCATCAATGCCGAACATATAAACGTGCCGCCCCTTCGGGAGCGATCCGAGGATATCGTTCCGCTCGTTTCTCACTTCTTCCGCAATGGAGGGGAACGCAACCGGATTAAGATCGAATCGACCGCGCTCAAATTTCTTCTGCAGTACTCATGGCCGGGTAATGTGCGTGAACTTATTACCGTCATCGATCGGGTCAAGTGCATGGTTAACGGCGGCGTGATAACGCTCGACATGTTTCCCCAACGGATCACAAACCGCATCGGATCGAAACGTTCGGAAACCCTCCTCGGGGACGGGTACAGGGGACCCGGACTCGAGAAAACCACACTCAAGAAAACGCTCGTGCTGTGCCGGGGAAACAAGAGCGCCGCGGCGAAACGGCTCGGAATCTCGAGGGGAACCCTCTACCGGGAACTCCGTAACAACGGCCTCGATCATCTCATTCGATAGATCAATCCCGCGATGTCCGCACGACGTAGCGATTCATGCCTATCAAGCGACATGGCGTTTTTCGCATTCCCGGGATATCCGCTCAAAGCAGCGAAACGCATCGATCAACCATCATGGCGTTTTTCGCATTCCCGGGATATCCGCTAACCGCAACATATGACTTTTCGACTGTTCAGGGTGTATACCGTGTCCGTATCTTGAACAAGTAGCAAAGAGGGGCACTAACCTTAGTTTTATATGAATGTTACTGCACCTTGTCCACCTCGCGGTGTCCACCGGCCGTACAATCCGGTTCAAACCGCCTTGATCCGGCGCTTCGGAAAGCGCCGGGCACACGAATCATTGAATGATCTCAACTATAATTTATACAACAAGATACCGTGATACTTCGGCAATACCGGAGGCGCGCCCGAAATTCACCGATCCTGGCATAATTCGTGTATTAGTTATGAGCAGAATCCATATCTCCTTGAACCGACCAAAAAGGGGAATCTTTAGCAGAAAGAACCATCCGCTACCTACGGTGTGGCTCGTTAGTCCCCCCATTTCGCAACCGAACCGTAGTCAGGGTGGTTCTTTTTGTCCACGCTTAAACATTTCTAGAAATCACCGGTTTGTGGTAGAATAGCGATGATAGTAATGTCCCAAATGTGAATAGCATGCGCGATTCGAGCGGATTAATGGATGCGGTTGAGAATATGATTGCCTAAGGGGGGTATTCCAATGAGTGTCCAGGTTGACAAGATATACGAGAGCAAGAAATGCTCGGTTGATGATCTCATTAAATTGATAAAGCCGGGAAACCGGATCTTTATCGGTTCGGGTGCCGCAGAGCCGAAGTGTCTTGTACAGGTGCTCATCGACAAGGGGCATTGTATTGCGGATCACGAAACGATAAACCTCATCGAACTCGGTACCACCGGTTATGCGGAAGAGATCTTGAGCAAGCCCTTCAAACAGAATGCCTTCTTTATCGGCCCGAATATTCGGGGTGCGGTAAATGAGGGAAGGGCTGAATATACGCCGATCTTCCTCTCCGAGCTGCCGAAGCTGATCCGTTCGGGCCGGCTCAAGATAGATGTCGCTCTTATACAGGTCGCACCTCCGGACAACTACGGATTCTGTTCTCTCGGCGTCTCGGTGGACATCGTTAAGGCCGGCGCCGAAAGCGCGAAGTTCGTGATTGCAGAGGTCAACAAACAGATGCCGCGAACGCTCGGCGACAGCTTTATCCATCTCAAAGATATAGACGCGGTTGTGGAATGCGATTATCCGATTCCGACATTGCCGCCGCCGACCCCGGATAAGGTTGCTATGAAAATCGGTCAGAACGCGGCCAAATTGATAGGTAACGGTGCGACTATCCAGGCGGGTATCGGCATGATTCCGAATGCAATCCTGAGAAACCTTGCAGACAAGAGCGACCTCGGTGTCCATACCGAGATGTTCTCCGACGGCATTATCGATCTCGTCGAGAAAGGGGTCATAACGAATAGAAAAAAGACGCTTCATAACGGGAAGATTATCACGAGTTTCTGCATGGGCTCGCAGCGACTCTATGATTTTGTGAACGATAATCCATTGATAGAGTTCCATCCGTGCGGTTACACAGACGATCCGTTCGTTATCGCTCAGAACGATAACATGGTTTCTATAAACGGCGCCATCCAGGTCGATCTTACCGGACAGGTCTGCGCCGATTCCATCGGCGAATACTTCTACTCGGGCATCGGCGGTCAGGTCGATTTTGTCCGCGGCGCGGCGCGATCAAAGGGCGGCAAGCCGATCATCGTGCTGCCCTCGACGGCAAAAGACGGTACCATCTCGCGGATCGTAGCGTTTCTCGACCAGGGAGCGGGCGTCGTGACTTCGAGGGGCGATGTTCACTATGTGGTCACGGAGTACGGGATCGCGAACCTCCATGGGAAGAACCTGCGGGAGAGAGCGCTCGCGCTCATCAGTATCGCTCACCCTGATTTCCGTGACGATCTGCTCGACTATGCGAAGAAACGCAACCTCGTTCACATGGATCAAATGCCGCTCACCATCCATGGGCGGTTCTATCCGGAGAAGTACGAGCATACGGTCCTATTCGGCGATGTCGATGTCTTTTTCAGGCCGATTAAACCCACCGATGAGGCGTTGCAGAGGGCATTTTTCTATTCACTGAGCGACCGGTCGGTTTACTACCGGTTTTTCAATATTGTAAAGGCCATGCCCCATGAGAAAATCCAACCCTATGTCAATATAGATTATCAGGAGGAGATGGCTATCGTCGGGCTCCTCGGCGAGCCTGGCGATTATGAGCTCATTGCAATCGGCAGATTCAAGACCGATCCCGCCGACAACCTTGCTGAAATAGCATTTGTTGTTCGGGATGACTGGCAGAACCAGGGTATCGGTTCGCACCTGATGAGCAAACTGATAGAGATTGCTCTGGAATTCGATATCGATGGTTTCAAGGCGGAGATTCTTGCCGAGAACAAATATATGATGCATGTCATGCACAAGTGCGGCTATCCAGTCCAGAGCAAGCTCGATGATGGCATCTATTCGATGAGTATCGATTTCCTGGGGGATGATGAAGGTTGAGCAACGATCCCCGGTTCAAAGCGGCATTCGTTCATGCGGAAAAACTTGGGACATTCCAGGTAAGCTCGGATCATCCCTTCAAACCTGAACGCGGTTCTTGGGTTTACGATATGTGCAAAGAGAGGGGGCTTTTCTCGGACCCAAGGGTTGAGGTTGTTGCGGTGGAGGAAGTGGATTATCAGTTGCTCGAGCGGTTTCACACGCCTGAATATATAGAGGTTCTGAAAAGGGCCAACAGCGGGACCGAGGTGGATATCGAGATGCTTCATCACGGAGTGGGTTCCGCCGAGAATCCCATATTCAAAGGCGTTTACGAGTTTGCCTCCCTCTCGGCCACGGCGACGCTCGTGGCTGCCAGGCGTGTGGCGGACGGCGTCGAAAGCGCGTTTAATCCCTGCGGCGGCTGGCACCATGCATTTCGCGACCGCGCGTCGGGGTTCTGTTACGTCAATGATATTGCGATAGCGATAGACGAGCTCCGCGAGAAGGGAAAGCGGGTGGCATATGTCGATATCGACGCCCACCACGGAGACGCGCTACAAGCGGCATACTATGACGACCCGACGGTTCTTACCATCTCGATTCACGAAACGGGAAGGACGCTCTTTCCCTGGAGCGGATTCGAGGGTGAGATGGGTAAGGGTGAGGGCAGGGGATTCAATATCAATGTGCCGCTCGATCCGTACAGCGACGACGAGGTTTTTCTCCGCCTCTTTCGGGAGATCGTCATGGAAGCGCTCGGCATTTTCGAGCCTGAAATAATCGTCGGCCAGTTCGGTTCCGATGCGCTCTCGACCGATCCCCTCGCTCACCTCCTTCTGTCGAACAATGGATATATAAGAGCTGTCAAGCTGCTTCATCGCAGTTTTCCCCATATCGTCGCGCTCGGTGGGGGGGGATACAACAAGAGCAACGTGGAAAAATGTCTGACGCTGCTCTGGGAGGAGCTGGCCGGTATCCAGCCCGAGGAAGGGTACGGTGGCGCTCTCGGTGGTGTGTTCCTCGGCGACTCATCCGTTCAGGGAGCCGACCTCAGAGACATGCCTGTCGTCACTTCGGGAACGGAAAAGGATGCTGCGATGGCTCAAGCGGATCAGCTCATCGCTCATTTCAAAAAAGAGATCCGGCCGTTGCTACTGGCCGGCACATGAGAACAAGCGTCACACTTCGTATTTCATTCAAAGGTTTGCTGGAGAACGGGAATCGGGCGTGACAATCGCACAATGGAGGTAGCAGTATGACAAAAAAAGGGAAGTATCTCATTCTGGTTATATTCTTGGTCTTTTTTCTCGTCGTGCTTCCCCTTGTAGCCTTCTTCAGCTCGGTCGGGACAGGACTCAAGGTCGATTCGAGAAGGGCGGCCGTTGTTCTCGATATGCATGGAAGGATGCTCGAATACAATCCGTACTACTCCGCGGGGACCTTCTTCAGAAAACGAGAGCCGTCCCTGACGGATCTCTTGACCTGCATCGACCGCGCGGCGACCGATGACCGGGTGGATGCGATCGTACTCCGCATCCTTCCATCCGGGGCCGGCGTGGCGAAGTGTGAAGATCTCCGGGCGGCGTTACTCAGGTTCAAGGATACTGGCAAGGAGGTGATAGCATTCTCTCCTGTTCTGGTAAATCATCACTATGTTTTAGCCTGTGTTTCGGATTCTATCTATATGCCACCGAGCGGATATCTCATGATACCGGGGCTTGCTTCGAGCGCCGTTTTCGTTCGCGGCACGCTTGACAAGCTGGGAATTACGCCGAATATCCACCGGATAGAAAATTACAAGTCGGCAGCTGAAATGTTTACAGAAAAGAAGCGATCACCTGAGTCAAAGGAGATGATCGAGTGGGTCCTGGCCGATTTATTCGATCGTTTCGTCCTGAATATTGCTGAAGGACGCGGTCAGGACGAGGATACGGTGAGATCTTGGATAGACCGCGGTCTCTACAGCCCCCGGCGAGCCTATGCGAACGGACTCATTGACGGGATCCGTTACTGGGACGAGATACGGGAGCGTTATACGGGGAAAGGACTGAGGTTCATCAGTTCACGTGAATACATGAAATCGAACGGCGTAGCCGGTTACGCGGGATACGGGCAGAAGATCGCCGTCATTCATGCTCAGGGTAATATAATTATGGGTGAGAGCGGATTCGATTTCACATCGGGACCGAGGATGGGATCTGAATCGGTCATACGTGAGCTGCGCAGGGCTCAGAAAAACAAGAGTATAAAGGCCGTCATCCTGAGAGTCGATTCGCCGGGCGGTGACGGCATCGCGGGCGATATGATATCTCGGCAGGTCGAAATGACGGCGAGAGAGAAGCCGGTCGTCGTTTCCATGTCCGACGTGGCGGCTTCTGGCGGGTATGAGATCTCGTACCGCGCCGATCGCATCGTGGCTCTACCGGGCAGCATCACCGGATCTATC
Organism: uncultured bacterium; assembly: GCA_965369375.1. Classification (GTDB taxonomy): domain Bacteria; phylum Krumholzibacteriota; class Krumholzibacteriia; order Krumholzibacteriales; family Krumholzibacteriaceae; genus CBDUQN01. Next base: position 668 of record CBDUQN010000110.1, on the reverse strand, counting down.
GGTTCGATCATGGGAAAATTGAACTGGCGGGGATTTTACGATAAGATCGGAATAACAAAAGACGAGATAGGAATCGGTGAAAAATCGCTTATCTACTCGGACTACCGCGACTTCACCGAAGACGAATGGGCGGTGGTGAGTGAAGAGCACTGGGAATTCTACCGAAACTGGATACAGGAGATCGCCCGGTTCCGTGGGATGACGTACGGTGCGGTCGATTCCATCGCGCGTGGGCGCATTTGGACGGGCAGCCAGGCCAAAGACAAGGGATTGATCGATGACGTCGGGGATTTCAGCCGATCACTCGAGCTCGCATGCGAGCTCGGCGGCATAGATGATCCATCACGTGTGGTGATCGTGCACCTTCCGGCTCGGATGAACCTCCTGCAGAGCATCCTTGCGGGAGGATTCTTCGATGGCATGTTGAATTTTCTCATTGATGAGATGCTCAGGGAGACGTTTTTGTCTAACGATCCCCTGTTTCTCGAACACCGCATGCCGGAAGAGACGGGGCTGCAATGATGGTGCAAAAAGGTTGACTGTTCGCGGATCAACATTGTTCGTTTTTGTGCGTGATATCATTCCAAGACACATCTTAGTCGCTTCTGGTTCCAATGCCATGTCTTCATTCGAGCCGATCAAATGATTCGCTTTGCAGGAATTTATCG
>CBDUQN010000109.1:0-8917 GCA_965369375.1 uncultured bacterium | reverse complement strand
TATCGCTATCTGAAAGATATAAGACCGCGCTGATTGGAACGAGACGGTTCGATAGATTTATGAGAACTAATAATGCTCGTATAGCGGCAGCCCTGCTCGTTGCCGTGGCGGCCTGCGCGGTGCTCTGGCACGCATCCATTGAAGCCGGCGGATATCGAGGCAGTGCCGATAGAGGAAAAGAGGACCGTCCGCGGGCACGGGAAATCGGCATAGAAGTCGGGATTCTGCCGACAGGAAGACTGAACGCTATCACGGATGTGCCCGGCGTTACCGTCGGGCACTGCACCGTGGATATCGACGATGATGTTCGAACTGGAGTCACCGTCGTCATTCCTCACGGCGGGAATATCTACAGGGAGAAGGTGCCGGGGGCGGTTTTTGTCGGCAACGGCTTCGGAAAGGCCGCCGGGCTGAGCCAGGTCCGCGAGCTCGGCACGATCGAGACCCCCATTGCGCTTACATCAACGCTGAACGTTCCCGAAGCTGTCGTCGCGCTCACGGAATACACGCTGGAATTGCCCGGCAATGAAGATGTCCGCTCGGTCAACTCGATCGTCGGAGAAACGAACGACGGACGAATCAATAACATCCGGAAACGCCCCCTTACGAAAGACAATGTGATTGCCGCTCTCCGTGATGCGAAGGGGGGGGCGGTGCCGGAGGGCTCGGTAGGCGCTGGACGGGGAACTCGGTGTCTCGGCTTCAAGGGCGGAATCGGCACCTCGTCTCGCCTCACGCCGGCAGAGCCCGAGCCGTACACCGTCGGTGTTCTCGTTCAGACGAATTATGGCGGGATACTCCAGATCAATGGCGCCCCTGTTGGCAGAGAACTCGGAATACATTATCTTTCTGATATGGTCGAGGAGGGAAGCTGTATGATCGTAGTAGCGACGGATGCGCCCGTCGACGCAAAGAACCTCGAGAGGATGGCGAAAAGGGCTATATACGCCCTTGCACGGACGGGAGCGGTCTATTCGAACGGGAGTGGGGACTATGCCATTGCATTCACCACCTGCGAAGATCTCAGAGTCGTGATGGGAGAGCAGGTGGCGCGTGCATCTGCGAAGAGACTCGTTGGGAGCTCATTGACACCCCTGTTTCTGGCCGTTCAGGAAGCGACCGAAGAGGCAGTATACAATTCGATTCTCAGAGCCGAGACGGTCTGCGGAGTGGATGGCAGGTGTGAGAAAGCGATAGAGATTGGGCGCGTGCTCGCGATTTGCAGAAAATACGGAGTTTTGAAATTGACCGATCGGCTTCCAGGTGTTAAAATAAAAGAGAGAATTAACTGAAATTGCTACCAGCTCTTGTGACATCGATCAAGGTAACACCCCCCTGAGAAAAGGATGAAACTGTGGGATGCATCAAATGTATCGGCACCCCTGTTTATAAAACATCCCTGGCTACTATTGTCTTGCTGATGCTTATTCTGCCCGGGGCCTCGTCCGCATGGAACAAAACGGAGATCGAGTGGAGAACGATAAAAACCGAGCACTTCGAGATTCACTACCATCCCGGCGAGGAATGGGCTGCTCGCAAGATGGCTGAAATCGCCGAGGAAATCTACGGGCCGATCACCGAATTTTACGGGCACGAACCGGACGGAACGGTTTATTTCAATCTCTTCGATATAGAGGACGATATGGCGGGTGCGACGTATTACTACCTGAACAGGATCGACATCAGCGCATCGGGTTTTGACTTTCATCTGCGGGGCACCAACAACTGGCTTCGAGACGTCATAACGCACGAGTTCACCCATATGGTCTCCCTTCAGAAAGCGATGAAAATGCCGAGACGGATTCCGGCTATCTACCTCCAGGCGATTGGATTCGAAGATGAGAAAAGACCCGATGTAATGACGGGCTATCCGAATCTGCAGATCTCCGTTCCCGTCGCCGGAGAGATAGCGCCGAACTGGTTCGCGGAAGGTATAGCCCAGTTCCAGTACAAGACGGTCAGATTTGATATTTGGGATTCTCACCGGGACATGCTGCTGAGAACCGCCACGCTCAATGACGAGCTGCTTACGTTGGATGAAATAGGCGTCTTCGGCAAGAATTCCCTTCAATCAGAAATGGTCTATAATCAGGGGTATTCGCTCGTCCTTTTCGTCTCAGAGCGGTACGGAGAGGATAAGCTCGTCGAGCTCACCGGCGTCATTTCGTCTCCGCTACGTTGGACGTTCAACAGTGCATGCAAGAAGGTGCTGGGATTGTCCGAAGGGAAGCTCTACGAGATTTGGCGTGAAGAGCTCGAGCAGCGATACGGCGCCATCGCCGACCGGGTAAAACAGGATCAACGGGAGGGTGAACGGATCGCCGGAAAGGGATTCTACAATCTATTTCCCGTTTCGGATTCGAGAGGCGGTATTCTCTACCTGTCGAACGACGGGGGGGATTATTCAAACAAGCGCCTCATGCACAAGAGAAGTGATGGAAAAGTGAAGTCAATCGCCGGCGATGTCAGATCCCGATTTGATGGTTCACCCAATGGAAAATTCATCTGCTATTCAAAGCGAACGGACAAGAACCGTCACGGATATGCAATCGACGACATCTTTGTCTATGATCTCGACGGGAGGAAGGAACGGCGCGTGACGAAGGGATTGCGGGCATCGAGCCCGGCATGGTCACCCGACGGCCGCTCCATTGCAGTTGTGGTGAGGAGCGGGGGCATTGAGCGTCTCGCTCTCGTCGACGCACAAAGCGGTAAGGCGCGGGATCTCAATGAGCCTATACCGGGCAGGCAGTACTTCGGCATGTCCTGGGGTGAGAGAGGCATAATCGTGTCGTGCTTCATGGGAACGAGCAGGGATATAATCCTCATCGATCCCGAGACGGGTGACGAACGGTTGATTCTATCGAGTGATGCCGACGAACGCGATCCATGCTGGGATTCTGAGGGCGCGGGTTTCTTCTACGCGAGCGATCGCACCGGGATATTCAATATCTACCACCTGAGTGTCGATAGCGAGGTCGGATTGATGGTTACGAACACGATCGGGGGGTGTATTCAGCCGTCGGTAGCCGGTGATGGGTGTGTTTATTCGGCCTATGGATCCGATGGATACGAAATCAGAAAGATCTCGACGTGGAAGGCTGAGGCATCGGCAATCGATCCGGCGATGGACGATGGCGATCTGCTCGGGCGGCGAAGGGAATATTTCGGCGGGGCGGCGAGCGCGCTGGATCCACCCAACACACAGGGATTACGTGACGAAGATGCGGAGACAGCCGACGACAGCGATGGAGAAAAGTACGGCATTAACTACTCGATGCTCTACGTATTTCCCCGTCTCATGATATACGACAGGAAATTCCGGTTGGGCGTCTTTCTCGATTCCGGAGACCTTCTCGGAAGACAGAACGTGTCGGTCGGCGCATCGGCCAACGCCGAAAAGGAGTTCGACTTTTTCATCGCGTTCGAGACGAGGCAGTTCAAACCTACCTTCACGGCCAATATCTTCAGGATCAGGCAGTACGAGACCTTCTTCATTCACGATCGTGGCAGCGAGCTCGAGCTGTTCACTCGCTACGATCTCTGGGACTTCTACGCTGCCGGCACAATGGAATTCGATTCACCATCGCAATTCAAGCGAAAAGAAGCCACGATCCAGTACAACCACGGCGAATACAGGCTCAATTTCGAGATCTGGGAGCATACAGATGGGCAGCGGGAATTCCGGGGGGCTGTCGGCTGGAACTACTACAAGTCGCAGGAGGTCTCCCTTTTCTATCGTTACCGGAAGGTTCGAAAAGAGGTGGATGGCGATATAAATCCGCGGGGAGGACGATCCATGGATCTCGAGGTCACCGCGGCTTTCAATCACCTGCACTCGGGAGAATTCGAATATGCATTCATACCGGTATACGACGAAAATTACTTCGGACGCTACAGGCTCAAGTATGAAGAATACATCCCGCTTCCTTTTTGGAGACATTCCCTGATGCTGCGCATGATAGGGGGGATTCTCGATAATGCCGTCGATGATTTCTTCTATCTCTACCTCGGGAGCAGAGACGGGCTTCGGGGGTACACCTACTACAGCCTTGGCGGGAGAAAGAACTTTCTCCTTTCGGCTACGTACCGGTTTCCCTTCATGCGAAACATAAACTGGCAGCTCTGGACCCTCTACATTCAATCGATCTACCTGGGCCTGTTCGCCGAGATCGGAAACGCCTGGGACGAGGACAAGTTCGTCACAGAGGGTTACAAGAGGGATGTCGGCATCGAGGCCCGTCTGAAAGGTTTTTCATTTTACAGTTACCCGATTGCGATGACATTCGAAGCGGCGTATGGACTGGATGATGTCATTTACACAGATCCATTCGATCTCGGTATAACACCCTATGAGGGAAATCATTGGAGATATTATGCAAGCATACTCTTTACCTTCTAGTTAATCTGCACTTGGTTGTTATATGCATGCATACTCTTTCTCTTTTGGTGAATATCCAGGTGGTGGAATGAAATGAAGATCACGCTCGCCGGTTTCAATGTAGAGATCGAGAGCCTGAATCGAGCGCTCTCAGGTGAAGAAGTGCCCCTCACGCCTGAAGTGATCTCGGCGGCGTACGCGAGAATCAGCCGCGATCCGAGAAGCATCGGGGCTATCAGAAGTGAGGCGCGCGAATCGGTCGAAAGGGCGAGAAAGTCCAACGAGAGGATCATTTTTGGATTCGGGCATTCATCCGTAGCAGAACATGCAGTATTCAATTTCGATATCATCGGTATATCGAGGCTTGCCGTGGAGGAGCTCGAACATTTCCGCATCGCTTCCTTTACCGAGAAATCCCAGCGGTATATCAAGCTTGGAAAGGATCTCGTCATACCTGAAGAGATTTCGGCTTCAGGCTTGAAAGGAACATTCGGGTCAGTCGCAAAGGAGCTCCACAGGGCTTACGAGCGGATGTACAGAGCAATGACAAAGAGGGGAGAGGATGAGGGAGTTGCGAAGGAGGACGCCCGTTATGTGATGCCGCTCGCCACCACAGCGCAGCTCGGCATGACGATCAACGCGAGGGAGCTCGAATATATGGTCAGCAGGCTCGCCGCCCATCCGCTGAGCGAGATTCGCATGCTGTCATCGAAGCTCTCAGATGCGGTCATAAAACATGCTCCATCACTTATCCGCTATCCCGAGCCGACTGATTACTTCAGAAATCGTCCGAGTGTGCGCAGTGAGATTGCCGGATCCCTCCGCGTGAAAACGGCCGGAGCTGCAAAGCTGGGAGGCACCGTATCGCTGGTCGATGTGACGCCCGATGGAGACCGCAAACTCGCGGCTGCAATTCTATTTTCTTCCCTCAACGTTTCAATGAAAGATGCGGAAAAAACCGCGTCGAAGCTCTCAGCCATAGAGATCGAACGTCTCGTTGCGAGGACGATGCGTGACATTCAACCGCATGACAGTGTATGGCGTGAGTTCGAGAACATTCATATGCTGTTCGAGCTTACAGTATCCGCTTCTTGTTTTGCCCAGCTGAAGCGTCACAGGATCGCTACGCTGATCCCTCAGCCGTATGAAACTTCGCTCGGCTTTTCCATACCCGAATCCATTCGAAAGGCGAAGAGAGTCGGAGCGCTCCGCAGCGCCATTAGAAAATCGGAGAAACTGTACCGGAAGATCAGGGCGCATAACGCTCCGGCAGCGGATTATGCCCTGATCAACGCGCATCGCAGACGGGTTCTTCTCGGATTGAATCTCAGAGAGCTGTACCATTTCTCGCGTCTCAGGAGCGACAGGCACGCACAGTGGGAGATCCGGGGCATATCGATAGAGATGTGTCGGATCGCGGCGCGGGAATTGCCCGCCGGCGCGGTTCTGCTTGCGGGAAAAGATCGATTTCAAGATGTGAAGAAGTCACGGAACCTATAATATACATTAAGTAGTTGCCATAGTAGATTATAAAAAAACATACTAAGTGTTATGGACAAACTCATAGATCTCATCAAGAGCCGGCGCAGCACGCGCAGCTACAAACCCGATCCGATACCACACGAAATGATAGATATGTGTATCGATGCAGCCAGGTATGCCCCCACTGCATGCGATACCCAGGCATGGCGGTTTATCGTCGTCGAGGGTGATCTGAAGAACAGGCTCGTCAAGGAATCTCTCGGGGGAGTTATCGTTCCAAATAGGTGGGCGGTCACCGCGCCCGTCGTGGTAGTCATCGCGATGGATATCGATCTGATAACGCACCGCATAGGGGCTAGGGTAAAGGGCATCAGCTATCATCTTCTCGACGCCGGCATAGCTGGAGAGCATTTCGTGCTTCAGGCGACTGAACTCGGTCTCGGAACATGCTGGCTCGGATGGTTCAAAAAAAATGCGGTGAAAAAGGTTCTCGCGCTCCCCGGAAAATGGAATATTGCTGCGATGATTACCGTTGGATATGCAGCGGACAAACCGATGGAGAAAAGACGGAAGCCGATCGACGAGATCACAAGCTACAGGAGCAAATAAGCGCTACTCAGGCAGATCGCTTTATTAACCTTCTCACAACAACCGAAACGAGAAACGCGGCGCTCAAAACGAGGACTATTGTCGCACCCGAAGGGATATCGATTAGGAACGATATCCATAAACCGAGAACGGTCAGTATTACGGCCAATGCGGTCGAATATATCATGAGTTTTCTCAAATTAAAGGTAAACTGCTTGGCGATAACGGTTGGAATGGTGAGCAGCGCTATGATAAGAATAATGCCAACGACCCTGATAAGGACGATGATACTCAGCGCAACGAGACAGAGAAGAAACAGGTAGAGCGTGTGCGTCGGCACGCCGGAAATCCTTGAATACTCTTCGTCGAATGAGATGGCCTGAAGCTCCTTGTACGCGAGTGCGACGAGAATAATAATAATCACGTCGAGGCCGAGCATGAGGGCGATGTCTGAAAACGGAACGGTGAGGATCGAACCGAAGAGGTAGCTGAAGAGATCCGGCGCGTATCCTGGCGCGAGCGCGATAAAAAGAATGCCGAGCGCCATCCCGACCGCCCAAAGGATCCCGATAGCGGAATCTTCGCTGATATCGACCTTCCGGCTTATCGTGCCGATGGTCAGCGCCGCGAGCAGACTGAACGGAATAGCCGTCAGAACAGGATTGACACCGAGCAGGTATCCGAGACCGATCCCGCCGAAAGCCGCGTGCGCGATCCCGCCGCTTATGAATACAATTCTCTTGGTTACGACGAACGTTCCCATGATGCCGCACGCAATGCCGACGAGGACCGCCGCCAGCAGGGCGTTTCGCATGAATTCGTACTGCAGGACGTCAATCATTCATGATCCTCCAGTACGCGGTGTGGCACGCCGTGCGCGATCAATTCGATAGGACACTCGTATGTATCCACAAGATGTTTGATCCCTTCCTGCGTCGAGCCGTGGTAATGGAGCGTGCGATTGAGACAGGCCACTTTCTCGACATACGCCGAAAGGGCTCCTATATCGTGGGAGACGAGAACGATCGCCATCTCGCTGTTCAATTCCTTGAGGAGATCGTAGAAGGCGTTCTGCCATTTAGAATCGATACTGGAGAGAGACTCATCGAGCAGCAGGAGTTTCGGTTCACCTGCGAGGGCTCTCGCGATCAGCGCTCTCTGGATCTGCCCTCCCGAAAGACTGCCGATCCGCCGGTCCCTGAAATCGCTCAAACCGACACGATCGAGGGCGCATTCGCTTGCGGCGGTGTCATCATGCGAATACTGTCTCATGATCCCGCGTGTAGCGAGCCTGCCCATTCGCACTACTTCAAAAACACTGATGGGAAAATCAAAGTCGAACGTGAAGATCTGCGATACGTAGCCGATTTTTCCCCTTCCATCCGTAGGCGCCTTTCCGAAAACCGTAACGGTACCCTTCGTCGGTTCTGTGATTCCGAGGATCAGTCGTAGTATCGTGGTTTTGCCCCCGCCGTTGGGACCGATGATACCGAGGAAATCATTCCCGAGGATCGAAAAGTTGATGTCCTCGAGCACCTTCATGGAATCATAGGAGAAATGGACATGAGCCATTTCGACGATTGCGTTGCTTTCAGCGCCCATTGTTTTATCGAATCACCCCTTCCCGTTTTTTTGGCATTAAAATCATTGGTGCCCCGACCGCCTATTTCATAGCCGTCTCTAATTCTTCGAGTACGCGCTCGATGTTGGCTATGTATTCTTTCTCGAGAGGATCAATGAGAATGACCCTGCCGCCGATCTCCTTTGCAATCACTTCCGCGCTCTCGGAGCTGAACTGCGGGGAAGCGAAGATGATCTCTATGCCGTCCCGTCTGGCGTTCTCTATCAGGGATGCTATAGTTTTCGCCGTCGGCTCTTTACCTTCTTCCTCGATCGGCAGCTGATCGAGACCGTAGCGCCTCGCGAAGTAACCCCATGCAGGATGGTATACAATAAACTTCCTGCTCTTGATTGCCGCAAAGGTATTTTTAATTCGCCTATCGAGATTTTCGAGCTCCGCAATATACCGGTCCCGGTTCGATTTATATAATTGCTGATGTCCGGGATCGATGGATACAAGACCCTCGCAGATGGTTCCGACCATGACGGCCGCATTGTGCGGTGATACCCAGATGTGAGGGTCGCTAGATGAATGTTCGCAGGCGTGATCGCGTGAATGCCCGGTGTCGAATGCAATACCCTTGGAGCAATCGACGATCGACATCGACTCGTTGACGGATACGAGTTTGTCGAGCCAGGTCACTTCGAATTCGATAGGGGAACCGACCTTCACGTACATTGTCGCTTCGCTGAGTTCGACGAGCTGGCTCGGCCTGGGCTCATACGTATGCGGTGACGCACCGGGCGGTACCATAATGATAGCCCGCACGTTGTCTCCTCCGATGCGCTCCACGAATTGAGCGAGAGGAGGGATGCTCACGGCGACGATTATCTTCCCTTCCGCTT
>CBDUQN010000108.1:0-9139 GCA_965369375.1 uncultured bacterium | reverse complement strand
GCAGAAAAACCACAATATATAGTGGTTACGCCAGTCAAGGGGATACCCCTATTATTCTATTCAGAGACCTCTTTCAGCGCCTTCTGCGCCGCCTCTAAAAGCGCCTCCGCCCCGACGGGAAAGCCCGTCGCCTGTGTCATCCAGAGGTCGGGAGCGATATCACCGAATCTCGCCATTCGTTCGAACTCTGAGCCGACGTTACCCGCTTTCTCGACCTGCGCTTCGATCTGAACCGCGATCAGGTATCCGATGGGGTAATCGGGCAGGTAGAGAAATCCGTCGACCATATGCGAGTAGATCGCAAGCAGAATGACATCCTTCATTCCGAAAGCGGGGGCGTAATACCTGTTCCATACTCCCTTTGCGATGTCGATAACGGCTTTCTTGAACTCCGCGGGAGTGGCATCGGGATGATCGTACATCCAGTGCCAGGCGGCCATGTCGACGAGCGATACACATGCTATCTCGCAGGTCTGCCAGAAATCGTGAATCACCTTCATATTCTCGGTTTCCTCGTCACGCGACGTTTCGAGACCGAGCAGCTCGAGATCGCGGCTTTGAAACACAAAAGCGAATGCCTCGGTAAACGCGGTATTCGGCACTCCTTCGAGAAAGTAGTGATCGATATCATTGAGAGAGATTACCTGTTCGACATTGTGCCCCATTTCGTGTACCGCTATGTTATATCCCTTGTAGTCCATCCCATCTGGGCCGACACGCGTGCGCAGGCGCGCTTTCGCTTCGCGCATTCCGGCGCCCGACGCATGTCCCGAGCCGCGAGCGGGTTCTACGAGAATTTGATCCGCAAGGTAATCCGCTCGCTCCTCGGTGAAACCGAGCTTTACGAGCATATTCGGTATATCCTTGCGGTAGGCTTCGGCCGTAGGATACTTCTTGGCAACGATCTCATTGAGCTTCTCCTCGCTGTATGCGCTCTTCGGCCTGAAACCGTTGTACCAGATATCAAAGGGCTCGAGCGGCCGGCCCAGCCGCTTTTCGATCAACTTCGCCACTTCGAGAACGAGCGGCGATGAAACGACCATTTCGAGCATCTCTCTCACCTGTTCTTCCGGTATCTCCCTGTTCTCATCGAAGCGCCTCGCGATATGCGTCGGAGCGGTCGGCGAGTACGGATCTATGAGTTTCGCTGCGCTATAGCAATTGAGCCAGTTTCTATAACGCGTATCGGGTTCTGCGTCACCGGTGATTTTCTCTCCGGCGGAGACAGGCATATCCGAGTCTTTCACCGCCGCCGCCTTCACCTCGTTCGTAAAGGGATTCCAATCGACATGGGGATTATTGACAACAACCTCCGGGATCGATTGCTCGACGATCCGCTCCATGACCCTCTCGATCATGCGCTGTTTCTCGAGCCCCGCTTCGCCATGGCCGTAATTCGCCTTGATCTCATCGCGGAGATTCCAGTGTGAGAGAAGCTTCATTTTCGGAGGAAAGAGCCGGTCGCCGTCGTTATCAATCAGATGGTGCATCCAGATGTTATAATCGGTAATATACCGATCCGCTTCGCTTGCCGCTACGGTCACGGCGAGATTGACCTCGGACGGAATTCTCTTCGAGAACCACTGCGCGAGCCGCACCTCGGCCCACTGACGCCGGTTCCAGGTCTTTCCCTCGGTGAGCCGTTCCTCGAGTGTCGTGAGAGGAAAATTCAGTAAAACGATAAAGGCCAGCTTGTTCTTGAAAAAATCATCGGTTATGTGCGCGGAAGGATTATAGGCGGCGAAGATGCCGTCGAGGGAAAGAACGGGGCCCCTATCGAGATCGATCTGCCTGCGAAATTCGATACTGATCTCATGCATGTGGCCGCTCAGTTTCTCGAGAAGCAGCTCGAATCGGTTGAACACCGTATCGAGGGTTTCCTGGTCCCCGGCAAAATTCGCGCGCACTAATTCCTCTAAAACAGCGGCGTCACCGTCCTCTTCCCGCCAGAATGCGCTGACCTGCTCGAGGCCGCGCTGCACACGCTCACGCTGCCCTTCCCCGTACTTCACAACGAGTTCATTTTCAAGCATGGAAATCGATCCTTTCATCCACGAGGGCCGCGATGCCTCCGCTCCGGTCGAGCCCGCGATCGAGCACAGGAGCACGGACAGCAAGACCAATGTAATCAATGATCGAATACTGTTGAGCACGATTGCCTCCTTTTCCGCTGAATTGCGGTGTTCACTTGAATTGCGCTGGATGCTGCTCGTCGAAATCCGTCGCATCCTGGTACGCCTTCGCAACGGCGAGAAGCGTCGCTTCGTCATAGAGCTTTCCAATGAAGCTGATACTCACCGGGCCTCCCTCCTCGTTGAACCCGTTCGGGAGCACGACGCACGGATGTCCCGTAAGATTCGTCAAGAGGAGGTTGTTTCCCTTGAACGAGGGAGCAATGTAGACGTCGACGTCGAGCTTTTCCATCTCCTGAATGATCATATATCGTATCCTGTTCGCCTGAATATATTCGACTGCCGGAATGAGCCGTGATGAACGAAACACATTCGGCCATGCATTCTTTATCTGGCGCACCAGCATATCGTCTCTTCCGGAACGCGTAAGTTCGTCGAATGCCGCCGCGGCCTCGGCGCTCAGTATGAAGGCGAGCGCTTGGGCCGGATAGTCGGGCAGCTCGATCGGAATGAGCTCCGCGCCGAGGGATTTCAGCTCCTCGAGTGTTTTTGAATCGGTTTCCTTGAACGGATAATCTTCGTCGAAGTTCGATTTCAGATACCCGATCCTCACCTTTGAGAGATCGATATACGGTTTATAGGCGAACGGTAAATCAACGATCGTACGGTCTATCCCATCGGGGCCGATAATCGCATTGAAAACGATGGCGCAATCCTCGACCGTTCTGCAGATGGGGCCGATCTTGTCCATCGACCAGCTGAGCGCCATCGCCCCCGCCCTGCTCACGCGCCCGAAGGTCGGCCGAAGACCCGTCACCCCGCACCGCGTCGACGGCGAGATGATAGATCCCCACGTCTCCGTTCCGATGGCGAATGCAACGAGTCCGGCAGCAGTGGCGGCCGCCGAGCCGGCGGAAGAGCCGCTCGAGCCTTGCTCGAGGTTCCAGGGATTTCTCGTCATCCCGCCGTACCAGACGTCGCCCCACGCGAGGGCGCCGAGTGTGAGCTTGGCGACAAGCACCGCGCCTGCCTCTTCCAGTTTCTTTATGACGGTTGCATTCTCGTCGATTACCTGGTCCTTGTATGGCATCGCCCCCCACGTGGTCTTGTATCCTTCTACCGCCAGGAGGTCCTTCGCTCCGTACGGGATCCCATGGAGAAGGCTCCGATACCTTCCATCGGCAATCTCTGCATCAGCCCGCCGTGCCTGATCAAGAGCCAGCTCTTCGGTGATCGTTATCACGCATTCGAGTTTCGGAGCGTGGCGCTTGAGGCGATCGAGATACATGGCGGTCAATTGCAAAGAGGTTATCTGGCGTGTTCTGATGAGCTCGGCGAGATCTCGAACGGAGTAGAATGCGAGCTCCTCGAGGTCATCCGGAACGGTGAGCTTCTTCGGCAGGCTCACTTTGAAAACGCCTCGATTCCTCTCGATAGCGCCTCCAGCCGGTATCGGTTGAAAGAGCAAAGACGGCTGAATGCTGTTATCGATCGCGATTTCACGGATTTTCCGATAACTTTCCAGGTTGTCGATCAAATCGTTGATCATCGAGTCCCGCTCGGCCTCTGTAAATTCGAGGCCGCTGATCTTCTCGGCATGGCTGATGTCTTTTGTCGTTATGTCCGGCTCATCTCCCGGTGCACAGACCATCGAAAACATCGTGCCGAGAAGCGCTAAGAGGAAAAGCATTTTGTGTATCAAACTCATAGAAACTTTCCTTTCCAATCGTGTATTGCGGAATGATACAGAATTCGGGGAAAAAGGAAAAGCGCTTAAGCGATTTCGAGATAATGTGCCGCGCGTCATGTCTTCAGATCGCTTAATTCCCGCGCAAGACGTTCTGCGATATACCGCCAATCATACTTTTCTGCGGCGACAGAACGCAGAGCCATCCCATGTGATTTACCGAGCTTGAGCGCCCGCGGCACTTTATCTATCAAGTCGGTGATTGTTTTGTCTTCAACAGCGCTCAGTTTCATCAGATCCAAAACGTCATCGGGCACCGATCCTGATACAGAATCGATGCTTGCCGCCATGCCTCCGAAGTATGTCCCGATCGGAAAGCATCCCGAAGCAAGCGCTTCGAGAAAGACCAAAGGACCAGCTTCAGCGACAATGGATGGAAAGATAGCCACATCACAGGCGGGAAACAGGTAGCGAAGCTCTCTATGAGTCAGGTAGCCTGTGAAAATAACACGCTCACTCCGAACATGATTTTTTGCACTGTCGAAATACTGATCGAGCCCGCCGTTTTCTTCCAAAGTTTCAAAGAAATGTTTGATCTCTTTGAAAGGCTCCACACCCGATCCCTCGAGACCCGTTCCCCACTCTGCAATATTCAGCGCCAATTCACGAGCGCCCTGTTCGAGAGCCCAAAGAAATATTTCCATAGGTTCCCGCAGCGGGCCGTGTCCCACGACTATCAGCTTCGCATTCGGGCATTCCCGGAAAATGGACGGGAGTGCGGCTACAATAGACTGTATCCCCTTGCTCGCGATAAGCCTTCCGACAAAGAGCATGAGTTGATCGTTTCGCCAATCGACTGTCCGCAACCGCCCCTCCACAACGAAATCGGGAAGTTTGGCTTCGTAATCGGTGTTTTTCCGGATAACGCTCATCAATTGTTCCTGAATCATATGGGGGGACAGCGCCTCAATCAATCGGGAGCTCATTTCCTCTCTCTTGCCACGGGGAACATCTCCAAGGGTTTCATACAGCGATTCGATGCTTCCGCTCCGTTCCGCTCTCGAAACGGTCGCAAATAATGCTGTATCGACACCCAGTTTCATCGCAACCATTTTAGCGTTCAGATCATCGATATCGGAAAAAATCGAGCCGACACGATGCCGGATTTCCTCGCCGATAACAAAGATGCGATTTGTCTTCGCAAAAGCTGCACGGGCAAGATCAAAGAACCGCTCATCCTTTTTGACTGCATATTCGATAGCGCTGCCGTGCGGCATGATGGCAAATGGGATCGATAACATTTCAGAAACTCGCTGCGCAACGACCGACATCAGTACCGCGTGATTTGCAAGAAGAACACTTATACCGTTACCCTCGACTATGCGGCGCAGGGCACGAACATTGAAACCGAGGTATTCTTCTATCGCTGCATCATCGAGCTCCACCATCGGCCTTACATCTGCAAATTCCTCGTACCGGTCCCAGACATACACCGGCAATATCCCGCCGATGAACGGCTTGTGCAGTATGCATCTGCCCTCGTACGGCACTCCGCGCTGAAATAGGGTCTCAACCGTGCCATCCGCATGGTAAAGGTAGGCATCGCCGATAAAATCATAGCGGTCGGCATGGTTTTCAAGACAAAAGAGATGAACGGTCTCACCGCTGCGACACAACGATTGGACGATGGACCGTGTCCAGAGATTGCTGCCCGAACCTTCGAGAAGATACCCATGTAATATGCAAATCATCACCGCTCCATGCCGCACAGGATTCTACGCGTACTATATGGAAGATAAGCTTACTAAAGATTATCAAATATTTATACGAGGAAATCCGTCGCAAATCCGCTCCGGAACGGTCGCCCGGATGTCGAGTCACGTTGCCTTACTTTCAAGGATTGATGCGTGTCGGCCTATCCTTCGCTCCCCTGTTCCATTTCCAGCCAGCCTTTGAATTCTTTGTATACTGCTTCGGCGCCGATGATGTGTTCCTGCTGGGTTTCCCAGTGCGAGGGAATGAGCATAAAGGGCTTTGATTGCAGACCTCCAAGCCCACCATGACTACCGATCTTCTCTTCCAGTGCGGCCACTTCATTTCTTTCGGGATGGCAAACGCTGTTCACAAGAATATCAGGAACATTTGGGAAGCCGTTTGTACGGCGCAAGTGATAAGCTGCGTTGGAACCGAAATCTTCCAGCGGATCATCTCCTTCTATCTTGTCATCATTCAAATACCATTTGCCGGTGGCGCTGACCACAATCGGTCCGTGCTTCTCGGAGTTCACCATAACAAATCCAACACCTTCATGTTCGACCAACCCTGAAATCAATCCCGGAAAGGCCTGTTCTATCTGCTCCAGCGACAAACGCTCCTGCCAACCAGAGAAATAGATCAAACCGAGGTTGCCGGAGCCAAGTACAATGACATCTTCTTTATCAAAAGACTCGGATGGTTGTTTTTCCAGATCTGCTTCGGGGCCCAGAACAACCTCGCCGTCAGCGTTGATGTTTTTTCTAACGATCTTTTTTAGTGGTTTTGAGATAGCCTCTTTTTGGGTGTGGATAGTTTCGGTGAGAAAGGCGTTGATGTGCCCCCAGTCTTCATTGGTTCCAACGCTGCCCTGCACCCTGCATTTATCAGTAGCCAGATGCTGGACAAACTCTTCGAACGTTTGACCGTACCGTTGTTTGAAAGTTGCGCCGTTGCTTTGCCCGTGGTCGGAGAGGACAACAAAATGATAGGGCCGCGGGGCTTGGCGGGCTGCCTTTTCCAAACGGGCAAACTTTTTGTCGAGCTTATTTAAAACGCTAAGAGTATCCTCGGATTCCGGCCCGGAGTGATGGGCGACTTCGTCATATCCCAGAAAGGTAGCATACGCAGAAGGGATGCCGGCAAACATGTCGCCGATCAATGTGTAAACCGTAAGATCACGCATAAAAACATTCGTTACGGCTCTGATGAAAGGATAGATACCTCCTCTTTCGGCACGTCCCAAGCGCGGTTGGACATTATTGAGGCGTGCTTTTAGGAATTGCCATTTTTCCAGGATAATTTCCCAGATCGAAAGCAGGAGAGTGCGGGAAAAATTATACGGATTTACAAAAAAGGCGTAAAAATCCCCCGTATGCAAGCGGGAGAGATCTTTCAGCGTGCTGGCGGTGTACATCACACTCGGAGCATCCCCGGAAAACATATTTCCGCGGCTTGCACCATTGCGGACAAGCAGTCCGTTTCCATCTGATCTCTCTTTTTCCAAAACGGGAAGTAAAGCAGAGTCGCTGGAAGCCATTATTTTGCCCTGTTTCTTGTCATACCAGCGAAAAGCCACGATATCATGATTGTTGCCGTGGAGGATGCCGGCCTGGCTGGCAGACGTCTGGGAAGAAAGATCACATTCCCAGCCGATGATTTTATGACTGCCTTCCTCTATCCATCCGGCCAGGGTCGGCATGTATCCTTCGGCTATAGCTTTTTCCAGAATCTCTTTCGCCAGGCCATCGATCTCGAGGAATAATATTCCGGGGATATCCGTCTCGACGGGCTGTTTTGCTTTTTTCATGCGCTTTCGGATAACATTGCGATAATAGGAGCTGTCGTCGTCAATAGTGAGCACACTGCTGAGTACAGTGGTGATCAAAGTCATCCCGAGAGCAACCAGAATACCAGTCCAAATATTGCTGATCTGAAAACCACCGACCAAAACTTGTGCCAGATAGATGATGAAACCGTTGAGGAATAGCGAAAAAAGACCAAGCGTAAAAACGGCAAAAGGCATGAAGACATAACTCAAGAATGGCCAAAGCAAAGCATTTAAAAGGGCTATGACACCCACAACCGATACGGCAGTCTTCAGATTATCTATTTTGACTCCAGAAAGAATCCAAGCTACCGTCACGAGAGCAATAACTTCAATGGTCCAGATAACCAGGATACGGGCTATGTATTTCTTGATATTTCTTTCTTGTTGAGGTGGCATTATGACCGCCGTACTCACCAGTCAAAACAAAAAGCTCGGCACCGAAAACAAAGAGCATTCTTCATCTGAGAAGCACCATCCGCTGCGTCATCGAGGAAGTTCTTCATCAACCAGAGTCCGTATCAAGCGACCGGACACATCGGAACCCCAGGGAGTATCGACCGCAGGATCGTCGAAGTAGATCTGGGAGCCGTCGTAACACCAGAGATAGCTATCGTCATTTTCCGAAGAGTAGATACCCACGGGCATGCCCATGCAACTCTGCCCTACGGGTTAATGGACCGGTTCAATTTATATTATTGTAAATATAATACACCCGGAGACGTCATGAGAGAAAAAGATGGCGTCCCGACGGCGACCGCGGGACCTGATTGTGCACGGGCCTTCGCATATAAATCCGGCGTCCCTAACGGAAAAACGCCCGAAAGTCTCTGTTCGAGCTCAGCGGTATTCACGCATCGAGAATTCACAAATTTGGGCATCTGGTTGTGTGATCGCCGGAGGGCAGGGCTACGGGCCAACGGATTACACTCGTTCAGCTGAAGCTCGATGGACATTGAGTCAGCTTCACTTAACCGCATCCGTGACGATGCAACATCCCGTCAGTCCTGACTCGATTCGTGCACAGGGAGACGTGGTGCAAAGACATGCAGATTGTCGCCCGTTGCCGGCAGCGGACGAGCGGGTTGTAAGCGGTCGCGGGTCTGCTCGTGGGTCCGCTTGAATTCGTGGCACCTTTTCATGTTCAAGCGACCGTTGTTGCGGAAGGAGAGGTTGCCTACCAGGGTAAGAATGGGATGCTGTTTCTTCCAGAGATTGCGTCCCACGCGGCGCAGAATTCCTCTCAGCGAATGGAACTTGCGGTTACAAGAATCCATCTCGTTGATGATTTCGTCCCGGCTGAGATGTTGGTAACGCCCCACGGGAAGTGTCAGCGTGTAGTATTTCCAGTCTTCGGGGAATTGGCCTGAGTCAATGCGTCCTTCCCCCTCCATTCTCTTCCAAAGGTCGGTCCCGGGCAATGGCGTTAGAAACAACACGTTGAGGAAATCCACTCCATAGCGATCGGCCGCATCGGCGATCTGCAGGCCGATGCCCGGCCGATCGACGTCCAATCCCATGATGAACGAGCCGGCAACGCTGATACCGTGCCGCTGGATCCGGCGCACCGAGACCCCGAAATCGCGGTCTTTCTGAATGTTGTACTTCTTGTGCACCTCGACCAGTCCCTCGTCGTTAGGCGATTCGAAGCCGATAAAAACGCCGGAACACCCGGCGCGCCGGGCCAATCGGAGCAGTTCCTCATCATCCGCCATATTGATCGTCGCCTGGCAGATCCAC
>CBDUQN010000107.1:0-9430 GCA_965369375.1 uncultured bacterium | reverse complement strand
ACTAGTGCAAAGCATTTCACCATATTTGATAATTGTTGCATCGGCATACTCAGTCCAGGGCAATGGAGGCATCGTGGAATAGAAGATCCATGTACCAGTGCCATATTCGATCGGTTCACACGTCTGGTTGTCGGGTACTTCGAACTTGATTACGACATCGTCCGTAATGTCTTCGAGACCGTTACATTCGACAAATCCCAGGTATACGACTTCGCACTCCTCATCTGTTTCACCGTCGATACCGGTAGACGTTCCGGCCGGATCGGGAAAGTAAACTCCCCCCGATGCGCTATCGCACAGACAGGGGCATTCGATGCCCAGCGAAAACAGAAGATAGCTCAAACCCCCTCCCTCCTCAGGGCCAGTGACTTCCCAATATCCAGAAATCGTATATTTATACATTCCTTCAAATCCGGGATCATTCGGGAATTCGGCACTTACCGCAAAGGAAACCGAATCACAGCTTTGTGCGGAAACACCATTTGAAACGATAGCAATCAACCCGACTGAGAGAATTAGTATTATCAATCGATGCATGACTTCCTCCCTGATAAATTATTTAAATTGATTTTTCCAGCACTCGGTAACATGATAAGTTACTTTAATTGGAACGCCTATCCCTTTGCAATTGATTTCGATATACTTTACCCCCGTAAGCTGAAGAAACACCTGATTTTGAATCATTATAACATAACGGTACCTTTTTGTCTATAGCTATTCCGTGGGGATACCGGGGGGGGATACCGCTGGGGATTCAGTGGGGATTCCTCTGGGGATTCAGTGGGGATACCGCTGGGGGCCGGATAGGCGCCATTCGCAATCCGGGAATGGATACTCCTGCTTGTGAAATAGCGATTCCCTAATGCGATAATGTTGCCTAATTAATATTAGGCCATAAAATTAGGGCGGCGCCTTCAGAAGGTGCCGCCCTGCAAACAGCCGGCTGCGGCCGCGCGGATTCAGCGATTCAAAGATCGCTCCTTTTCCTCTAAGCGCTCGATGTCTTTCCTCTCGAGAGCCGAGCTTATTATCAACCCCAACCCCATGAAAACAGGGACCAATCCCCAGAGCCCATGCCTTAGACCGGCCTCCCCCGTGATACCCAGGACGCCGGCGATACCGACGCCGAGAACCACGATCCCCCATGTCCGCAAGGCGAGGTATCTCGGCCGCTTCTTTGTCTTCGGCGGCGGCTCGGGTATCGAGATACCCTTCTCCATTGCGAGTATGCGCTCCCTGTGCTCGAGCTCCTTGTGCTTGTTCTGGAAGATAACTCCCACGATAACCGTAACAAATACCCCGATAACGACGATTATCGGGATGAATACCGCGATATGGCTGGGGCTGATGCTAAAGGGCCACATATCATCTCCTTTCGTTCGAATGAGCCTCCTGTCACAGACGCTCCTTTCAATCTTTGTTCCCTCTTCACCACATAAGACAGGGAACGGACCGGTATGTTTCAAAAATATTCATTCTTTTTTCATGGGTATTTCACGCCGGTATGGCATAATTATTTTTGAAACAATTATGTGCCAGGCCATGTCTTACTACTATGGAGGGAGCAGGCTTGACCGGCGGTGACGACCATGATCTCGTTCAGAGGATCCTTCGCGGGAGCGAGAGAGCCTTTCGAAAGCTCGTCGAAAAATACCAGGGGATCGTCTACTCGGTTGTCATGGGAATCGTGGGAAACCGCATAGAGGTCGAGGATATCGTTCAGGAAGTGTTTATCAAGATCTATACGGGATTGAGCACATTTCGCGGAGAATCAAAGCTCTCGACGTGGATTTACCGTATCGCAAGAAACGAATCGCTCAACGCCGCGGCAAAGCTGAAAGGCAGCCACCTGTCGATAGATGAGGTCGAGCCGATCGCCTCTTCCGGCGATAATCCTGAAGAGGCCCTGGGAATCAGCCGGTCGCGCGAGCGGACACGCAAGCTCATCTCGAGACTCGATGAGCACTACCGCGTCGTTATAGAGCTCAGATACATGGGGGAAAAATCGTACGCCGAGATAGCCGAAATAATGAATATTCCGGTGGGAACGGTGAAAACATACCTCCATAGAGCAAAGACGTCGCTCAAGAAGATGTTGACCGCTGAATCGGTCCGTGAAGAGGAAAGGAGATATGGAATCCAATGAGCTGCCGTGAAACCGAGAATCTCCTCCCGCGCTACACCGAGGAAGGCCTCTCGCCCCCCGAAGAGCGCCTCGTAAAGAGCCACCTCGAGACGTGCGCGCGATGCCGTGAATCGTACGCCGTTTACCGGCACCTCGAAGAAGCGCTCGAGGGGCTGAAAACGGAATTGCCCTCTGCCGAGATTGTAACGAGGAATGTCATGCGGCGCGTGAGAGGCGCTGAGAGGCGCAGGCGGTTCTCACCGGCCGCCATCTGGAGTTTTCCGGTAATAGCCAATTTTCTGCTCGTCATGGCAGGCATAATCATCTTTACGTATCGAGAGGCTATCGGCAGACTTGCCCCCGTTATCGGTACCGGCTTCGTTAGCGCTATAGAGAGCTTCTCCGAAAACCTTCCCCGATGGATCATCAAGGCGGCCGGCGGTGAAACCTGGGTGCTCGCCTCAACATTAGTGCTCTGTGCCCTATTGATGACCCTGACCGGGGGATACGCCGTTGTCAGATATGCATTGAAATAGAACTCGGGAATGATCTTTACTGTTCCAGCTTTGTGCGCAGCATCTCATCGGTGAGCCGAGGATTCGCCTTTCCCCCGCTCCGTTTCATCACCTGTCCCACTAAAAACCTGAGCAGCTGCGTCTCTCCGGCCCTGTAACGCTCCACCTCTTTCGGATTATCCTCGAGAACGACATCGATGAGCGAATCGATCTCGCCCTCGCCGCTTATCTGCTCGAGGCCGAGCCGCTCGACGATCGCTTTCGAATCGCCGCCGCTCGTAACCATCTCCCTGAAAACCTCTCTGCCCGCCGAACCGCTTATGATGCCGTCCCGCACGAGAATGACCAGGCCGGCGAGACGGTCCGGCCCGACATCAAACTCGTCGATCCGGCGCCCGCTCTTTTTTAGTTCCTCGAGCACTTCCCTCATTACCCAGTTCGAGCTGAGCTTCGGATCACCGACGAGTTCTTCAACCGCTTCATAGTAATCGGCAAGTTCCTTCTCGGCGCAGAGGACTCCTGCATCGTAGGCGGAGAGGCCGAAATCGCTCATCAATCTCCGCTCTCTATCCATGGGCATTTCCGGAACCGCGCCCCGCACCTCTTCTATCCACCGCCCGTCCACTTCGAGCGGCAAGAGATCGGGCTCGGGAAAATACCGGTAGTCGTGGGCGTATTCCTTTGATCTCATCACGATGATGCGCTTGCCCGCCGCGTCCCAGAGATTCGTCACCTGCTCGATCGTCTCCCCCTTTGACAGCAGCTCTCTCTGCCTCTCGATCTCGAACCGTATGCCCGTCTCGACGGCCTTGAATGAATTGAGATTCTTGATCTCCGTCTTCGTTCCCATCTCATCGGTTCCCTCTGGCCGCAGAGAAACGTTGACATCGCACCGGAGGCTCCCCTCCTCCATATTCCCGTCACAGATTCCGAGATATCCGAGGATCTGACGGATCCTCTTGAGGTATGTGCCCGCTTCCTCCGGCGAACGAATATCAGGCTTGCTCACGATCTCGATCAACGGAACACCGCACCTGTTGAAATCTACGAGGCTCGCGCGGCCATCCGCATGAACGAGCTTACCCGCGTCATCCTCGAGGTGAATCCGCTCGATTCCGATGCGGCGAACGGCTCCATCCGACTCTATCTCCACGTAACCGTCCTCACACAGCGGCCTATCGTACATCGATATCTGGTAATTCTTGGGACAATCGGGATAGAAGTAATTCTTCCGCGCGAAGACGCTCCGGGCCGCTATCCGGCAGTGCGTCGCCAGGGCCATCTTGATTGCCATCGAAACGGCTTCCCTGTTCAATACGGGGAGCGCCCCCGGCAGTCCGAGGCACACGGGACACACGAGGGTGTTCGGTTCCGCTCCATAGGCTGCGGGGCAGCTGCAGTAGATCTTGCTCACGGTGAGGAGCTGGGCGTGAACCTCGAGGCCGATGATTGGTTCGAATTTCTGCTTTGGCATCACACCACCTATAGTGAAAACCGATCCCTGAAACGGTATATCCGCTCGAGCCCCATTGCGGCCCGCAGCAGTTTCGCCTCCTGTCCGGCGCCCGCTATCAGCTGCATGCCGATCGGCAGATTCTCCGTTGAAACACCCGCGGGGATCGAGATCGCGGGCAGCCCGGCGATATTCGCCGGCGTCGTGAATATGTCCGAGAGATACATGACGATGGGATCATCGAGCCGTTCGCCCAGCCTGAATCCCGGCGTGGGCGATGTCGGCAGAATCAGACAGTCGAAAGATTGAAAGATCCGTTCGAACCGGTCGCAGAGAAGTGATCTGACCTGCTGCGCCTTCGAGTAATAGGCATCGTAGTAGCCGGCTGAAAGCACGTATGTGCCGAGAAGAATCCGCCGCTTCACCTCGTCACCGAATCCCTCGCCTCTGGTTCGTTCGTACATCTCCATGAAGCTCTCCGACTTCGCTCGGTGTCCGTATCTCACGCCGTCGTACCGCGCGAGATTCGAAGAGGCCTCGGCATTCGCGAGCACGTAGTAACAGGCGATGGAAGTCTCCATGTCGGGGAGATCGACTTCGTCCACCACGACGTTCCGCTTTCGAAGTTCCTCTAACGTGCCTAGCATCGCTTCCCGCACCGCGTCGTCGAGTTCCCAATCGTCGAGAGCCGACGGAACGGCGATGCGCAATTGCTCGAGCCCGGCTTCGAGCCCGGCGATAAGGTCGGGCGGCGGTTCCTGTATCGTCGTTGCATCCCTCTCATCGCGGCCGGATATCACCTGCATGGCAATAGCACAGTCACGCACGTCTCCCGCCAACGGCCCGATCTGATCGAGGCTGCTGGCAAAGGCGACGAGCCCGTACCGCGATACCCTGCCGTACGTACCCTTGAGCCCGACCACGCCGCAGAAGCCCGCCGGCTGACGAATCGAGCCTCCCGTATCCGATCCAAGCGCTAGCGGCGCCATCCGCGCGGCGACGGCCGCCGCCGATCCGCCGCTCGATCCCCCCGGCGCATATTCGGCATTCCAAGGATTCCGCGTTACCTGCAACGCTGAATTTTCCGTAGAGGACCCCATCGCGAACTCGTCGAGGTTCACCTTTCCGACAATCACAGCGCCGGCATCATGAAGACGCTCGACGACGGTGGCGTCGTACGGAGGCCGGTATCCTTCGAGTATCTTCGAAGCGCATGTCGTGGCGACTCCGCGCATGCAGATATTGTCCTTTATCGCAATAGGTACTCCAAAGAGCGGTTTCCCCTCGGGTCCCAACGCCTCGAGCTCCCGCGCCCGCCGCAGTGCCGCTTCGGCAAAAACATCCAGGAAGGCCTGTACCGTTGCGTCACTTTCCTCGATGCGTGCGAGATACGCCCTGACGACCTCGACCGGCGTCACCTCGCGTCGCACATAGAGCTCCTGGAGTTGGGCCGCGGTGTATCCTGTAATATCCTTCATAATCCGCTCTCTATGTCTCGATCACCGGTGGAACACTGAAAAATCCGTCCTCGCGCTCCGGCGCTTCTTCGAGCACTACGTCGCGGGAAAGACAGGATCCCGCCTCGTCATCCCTCATGTAAGGCTTTAGATCAGCGATATATTCTTTTGCTGCATAAGTAGTTGTATCAACTTCCTGCAGCCGGCGTACAAAATCGATGATCCTCTCGAGCTGCTCTCTGAAGCGCTCTCTCGATTCAGGGCTCAGCTTCACCCTCGCCAGCTTCTCGAGGTGTTCGAGTTCCTCGTCGCTCAGAGCCACATCCACTCCTTCTTATAGAGAAATCCAATTGATCACAATATTTAGCAGGTTTCGGAGTCCGCTGTCAACCGGGGGGACATCATGTAATCATCCCCTACCGAACAAACCGGAACGGCGCATAGGCGGCAAGGAATTTCTTCGAGCCGATACCGGGAAAATAAACGGTGACGCGCATCTCCTTGCCTGAACCCTCGACCTCTCGAACCGTTCCCTCACCGAACGTCGGGTGGTGTACCCGAGCTCCCTTGTAGTATCTCCCGCTGCTCCCCGTCTTCCCCACTCCCGTCCCTTCCGCCGTCCGCGCTCGCGCCCTCTGCCTCGAAAAGAGAGAAGCATCGACTTTACGCAAGAGGTCGTTACCCGAATCCGCCGCGCTGTATCTGCCGGAGGATTCGATAAACTCTTCGGGCAGTTCGCCGAGAAACCGTGAAGGCTCACTGCCATTCCAGCTTCCGAATCTCATCCTGTTTGCTGCGCAAAAGATATATAACTTTTCCTTCGCTCTCGTGATGCCGACGTAGAAGAGTCTTCGTTCCTCTTCGAGCTCTTCGGCATCTTCAAAACTCGAATAGTGCGGCAGCAGGCCCTCTTCGAGCCCCGTGATCAGAATCGCCCGGTACTCGAGTCCCTTCGAGTTATGCAGCGTCATGAGCGCTACCATCTCTTCCGCCTTGAGCGAATCAATATCACTGATAAGCGCTATCTCTTCGAGGAATTTCGCAAGTCCGGGATCCTCGGCATTCGATACGAACCGCCGGGTCTCGACAAGCAGTTCCTCGATATTCTCGACGCGTACCTCCGCGGTTTTTGGATCCTCGAGCAGATAATCCCGGTACCCCGTCTCCTTGATGACGGCATTGAGCACATCGAAGGCCGTTTCCTTGCGGGCCTTCAACTGGAGAGAGGCCATGAGCTTCGAGAATGATTCGACCTTCTCCCGCTGCCGCTGCGGAATGTGTGAAAGATTCCCGGCTTTTCTGAGAGAAACCAGCAGGCTCTCTTCGCCGGCCGCCTTCTCTATGCGTTCGAGCGTGGATGCCCCGATACCGCGGCGGGGGACGTTGAGCGCGCGTCTGAAATTCACATCATCGCTGGCGTTATTGATTAGCTTGAGATAACCGAGAAGGTCCTTGATCTCCCTGCGCTCGTAGAACCGAACACCCCCAATGATCTGGTACGGCATCCCCCCGTGTCTCATGGCATTCTCGATCGCCCGCGACTGAGCATGCGTCCTGTAGAGAAGAGCTATGTCGCTGCGGCGGTAGCCCGATCGAATCAAATCCGTTATCGTCTCCCGGACGGCCCGTGCTTCCTCGACTTCATCTTCGGCGAAAAACAGATCTATCGCTTCACCCTCTCCCTTGCGCGACCAGAGGTTCTTGCCTTTCCTCCGTTCGTTGCGTGAAATCAGGGCATTCGCCGTTTTGAGTATGCGGTTTGTCGACCGGTAGTTCTCCTCGAGGCGGATCGTCACGGTGCCCTCGTACAATTCATCGAACTGGAGAATATTCCTCGTGGTCGCCCCGCGCCAGCCGTAGATCGCCTGATCGTCGTCTCCGACGACGAAGAGATTTCCATGACGCGACGCAAAACCATCGATCATGAGCATTTGGATTGTATTTGTATCCTGAAATTCGTCGACGAGCGCGTAGAGAAACTGCCTCGCGTATCGATCCTTGATTTTTCCGTGCGCGGCAAAGAGCTCTACCACCTTCGCGATCAGGTCATCGAAATCGAACGCATTGCACCTGCGGAGCAAATCCACGTAACTGCGGTATACGATCGCGTGGCGCTCCTCATCGGGATCCACGGCCGTCTCGAGGGCCTCATCAGGCTGTATGAGGTCGTTCTTCCACCTCGAGATCCTGTTCTTTGTGACCGAGGGGGGATTTTCGTCTGAGCGCCAATCCTTTTTCTTGATAATGTCCCGTATCAGGGAAATAGCATCATCCTCATCGAAGACGGCGAAATTGTTCTTGAATCCGAGATGCTTCGCCTCCCTGCGAAGTATCCTCAATCCCGTGGCGTGGAACGTTCCGATCCAGAACGGTAGATTGCGTTTTGCAAGAAGCCTTTCGACCCTGCTCCGCATCTCGCCCGCAGCCTTGTTTGTAAACGTGAACGCGATTATCCGTTCCGGGGATACCCTCTTTTTCTTTATCAGGTGCGCTATGCGCTCTGTCAGCACCCTCGTCTTGCCGCTGCCCGCGCCGGCGAGAACCAGCACGGGGCCTTCCGTGGTGAGCACCGCTTCTCTCTGCTGCGGGTTGAGTTCGTTCTTCACTAAATGTTCCTTCGGCTCTTTGGATGAAGAGAATGAAAGAGGGTATATTGTATTAGAACATCGGTCCAATGTAGAAGTGGAAAAATGACTTGCCGGTGTACCTGAAGTCGGTCGGCCACGCAACCTGGAAGTTCAGCACGAGATAGCCGAATCGAAGGTAGAATCCCAATCCGAAATCGCTGTAGAAATTGATATCATTGATCGTTCTCGGTTGAATATCATCGCGCAGCGGTTCGGTGTAATGATCCCGGCCCCAAACCGCGCCGGTATCGAAAAAGACCGTGCCCCCGACGTTACGGAAACCCCAGCGCCCCGGCCAGCCGAATATGATTGCATCGAGGAGCGGGTACCGGTACTCGAAATTGAAGAGGAGCATCCGCGATCCCATGAACTGGAGATAATCGTACCCTCTCATCGTGAGCGGTCCGCCGAGGAAAAATAGCTGCGCATCCTCATCCGTGCTGAATGCTCCGATCCCCCTGAAAGCGAAATAATTCCGGTAGAAAACCGGAATGTATTTTCGGTAATCGAAATACGCCGACATGCGCGATACATCGCTTCTGCCGAACGGGATGGCCCGGGAGACGCTCGCCATCCAGCGCGAACCGATAACGGGGCCGAAGTTTCCGAAATATGCGGAATCATGCACGAAAGAAAGCGTCGGCTGAAAGAGTCTCCGCGTCGATCTCTCGCCCGGAACGAGAATCATATCTCCCGGATTATCGGGATCTTCGACGAGTTGATCGAAAAAATCCCTCTCGGAGACGAACGACTGGAACTCGAGCTCCATGCGCGTCGATATCGAGAACGGGAAGCTGACGAGCACGTAGCCTCCATAGTTGCGCTCCGTGAAATAGCGGTAATTGATAAATGTCTCCCCCACCGAAGAGACCCGAGAGCTGAGATAGTTCCTCATCTGGAAGATACCGAATGCATAATCGATCCTCTTCTTGACGTAGTAGTAGGAAACGAGCAGATCGCTGTCCTCGATAGAACGGTAGAGGTTGAACGAAACGTTGAGGTGATGGTTTCCAAGCAGGTCGCTGAAAGAAATCTGGTTCATCAGACCGAAACCGAAACCGGTTGAGAAGTACACCCCCATACCATTACCGATATAATCCGTAGAAAACTTTACGCTGTACGGCTGGATCGTTCCGATCTTCTTGCCTTCCCGCGCCCGTATCGCTTCGAGGGTATCGGGATCGATATCGTCCTCGAGCTCCTCGTCTATCACGAAATCGGGATATTCGCCGATCGGCGCCTGAGGAACGCCC